>CAKZXL010000815.1 GCA_937883885.1 uncultured Aquincola sp. | reverse complement strand
CAATGAAATCAACGATCTACCAACACCACCTCCGCGCCAGTGCTAGCTTTTCGTACCGTCACTTATTGCACTGAAAACGAGGAGACCCCATCGTCCATCAGCACGCAGGCGGCGGCGCCATCGGAGAGCTGGCTGGCATTGCCCGCCGTGACGCTGCCGCCCTCGATCACGGGCTTGAGCGCGGCCAGGCTCTCGAGCGTGGTCTCCGGGCGGTTGCCCTCGTCCTGGGCCAGGGTCACGTCGCGGTGGCTGACGGCCTGGGTCTCCTTGTCGACCACGGCCATGCGCGACGGCAGGGGCACGATCTCGGCGTCGAAGCGTCCAGCCTGCTGGGCCGCCGCCGTGCGCTGCTGCGATTGCAGCGCGTACAGGTCCTGCGCCTCGCGGCCGATCCCGTACTTCCTGGCGACGAACTCCGCCGTCTGCAGCATGGGCATGTAGGCGTGCGGCACCTTGGCCTGGACGGCGGGGTCCGCCTCCGCCGAGGCCCAGTCGAAGTAGCCCTTCTGCACCGCGGAGATGTTTTCCTGGCCGCCCGCGACCACGACCCGCATGCCGTCCACGATGATCTGCTTGGCGGCCGTCGCCACCGCCATGAGCCCGGAAGCGCACTGGCGGTCCAGGGTCTGGCCGCTCACCGCCACGCCCAGCCCGGCCGCGAGCGCGGCGTTGCGCGCCAGGTTCATGCCGGCCGTGCCGGCGCCCAGCACCGTGCCCACGACGACGTCGTCGACCTCGTCCGGGCCGGCGCCGGCGCGCGCGACGGCGTGCCCGATGGCATGGCCCAGCAGCGTGGGCGACTTGATGGCATTGAATGCCCCTTTGTAGGCGCGCCCGATGGGGGTGCGCGCGACGGAAACGATGACGGCCTGGCTCATAAGGTCCTGCGGTGGAGATGGAAAGGGAATGCGTCGCGGCTTCAGATGAACCACGCGTCGCGCATGTCGTAGGCGCAGCGGTCGGCACGCGCGAGCAACGCCCACTGGGCGTGCGTCTGCGGCAGCTCCCACTGGAAGAAGTAGCGCATGGCCTGCAGCTTGCCGCGGTAGTGGTCGGCGGCCTCCCCGCTGGCGGCCGGCAGCGCGCGCGCCGCCGCCCGCCCCTGCAGCAGCCAGATCCAGGCCAGCGTCACGCGCCCGAACGCGTCGAGGTACAGCGTGGCGTTGGCCAGGCCGAGGTCGGGCTCGCTGCGCTGCAGCGCGGCGAGCCCCGCGCTGACCTCCACCAGGCGGTCCAGCGCCGCGCACAGGGCCGCCGCCTCGTCGCCCAGGCCCGCCTCGGAGGCGCGCCCGGCGTCCTGGCGCACGGTGTCGACGAACAGGCGCAGCCCCGCGCCCTGCTCCGCCAGCACCTTGCGGCCGAGCAGATCGATGCCGTGGATGGCCTCGGTCCCCTCGTGGATCATGTTCAGGCGCTGGTCGCGGTACAGCTGCTCCAGCGGGTAGTCGCGCGTGTAGCCCGCGCCGCCGAGCACCTGAATGGCCAGGTCGTTGGCCGCCGCGCCGTAGCGCGCAGGCCAGGACTTCACGACCGGCGTGAGGACGTCGAGCAGCCGGCCGGCCGCTGCGCGCGCCGGCGGCTCCGGATGGGTGTGCTGGTCCTCGAACAGGCTGCAGGCGTACAGGCACAGGGCCAGGCTGCCCTCGGCGTAGGCCTTCTGCACCAGCAGCATCCGGCGCACGTCGGAGTGCTCGACCAGCTTGACCTGCGGCGACAGCGGATCCTTGTTCGACGGCAGGCGGCCCTGCGGCCGCTCGCGCGCGTAGGCCAGCGACTCGCTGAAGCCGCGCCAGGCGATGCTGGCGGACATGACGCCGACGCCGATGCGCGCCTCGTTCATCAGCTGGAACATGTGGGCCAGGCCCTGGTGCTCGCGGCCGACCAGCCAGCCCACCGCGCCGCCCTTCTCCCCGAAGGACAGCACGGTGGAGGTGGTGTTGCGCCAGCCCATCTTGTGCAGCAGCCCGGCCAGCGCCACGTCGTTCGGCGTGTCCGCCGCCCCGTGCTCGCCGGGCAGGATCTTGGGCACCAGGAACAGCGAGATGCCCTTGACGCCGGGCGGCGCGCCCTGGATGCGCGCGAGCACCATGTGCACGATGTTCTCGGTGAGGTCCTGCTCGCCGCCGGAGATGAACATCTTCTGGCCGAAAACGCGGTAGCTCCCATCGGCCTGGGGCACGGCGTAGGTCTTGATGTCGCCCAGGGCGGAACCCTGCGACGGCTCGGTCAATGCCATCGTGCCGGCGAAGCGGCCGTCGCCCAGCGGCGCGAGGTAGCGGGCCCGGAGCTGTGGGCTGCCGAAGGTGCGCAGCAGATTGGCCGCGCCGATCGTCAGCATCGCATAGGCCGCCGTGCCGACGTTGGCCGCGTAGAAGGCGCTCATCGCCGCGCGCAGCACGACCTCCGGCAGCTGCAGCCCGCCCTCGGCCTGCTCCCAGTGCGCACTGAGGAACCCGGCATCCGCGATGGCCTGCCACGCCGCGCGGGTCGGCGCGACGAGGCGGGCCCGGCCATTCTCGAACTGTGGCTCGTTCTCGTCGCCCTCGCGCAGATGCGGCGCCAGCAAATCCTCGGCCAGCTGGCGCGCCGTCTCCAGCGTGGCGTCGAAGACCTCGCGCGAGTGCTCGGCATAGCGCTCGCGCCGCAGCAGGCCCGCGGTGTCCAGGACTTCGTAAAGCAGGAAGGCGAGCTCGCGCTCGCTGATGGTGGCAGTGGCCATGTGGGGTTGTCTCGCTCGAAATAAACACCGAGCGCTCGCTCGGTTTTTGAGGGAGTTTACAATCATTCCCGACCGGCGGTCAATTCGGGCAACCTGCCCCGCCCCCCACCCGACCGCGTCCACGCCTTCCCGCCATGCCCCTGTCCCTCGGTCTCGAGCCCCGATTCACCTTCGCACAGTTCAAGCGGATCAACCCCATCCCGCCCGACACGCTGTGGGAGCTGGTGTACGCGCGCAACGCGCACGCCATCACGGTCAAGCGCGTGCCGGTGGCGCTGGCCAATCTGCGGGCCATCTTCGAGGCCTCCTTCCAGCTGGCCAACCAGGTGGGCTTCGGCGCGATGACGCTGCGGGACCTGTCCAAGGCCACCGGCCTGTCCATGGGCGGGCTCTACGGCTACCTGCAGAGCAAGGACGCCCTGGCCGCCATGGTCGAGGACCTGATCCGGCACATCGGCGGCGAGATCCCTCGCTGGTTCGACGAGGCGTCTCTGGCGCCGCTGGTGCGTCTGGACAGCAGCCTGCGGGCGCACGTCTTCATGTCCGAGCTGCTGCAGCCGTGGTTCTATTTCGTGTACATGGAGTCGCGCGTGCTCGAGGCTGATCAGCGCAAGGTGGCCAGGGCCGCCGAGGTGGATTTCCAGGCCGCCATGGCGCGGCAGATCCGGCAGGTGCGCGAGATGGGCGACCGGGAAGCCTTCCTGCTGGCGGCGCACCTGCAGAGCGTCATCCAGGACTGGTACGTCAAGCGCTGGAAGTACCGGGCCGAGAAGATCAGCGTGGATGAGTTCGCGAACAGCCTGAGCGCGATGGTCGCCGCGCAGCTGCGGGTCGAATAGCGTCGGCGCTCCCGCGCCGATCCCTCCTGCGCACGCGCCCAGTGGCCGGGCTGCAGGCGGCAGCGGCACCGGGCCGCCCCGCGAGCAGCCCGCTCAGAGCTTGTCCAGGCGGACCGTGCGGTCGGCGAGGACCTCCGGCGGCGGGCAGGTCCCCTGCTTGAGCCAGCGCTTGGCCACCTTGATGTCGCGCGGCACGTTCACCGACAGCACGCTGCGCAGCCTGCCCTCAGAGATCTGGAACACGGAGAACGCCCCCTCCTCGGCGGAGCCGCGCAGGGTGCCCTCGAGCTCGTTCGACGGCACGCCGAGCACCTGCAGGTTCAGGTCGTACTGATCCGACCAGAACCACGGAATCTCGTCGTACGCCACCTCGCCGCCGGCAATGGCCTTGCCCACGGCGATGGCCTGATTCTGGGCATTGGCCCACGACTCGCATCGCAGACGGCCGCCCGCCCAGGTGTTCGGCTGGTTGGCCACGTCGCCCGCGGCATAGATGTCTGGGTCGGAGGTGCGGCCGGCCTGGTCCACGACGATGCCGTCCCGGACCTCGAGCCCGCAGGCCTCGGCCAGCCCGGTGTCGAGCGCAAGCCCGATCCCGACCACCACCGCGTCGAACTCCTGCGGCCCGCCAGGCAGTTCCACGGCCAGCGCGCGCTGGCGGCCCGCTTCGATCGACGCGACCGTCGTCGCCAGCCGGACGTCGACGCCTTCCCGGCGGTGCCTGTCGAGCAGGAACGCCGAGAACCGGGGCGGCAGCGACCGCGCGCACAGGCGCGGCCCCGCCTCCAGCACCATGACCTCGACCTGTTTCTTCCTCGCCGTCGCGGCGATCTCCAGCCCGATCCACCCGCCGCCCACGATCAGCAGCCGGTTGCCCGGCACCAGCTTCCTGGCGATGGCCTGGCAATCCTCGATCGTGCGCAGCGCATGGACGCCGGGCAGGTCGGCGCCGGGACACGACAGCGCCCGAGGTCGCCCTCCGGTGGCCAGCACGAGCTTGTCGTAGCGGACCGCAGAGCCATCCGCGCAGCTGACCTGGTGGCCGGTGCGATCGATGCCGACGGCCTCGACGCCGGGCCGGAAGTCCACGCGCAGCGCGTCGCACTGCTGCGGGCCGAGCAGCACCGGCGGGTGCTCTTCCGCCCCGCTGAGCACCGCCTTCGACAAGGGGGGCCGCTCGTAGGGCGCGTGCGGCTCGCGCCCCAGGAGCGTGATGCCCCCTTCATGTCCCGCTTCGCGCAGCGACCGGGCGACCCAGGCGCCGGCCTGGCCGGCTCCAATGATGACGACATCCATGGGTGCTCCCTGCCGTCGTTCAGTGCGCGGGCCGCAGGAAGATGACTCCCTGCTCGACCTTGACCGGATGGCAGCGCAGCGGATCCGTGCACGGCGCGCCCACCGCCCGGCCGCTTCGGATGTCGAAGGTGCCCTCGTGCAGGGGGCACTCGATGAGGCAGGAATCGACCACCATGCCCAGCGAAAGGTCCGCGTCGCCGTGGGTGCAGGTGCCGTCCGTGGCGAAGATCTCGCCGCCGAGGTTGTAGAGGCACACCCGCCTGCCGTCGATCTCGACCGGGTGCGTGTCGTCTTCGTCGATGTCGGCCACGTTGCCGACCCTGATCCATTCACCGTCCATGGTGTCTCCCGGATTGTTGTCTTGCCGCACCCGCTGCCCTACGCCTGCGACGTCATCACGTCGATGTAGTGGTTCTCCATGTGATACAGCGCCTCCTCGAGCGGCGACATCGGGCCGGGCTGGAAGAACTTCGACCCCGCGGTGTTCTGCATGCCCTCCACCATCACGGCGTCCTCGGCGATGATCTGGCGCACGAAACCCACGTACTTCTCCATCTCCTCGTCATAGTTCGGGATCGAGAAGGCGCCTTCAGGGAACAGCAGATAGCAGATGACCTTGGTCTCCGTGGGAGAGATGGGCCAGATGTGCCACATGCGCACGCTGTCGGCACGCATCGACAGGTTCAGGTTCGGATAGATGCCCGCCTTGCAGGCGATCCCGCTGGGCTTGTCCTGCGCCCAGGGCAGCGTCGGGAAGACCTGCTCGCCGGACTTCGAGTGCGGCCTGGCTTCGTACTGGGTGTGCCAGCCGCCGTTCTCGACCAGGTTGAAGCGGACCTGCTCGCCCTTCACGAAGCCGCCGAAGGTCCCCTTGTGGATGACGCCGACGTGGTAGATGTCGATCAGGTTCTCGACCAGGAACTTCCAGTTGCACTTGACGTCGATCTCGACCTTCTGGGCGAGCTTGCAATGGTCGGTCTGGAACCACCACAGCGGCTGCTCGAAGGGAGCGATGTAGTCGTCGAAAGACATCGGCTCGTCGCTGAAGTTCACGAAGATCCAGCCGCGCCAGACCTTGACGTGAAGCTGGCGCAGGCTGCAGTTCTTCAGCTCGACCTCCGAGGCCTTCATGCCCGGCGCGACGACGAGCTTGCCGCTCACGTCGTAGAGCCAAGCGTGGTACGGGCAGCTGAATTCCTTGGCGTTGCCGCGGCCGACGGCGATCTCCACGCCGCGGTGCAGGCACTGGTTCATGTAGGCGACGACCTGGTCGGGCGCGGGACGGGACACCACGATCGACTCCTTCATCACCTGGAAGGTGTAGTAGTCGCCGACATCGGGAATCTCCTCGACGCGTCCCACGGAGAGCCAGTACTTCATGAAGATCTGCTCCTTCTCCATGGCGTAGATCTCGGGCGAGCTGTACACCTCGCCCGGCAGGTGCCGGGCGCTGAGCAGTTTCTTGCGGGTCTCCTTGAACTTGGGGCGCAGGTCCAGGAGTTGGTGTTCGGCTACTTGCATCGTGGTCGTCCTTTCAAAAGATTCGTTGAGTAAACGTAACGAATACTAGGCAATACATTGATCTATGTATAGATCGATGTGAGAATCGATATAAATAGCCGTAGGAACCCTATGCCAGCCAAGAACAGCTCCGAGAACGCACGCCAGCGCCGCCAGATCAATGACGTCGAATACGTCGGGAGCGCGGAAGCGATGTCGATCCTCGGCGTGCGCCGCGAGACGCTGTACACCTACGTGAGCCGCGGCCTCATCAAGACCAAGCAGCGCCCGGGCGTGAAGGCCAAGCTTTACCGCAAGGCCGACGTCGAGAAGCTCAGGAGCCGGGCCGTCGCCCGCGCGGGCGGGCCGCAGGTCTCCCAGTCGCTGCGCTACGGCGAGCCGATCGCGCAGACGTGGATCAGCGAGCTCACCGCCCAGGGCCCACGCTACCGGGGGGTGCTCGCGCGCGACCTGGTGCGTGACGGACGGTCGTTCGAGTTCGCGAGCGAGCTCATCTGGACGGGGCTGCCGCGCACCCGCGATGTCCCGTGGCCGGCCCCGCAGGACACCCGGCAGCCTGAGTCGCTGGTCCGCATGGCGCTGCAATCGGCCGAGCACGTCACGCCGCTCAAGCTCCTGGCGATGCTGACGACCTCGCTGTCCGCGTTCGAGCGGGCCGAGGACGACGTGGAGGCGGCCGGTTTCGCGGCCTGCCGCCGCCTGCTGCAGTGGCTGGCGGGCCCGGCTGGCGTCTTCGGCCCCGAGCCGCGCTTCTCCCCGCCCCGCGACGGCGAGTTCGTGGCGCAGTGCGTCGCCCGCGGGCTGGGCCTGGGCGATCGGCCCGATGCCGTGCGGGCCATCGACGCCGCGCTCGTGATGTCCGCCGAACACGAGCTGTCGGCACCGACCTTCGCGGCGCGGATCTGCGCCTCGACGGGCGCGGACCTGCACGCCTGCGTCGCCACGGCGATGCTGACCCAGTCCGGGCCGATGCAGGTCGGGGGCGCCGTGGAGGTCGAGGCGCTCATCGACGCCCTGCCCTGCGGCCTGGCGCCCGAAGACGCCCTGCCGCTGGCGGCGGCCTCGGGTTTCAAGGGCAATGAGCTGCCGTGCTTCGGCCATCCCCTCTACGATGGGGAGGACCCGCGCTCGGCCGTGCTGCTCGAGCTCGTAGACGACCTCAGCGCGCACGGACCGGATCTGCCGAAGGTGCAGGCGCTGGTGACCGGCGCGCGGCAGGCGGGACAGCACCCGAACGTCTTCGCCGCCCTCGTGATCCTGTGCAAGGCGATGGGTCTGCCCAATGGCAGCGGCGCGATGCTGCATACCCTGGCGCGCACCAGCGGGTGGATCGCCCACGCGATGGAGCAGCGCCTGACGGGCGCCATGCTGCGGCCGCGCGCGAAGTACATGGGCCAGCACCTTCCGCGGTAAGGCAGCCCTCGGCCGCGGCGGGCGTGGGCGAGGAGGTTCCCTCCGGTCAGTCCCGCATCACGAGCGCTGCGGTGGCCCTGCGCACCAGAGGCAGCGCGAAGAGCAGCGTCGGGAAGGCGATGATCCATGACAGTGCCCACGCGCTGAGCCAGATGTAGAGAAAGCCGGGCGCCAGGCCGATGCTGCGCAGGGTCGACACGGCCGACACCACGAAGGTCATCAGGATCGAGAGCAGCAGCGGCATCACCAGCGTCGCGTAGGCGGCTGGCAGCTTGGCGAAGCCGAACACCGTGCGGGCCTGCGCCGCCGAAGGAGGACACTCGTTTTTCATGGGTAGGCCCGTGGTGTGTGGCCTGCACTGCCCTCGGGACTGCGGATGGCGCAGTCCGGACTGCCGTAGCGCCGGACGTTCCAGCACACGGCCATGGAACGCCCGCCCGTCATCCTGGCGTGGTTGCGGCGCAGCGGCGAAGCGCCGCATGCCGCGCGCCGGTCGCGGCTGCCGATGGCGGAGGTGTCCGCGCGGGAGGGAAGCCGCCGCGCGCTCAGGAAATGCACCGCTCCTGCTGCTTGCCGGTCCTGCGCGAAGGACTTGTCTGTACTGCGCCGCATCTGACCCTGGGCATCGGGTTGGTCCTTCGTCTGCATGGATCCTCCTTCATCGGGTTGTTTCGTTGCGCTGCCCAGCAATGGCAGCGCTATTGTTAGTTGCCAAACCAAAGTTACCCGGCGAGGGTGGAGGTGTCAACACGCAAAGCGAGCTGTCGCGGAGGCCGAAGAAAGAATACGCGGGTCCTCTGATGAAGGTCAAAGCGCGGTGCCGGAGGGACGCCTGCCCAGCGATCGCGGTTCGCGATGGGTGGGCATCCGCAATACGACGGCTCGCCGTCGAGCCAGCCTCAAGCCACGGGGAGAGCCCCGGTTCGCCGCCGGCATCGTTCGAGCGGGGTCGGCCGCATCCGGGCACTGGCTCCGCCGCACCCGAAGCCTGCCCGTCGGGCCTAGTCGAACGCGAGCTTGGCGAGCGTGCCACGCAGCCATTGGTTGGCCGGATCCTTGTGCGCCCTCCGGTGCCAGAACTGGCGCACGTCCGCCGCGGGAATGCTCAGCGGCACCGGCAGGATCTGCACGCCACGGGCGTTACGCGCCGCGTTGCGGGGCACGGTGACGACCAGGTTGGAGCGCTCGACGACATCCGCCGCGACGTGGTAGTGGGTCACGCGCAGGATGACGTCGCGCTTGGCGCGCATCTTCGAGAGCGCGCGCTCCACCAGGTCGTCCGCATTGCCCGTGGCCACGGCGACGTGCTGGGCCGTCAGGAACGCCTGCAGCGGGAAGCCGGGGCCGATGAACGGATGCCGCTTGCGCGCCAGGCAGCAGTAGGGATCGCCGAACAGGCGCTGCTGGTAGAAGCCCGACTTCAGAAAGGCGAGGTTGCCGATCGCGAGATCCGCCTCGCCGCTCTGCAGCAGTTGCTGGTACTGGTCGTTGGGCCGCCGCAGCGCCTCGATGCGCACGTGCGGCGCCTCCCGCAGCACCGCCGAGATCAGCCGCGGCAGAACGATGCCCTCCCCCGCGTCGGACAGGAGGATCTTGAACGTGCGCTCCGACGCCTTCGGCTCGAAGCCGTTCGGTCTTTCCAACGACTGCTGAAGGATCGCCAACGCCTGGCGGACCGGGCCGATGAGTTCGTCGGCCAGGGCCGTCGGCTCCATCCCGCCGGTGGTCCGCACGAACAGCGCATCGGAGCAGGCCTTGCGCAGCCGCAGCAGCGCGTTGCTCATTGCGGGCTGCGACAGGCCCGCGACGCTCGCCGCCCGCGACACATTGCGCTCGGCATAGATGGCGTCGAAGACCCGCAGCAGGTTCAGGTCGAACGTTTTGATATTCATATCCTGAATTCTATTTCTCTCCAATATCGATTAGACAATGATGAGCGTGCCGGTGATCATTTCCCCAACCAAACGAGAAAGGATGAGACCCCATGGGGACAGAGATCAAGACGCCCGTGCTGATCGTGGGCGGAGGGCCCATCGGCCTGTCGATGGCCATCGAGCTGGGATGGAGGGGGATCGAGTCGATCCTCGTGGATGAGGGCGACGGCACGATCGAGCACCCGCGCACCGGCCTGATCGCGGTGCGCACGATGGAGCTGTTCCGACGCTGGGGGCTGGCGCAGCGCGTGCGCGACTGCGGATTCCCGGACGACTACGACCTCTCGATGGTCTTCTGCACGTCGCTCAACGGGCTGCTGCTCGATCGGGAGAGCTACCCGAGCATGCGCGACGCGCCCACGCCGCCCGAGACGCCCGAGAAGAAGCAGCGCTGCCCGCAGCTGTGGCTGCAGCCCATCCTGACCGACGCCGCCCGCGCCGAACCCAGGGCCAGGCTGCTGTTCAAGCACCGCTTCGTCTCGCTTCAGCAGGACGGCGAGGGCGTCACGGCGACCGTCACCGACCTGAACACGGGCGAGCCTGTCACCATCCGCGCGGACTACCTGCTCGGCTGCGATGGCGCTACCAGCCAGGTCCGCGAGCAGGTCGGCATCAGGATGGAGGGCCGGCTGCTCAGCTACTCGGTGAACGTCCTGATCCACGCGCCGGGACTGGTGCACGAGCACAAGATGGGGCCGGCCGAGCGCTACCTCTTCGTCGGCCCGGAGGGAACGTGGGGCAATCTGACCGTCGTCGACGGGAACGAGATCTGGCGCCTGACGGTGCTCGGATCGGAAGAGAAGATGGACCTCGCGAACTTCGACCCCGCCGCCTGGGTCCGGCGCGCGCTCGGTCGCGACGACGTGGAGTTCGTGGTCGATTCGGCCATCCCCTGGCGGCGCAGCGAGATGCTCGCCGATCGCTACTTCGAGGGCCGCGTCGCGCTCGTGGGCGATTCCGCCCACACCATGTCTCCGACCGGTGGCATGGGCATGAACACCGGGGCGCAGGAGGTGCTGGACATCGGCTGGAAGCTCGAGGGCCTCCTCAACGGCTGGGGCGGCCCGGCCCTGCTGCGCAGCTACGAGACCGAGCGCCGGCCCGTCGCGCAGCGCAACATCGGCTTCTCCACGCAGAACTTCAGGGCCTGGCAGGACACGCCCAGCCCGGCGGCGGTGTGCGACCTGAGCGCCGAAGGCGAGCAGGTGCGCCGGGACCTCGGCCGGCGCCTGCGCGAGTCGACGCGCGTGGAGTGGGAGTCGCTGGGCCTGCAGATCGGCCACCGCTACGAGGGCTCGCCGATCTGCGTTTCCGACGGCACGCCCCCGACCCCGGACGAGTACTCGACGTACATCCCCACGACGCGGCCCGGCGCGCGCGCGCCCCACGTCTGGCTCAGCGACGGCCGCTCGACGCTCGACCTGTTCGGCCGCACCTTCGTGCTCCTGTGCTTCGACGGCGGCCTGCGGGGCGAGGCGGACACGCTCGCGCAGGCCTTTGCCGCCAGGGGAGTTCCGTTCCGCCTCGAATCCATCGAGCAGGCCGACGTGGCGAGAGCCTACGAACGCCCGCTGGTCCTGGTGCGTCCCGACGGGCATGTCGCATGGCGCGGCTCGCACGTGGAGCACGCCGGCCAGGTGGTCGACACGGTCCGCGGCGCCGCTTAGCCGCAAGCCCCTTCCACGAAACAAAAAGGAGACAACCCCATGAAGACTGAACTGCCCGGCCGCGCGATCAAGGCGATGGCCGCCGCCCTTCTCGGCTCGTGCATCGCACTGTGCGCACATGCCAACGGCTATCCCAGCAGGCCGGTCACGCTGGTCGTGCCCTTCACGCCCGGCGGCAGCAACGACGCCCTGGCGCGCACGGTGGGCCAGAAGCTCGGCGAGTACTGGAAGCAGCCCGTCATCGTCGACAACCGCCCGGGCGCGGGCGGCAACGTTGGCACCAAGCAGGCGGCCAAGGCGGCTCCCGACGGCCACACCCTGCTCGTCGTGGCCAACAATTTCGTCACCAACCCCTTCCTCTATCCGGACGGCCGCGCGGGCTACGATCCCGTGAAGGAATTCGTTCCCGTCACGCAGCTGGGCCGCGTGCCCTTCGTCCTGGTCGTCCACCCCGGCCTCGCCGCCAAGTCGACCCAGGAGCTGATCGCCCTGGCCAAGGCCCAGCCCGGCAAGCTGTCCTATGGGTCCGCCGGCGTCGGCACGCCGCACCACCTGACCGGAGAGCTCTTCAAGAGCCTGGCCGGCATCGACATGGTGCACGTGCCCTACCGCGGCGCGCAGCCCGTGGTCACGGACCTGATCGGCGGACAGATCCAGGTGCTCTTCGGCGTCGCGAACTCGGTGCTCCCGCACATCAAGACCGGCGCCCTGCGCCCGCTCGCGGTGGCCGGCGAGCAGCCCCTGCCCTACCTGCCAAACGTCCCGACCGTCGCCAGCGCGGGCGGCCCCTTCAAGGCCTTCCGCAGCGAGGTCTGGATCGGCCTGGTCGCGCCGGCGGGCACGCCGCCCGACGTGGTGGCCAAGATCGAGGAGGCGGCGGGCCGGGCACTGCGGGATCCGGCGGTCAAGGCGGCGCTGGAAGCCCAGGGCCTGGAGCCCGCCCCATCGACGCCGGCCGCGCTCCAGGCACTCATGCAGGAAGACATGGCGCGCTGGTCCAAGGTCATCAAGGACACCGGCGCACGCGCCGAGTGAGGCGCAGCGGCGAGGCCGGCGGCTGATCGCCGCCGCCGGCGCCGCCGCGCCGCCCTCTAACGATTAAGGATAGACCGCGCGAAGCCGCGGTCTGATCCGTTTGTTGGACGAGCCCGGGCCATTGGCGCTGCACGGGGCAGGCCACTGCAAATACATGCGAGTGAACAAGCGGCCAGAACGGCGCCGGGGGCTGGCGACGGCGACTGAAGCCGCTTGGCGCAGCGTCTTCAGGCGTGCCATGCGGACATTCGATGCCGCAATCGCCACCCTTCAGACGAGCTGATGCACAGGCCGGTCGTGGGCCTGTTGCCGGCGATGGTGGACGTGTCGTCAGTGCATCGTCGTGGCTTGCATCGGGCTGGCCTTGTCCGGTTTGTCGTGCACCACAGGCTGGTCGCTGACCACCTCGGCCGGCATGCGTCGGCGCAGCACCGCCATCGGCTGGCCGCAGGCACAGCGCCAGGCCGGCCGGGTCGGCATGGACGCAGCCTCAGCCAGCGGCCGGGCGGGCCGCAGATGCAGCACCTGCAGCAGCCTGAGCGCTGCGGCGCTGTTGGGGTGCAGGAAGCCGAAGCTGCGCGCCCGCCGCAAGCCCTTGGGCAGCACATGCTGCAGCACCAGCCACAGGAAGTCCTCGCCCGGCAGGGTGCGCAGCGCCTGCTTGCCGGTCCTGGCGTCGCGGTATCGGAAGCTGACCTGCCCGTCCTTGACACCCAGGATGTCGGCCTCCTGCACCACGCCGCGGTACAGGTAGCGGCCCAGGTACAGCAGCGCCTGGCTGCCGTCGCCCACGCTCTTGCAGTCGACCACCCAGGCGGTGGGCAGCTTGTCGGGCAGCGCCAGCCCGGCGGCCCGGATGGCAGCGATGAGCTTGCCGCGGAACACCTTGGCCAGCGCCTTGTGGTTGAACAGGTAGCCGCCGCCCTTGCCGCGCGTGGTGCGGCACTTGGTGCGCCACAGGCCGCGTGCGGTGTCCAGCGCGGCGGCAGGCATCACCATGTGCACGTGGGGGTGGAAGTCCAGCCGCCGGCTGTGGGTGTGCAGCACGCCCACAGCGCCGGGCGTGGCCTGCAGGTGCCGGTCATTGCGGCTGAAGGTCGCCAGCGTCTGCCAGGCGCACTGCATCAGCAGCGCATACACCACCCGCTGGTGGCCCAAGGCCAGGCCGCGCAGCTCGCGCGGCAGGGTGAAGGTGATGAGGAAGTAGCGTGCCGGCACCAGCGCGTTGAGCTGGCGCTGCAGCCAGACCTGGCTGTCGTGGTGCTGGCAGTGCGGGCAGGCACGGTGGCCGCAGGAGTGCGGCACGCTGCGTTGCTCACCACAGCCGGTGCACTGCGCCAGCATGCGCGGCGCAAACCGCGTGCGGCAGCGCGCCATGGCCGCCAGCGCCTGCGCCTGGCTCGGCAGCAGGTGGTGTCGTTCGCGCAGCGCAGGGCCGAACTGCTCGATCAGGCTGGCCAGCGTGATCACCGCACCGCTCCCCAGGTCAGCTCGAAGCGGTCCATCAGCGCATTGATGGCCTGGCTGCAGTGCTCGGCGGTGTGGCTGGTCAGATGGGTGTAGCGGCTGGTGGTGAGGATGCTGTGGTGGCCCAGGATCTTCTGCACCTGCAGCAGGTCCACACCGGCTTCGATCAGGTGGGTGGCATAGCTGTGGCGCAGGCTGTGGGGGGTGATGTTTTTTTGAGGCCGCAGCCCAGCGCCACCTGGTGCAGCGCGCGCTGCACGCCGCCGCGGTCCAGCGCGCTGGCAGCCGTGCGTGCGCCGGCCACGCCGCCAGCGCGGTTGGGAAACAGCAGGCGCGGGTGCTGGTGCACGCGCCAGTGGCCGCGCAGCAGGCGCAGCGTGGCGTCGGGCAGCGGCACCAGGCGGTCGCGGTTGCCCTTGGCGTCGCGCACGTGCACCCGCATGCGCTGGGCGTCGATGTCGGCCACTGTCAGCGCCAGGCCCTCGCCCAGGCGCAGGCCCAGGCTGTAGAGCGTGAAGAACAGCACCCGGTAGCTCTGCACCCGGGTGGCGTTGAACAGCGCCTGCGCCTGGGCCACGCTGACGATGTCGGGCAGCCGGCTGACCTTGGGCGGGCGGATGAAGTTCGGCGCCTCCCAGGGCTTGCCCAGCACGTGCGCGTTGAAGAACTTCCAGCCATACAGATCGAGCTTGACGCCGCTCCAGGAGTGCGATTCCATCAGGTCGGTGAAGTACTCGGCCATCTGCTCGGCGCTCAGGCCATCGACCCGGTACGAGAAGTACTCGCCGATGCGGCGCATGCCGCGCGCGTAGGCCTCGATCGTCTTGGGCTGCAGGCCCTTGAGCTTCAAATGCTTCAGGAGCAGCTGGTACTGGCCAAGGAAGGGCTGCGGAAAATGCGACACGTCGACCATGGTGGAAACTCCTCGCAAGGTGGTTCGGGCTCACCCGTCAGCATCGACGGCGTGAGGCTTCACCTTACGCCCACCATGGGCGGCGAAGGGCTCCGCGTAGCGGCTTCGTCCAACACCCGATTGCAGCTGGCTGACGGCGCGGAGCACCCGCCCGCCGGGCAGCGCATCGCCCGCAGCGTGGCCCGTCAGGCCCCATCCCATCACAACGAGGAGACAACCATGAAGCATTCCCTTTCCGCGGCGGCCGCAGGCCTGCTCGCGCTCGGGCTCGCACCCGCGCATGCGCAAGGAGGCGCGCCGGCGTCCGGCGTCACGATCTACGGCGTGGCCGACGCCGGGGTCGAATGGTCTAACAACGGCGCCGGCTCGTCCCGCCGGCTGGTGTCGGGCGGCGCGCTGGGCAGCCGGCTCGGCTTCCGCGGCGTCGAGGACCTCGGCGGCGGCCTGTCCGCGGTTTTTCGCCTGGAGCAAGGCATCAATCTGGACGATGGCACCCTGGGCCAGGGCGGCCGCGCATTCGGCCGGGAAGCCTCCGTCGGCCTGGCAAGCACCGCCTGGGGCACCGTGACGGCCGGGCGCCTGCCGACGCCCTACTACGTGGCCCAGTCCGGCGTCGACGCCTTCTCGTGGATGGGCAGCGGCGGGCATCTGGCCATCACGCGCAGCACCGACGCGACCCGCCAGCTGCTGCCCCTGGCCGTCAGCGCCCGCTTCGACATCGCGGTGGGCTACGTGACGCCCAGGCTGGGACCGCTGACGTTTCGCGCCATGGCCGCGGCCGGGGAGAATCAGCCCACCATTGGACGCGCCTACAGCGCCTCGGCGACCTACCGCAACGGTCCGGTCGACGCGGTGCTGGCCTGGGCACGACAGCAGGGCGCGGACAACGCGAACGGCCGGATCGACGCCGTCGTCGCCGGGGGCAGCTACGACTTCGGCGCCGCCAAGATCTTCGCGGGCTACACCGCGGAAAAGAACAGCTGCGGCACCTGCACCGGCGCGCTCGCCCGCGCCCAGGGCGTCACGGGCGCCGCGGCCAGCGAGTTCCGCCTGATCAACCTCGGGGCCCGCGTGCCCTTCGGTGCCTTCACCGCCATCGTGCAGGCCGTGCGGATTTCCGACCGCTCGGCCTACGCGGCGGCCACCGGCCAACGGGACGCCACATGGCTGGCCATCGGCGGCGAATACACGCTCTCCAAGCGCACGATGGCCTATGCCTCGCTGGGCGCGGTCGGCAACCAGAACGGCTCGCGCTACGCGCTGGGTTCCGGATCGGCCCAGCAGCCCGCAGGGCTCGGGGGAGCGGGCGACCACCGTTCCACCACGCTCACACTGGGCATGCGCCACGCGTTCTGAACAGACACGGCAGACGCCCAGGTCGTGCGCTCAGGCGCCTGCGTGGCGCAGGAGCGCCGCCGCATGTTGAATCAAACCAAGGACAGGCCATCGCCATGACTGAACCACAACCCGCCTACCAGACCGGCATGTGCAACGAGTTCGCCACCGAAGCCCTCCCCGGGGCGCTCCCCCATGGGCGCAACTCCCCGCAGCGCGCGCCGTACGGCCTGTACGCCGAGCAGCTCTCCGGCACGGCGTTCACCGCGCCGCGCCACGCCAACCGCCGCGCCTGGCTCTACCGCATCCGGCCTTCGACGCTGCACCATCCTTTCGCCCTCGTGGATGCGGGACGGTGGACGAGCCGGGCCGGCGACGGCCCCGTGACGCCCAACCAGCTGCGCTGGGACCCGCTTCCTATGCCCGAGCGGCCGACGGACTTCATCGAGGGCATGACGACGATGGCGTGCAACGCGTCCTGCGCGGTCCACCTCTATGCCGCCAACCGGTCGATGGAGACGCGGTTCCTGTACGACGCCGACGCGGAGCTGCTCCTCGTGCCCCAGGCTGGTCGCCTCGAGCTGGCAACGGAAATGGGCCGTCTGCAGCTCGAGCCCCAGGAGATCGCCGTGATCCCCCGGGGCGTGCGCTTCCAGGTGCGGCTGCTGGACGCCCAGGCGCGGGGCTACGTGTGCGAGAACTTCGGCGCCGCCCTCAAGCTGCCGGACCTCGGTGTCATCGGCTCCAACGGGCTGGCGAATCCCCGGGACTTCTGCACGCCGGTCGCGGCCTACGAAGACCGCGAAGGCGACTTCGAGCTGGTCGCGCGCTTCCAGGGAAACCTGTGGAGCGCGCGCATCGGCCACAGCCCGCTCGACGTGGTCGCCTGGCATGGCAACCACGCGCCCTACAAGTACGACCTGCGGCGGTTCAACACCATCGGCTCGATCAGCTACGACCATCCCGATCCGTCCATCTTCCTGGTGCTGCAGTCCGTCAGCGACACCCCGGGCGTCGACACCATCGACTTCGTGGTGTTCCCGCCGCGCATCCTCGTGGCCCAGAACACGTTCCGGCCGCCCTGGTACCACCGTAACGTCGCGAGCGAGTTCATGGGGCTGATCCACGGGGCCTACGACGCCAAGGCCGAGGGCTTCGTGCCCGGCGGCGCGTCCCTGCACAACTGCATGAGCGCGCACGGACCGGATGCCGACACCTTCGCCAAGGCCAGTGCCGCTGACACCTCCCGGCCGGACTACCTCACCGAGACGATGGCCTTCATGTTCGAGTCGTGCGACGTCTTCAGGCCGACGACGTTCGCCCTGGAGACCGCCCAGCTGCAGGAGGACTATTTCCGCTGCTGGCAGAACCTCGGGAAGCACTTCGATCCGGCGCGGCCATGACGCGGGTGAACGAAACCCACGCGCCGGACCTGCGCAGCTGGGTCGGGTCCGCGAACGAGGACACGACGGATTTCCCGATCCAGAATTTGCCCTTCGGCGTCTTCCGCCGGCGCGGCTCCTCCGGGCCGTTTGGGGGCGGCGTGGCCATCGGGGACCAGATCCTCGACCTGGCCGCCGCGGCCGCCAGCGGCGCACTCGCCGGCGATGCGCGGGATGCCGCGGTGGCCGCCTCGCGCAAGCGCCTCAACGACTTCATGGCCATGGGGCCCGCCGCGTGGTCGGCGCTGCGCCTGGCGCTCTCGCGCGCGCTGCGCACGGGAGCCACGGAGCGCGGCAGGTTGGAGGGATGCCTTCTTGCCCAGCGCTCGGCCGAATACGCCCTGCCCGCGGCCATCGGCGACTACACCGACTTCTACATCGGCATCCACCATGCCACCGCCGTCGGCCGGTTGTTCCGGCCGGACGCACCGCTGCTTCCGAACTACAAATGGGTTCCCATCGGGTACCACGGCCGCAGTTCCTCCGTGGTCGTCAGCGGCGAACCGATCTACCGCCCGCTCGGCCAGAGCAGGGCCGAGGCCGGCGACCCGGAATTCGGTCCGAGCAGGCGCCTGGACTACGAACTGGAGCTCGGTTTCCTGGTGGGCCCGGGCAACCGGCGCGGCGAGCCCATTGCCATCGGCAGCGCCGAGAGCCACCTGTTCGGGGTCGCGCTGTTCAACGATTGGTCGGCGCGCGACATCCAGCCCTGGGAGTACCAGCCGCTGGGGCCCTTCCTGTCCAAGAACTTCGGCAGCACGCTCGCCCCGTGGGTCGTGACATTTGAGGCGCTGGCGCCGTTCCGGGCCGCTTGTCCGCGTGCGCCCGGCGACCCCGAGCCATTGCCCTATCTGAATTCCGAACGGAACCGGGCCAGCGGCTCGGTCGATGTGCAGCTCGAGGTGCTGCTCCAGACCGAGGCGATGGCCCGGTCGGGCCTGCTGCCAGCGCGCCTGTCGCGCTCGAGCTTCGTGGAGGCCGCCTACTGGACCCCCGCCCAGCTCGTGGCCCACCACACGGTCGGCGGCTGCAACCTCGCGCCTGGCGACCTGCTCGGATCGGGCACGCTGTCCGGGCCACATCCAGAACAGGCCGGCTCGCTCCTCGAGCGGACTGCCGGTGGACGGCAGGCCATCGCCCTGCCCTCGGGCGAGCACAGAACCTTCCTGGAGGACGGCGACACCGTCATCCTGCGCGCCTGGTGCGAACGCAGCGGAGCGCGACGCATCGGCTTCGGCGCATGCGCCAGCACCATCCACGCGCCGAAGCGCGCACCCTAGCCTCGCCGCGCGCTGCCCTGCACTGCCAAGCTGGCACCCGGGCGCGTCCTGCAATTCAGCGGCGAGGCAGGTTGGGACACTCGCTGACCGGCGTCGTGTGCCCGGCCGCCAGGCGCTGCGCGCATGCCGGCGCGTGGTCGCAGAACGTGCACCGGACTTCCGCCGCCCGGGTCGCCGGCAGGTCGTCCTGGGTCCTTGCCGCCTGCACCTGACGCCGGGCGGTGAACTTCCGCAGTTCCAGCGCGCCGGGATGCCGGAGCCTCCACCACTCGGGTTGCAGGTTCAGCCACAGCAGCGTGGCCGCACCGCCAAGAAGCGTCAAAATCACGAGAATCCCCAGAAGCTTGTCCATGATCGTTCCTTTCTGCCATCGTCGGCGGATGCAGGCTGGGCGGCCCTGCAGGTTCTGCCGTCTCCGCAGGCGCAGGCGATTTTTTGTTAGTCGCCTAACTATTAATCTAGGCCTGCCGCGGCCGGCCGTCAACCGCCGCGGGCGGCGTCCTGGACGAATGTTGATCTCGCGCAAACCCGGACGCACCCGCGCCGCCCTCCGACGCGGGGGATCCGCGGGTACGGCCGGAAGCGATCCACCGCTGCGGCCCTCCTCTCCCGCCGGCGGATGTCGTGCGCCGCAGACCCATCCGCGCCCCGAGGCACATGCAGGTACGGCCGGGGCACATGGCCGGTCGCTCCACGCGCGGCGGCGCGGCCGCCAATGCGCAGCGGCGCTGGGATCCGAGCCGTCCCGGCCGCGTACTCAGCGCAGCATGCGTCCGTTGTGCGTCATCACCAGGATGTCGGCCACGTCGATGCCGCTGGCGATCTTTCCCTCGGTCGGCGCGGAGAAGGAGACGCCGCCGAGGGACACCCCCTGCATCGCGCGCAGGGTGGCCTGGAGCGCGGGGCGCGTCAGCCCGGGTGCGCGCCGCAGGCCTTCCAGCAGCACCTGCGCGTTGATGTAGCCTTCGAACGAACTGAGGGACAGCCGGTCGTAGTTCCGGGCCTTCATCGCTGCCTGGTATTCGCGCGCCAGGGGAAGCAGCGTCGCATAGGGGTTCGGCACGACGCTGGAGAAGGCCGTGCCAACCGCATCGGCGCCCACTTGCTCCCACACCGAGCGCTCATCGACCGTGGAAAGGCAGACCATCTGCGCCCACAGTTTCGTCGCCACCTTGGCGCGGATGGCGGCGATCCCGGTCGCGGTCACGCCACCGACCACTACTACGTCGGCGCCGCTGCGCTCGATGCTCCGCGCCTGCTCGGTGTAGTCGGTGGCGTCCCGCGCATAGGGCACGGCGGCGACGAGCGGCAGTCCCTGCGCCTTCAGCACCGACTCGAACTGCGCGCGGAACGCCGTGCCCGAGTTGTCGGTCGCGTGCAGCACGGCGAAGCGGCTCCGGCCAATGGTGGGAAACAACGCGGCGATCGCGCGGGTCTCCGCGTCGAACGTCGCTCGCACATGGGTGACGATCTCGGTCCCCGGGCGGCGGAATGCATCGTTTCCGTGCAGCACGCCGACGATCGGCACGCCCGCGCGGGTCGCCGCCGGAATGGCGGCGCCGATGATCGGGCCGCCGAACAAAGAGGTCACCGCGACGACGGATTCCCTTGCCGCCAGCGACCCGATGGCCTCGACGGTCTTCTCGGCCTGGTACCCGTTGTCGATGGCCAGGAGCTTGACGGGCTGCCCCCGGATCCCTCCAGCGCGGTTCGCCTGTTCGAGCGCTCCGTCCACGCCCTGCCTGATCATCTCGGCCTGGCGCGCCTGTCCTCCCTGCAAAGGAAGCAGCATCGCGATCTGGATCTCGCGCGCCGCCGCCCGCGCTCGGAACGGCAATCCGACGGCCGCCGCTGCGAGCACCCCTCCGATGCACGAAAAGGTGCGGCGCCGCGCTCGGTCGGTACCCGTAGGTTCAGTGTTCATTGTCTGCCTCTCTCCATCATTGGTGCGCGCGATCGGTGCCGCAGCCCCACGCCGGCCGGTCGCGCTGACTTTTTGCGAGGCGACTCTAAACACTTTGTCGCGCGCTTGATAGATTGAGTCTCAGTCAATGTGAGTCCGCCGCGCGGGTGCGACTTCCGCACGGACAGAGGCCTGCATCGCCGGGCGGGGTACTGCCCGCATGCGTCCTGCATCTCGCCGAGGGCGGCTGCGCCGCACCGGGCCATATGCGCCGAAAGGCCGTGGCCTGCAAGGCTGTCACCACGGACGGCCCGGCGGGCATCGGACACGCCGAGCCGGGCCGACCGGGCCTTCACGCCGGCCGGAGGACTTCGGAGACCGTCAGCCGCAC
The DNA here is from genome assembly GCA_937883885.1 of uncultured Aquincola sp. Next base: position 41,964 of record CAKZXL010000815.1, on the reverse strand, counting down.
CAGGTCCAGCGTGGTCTTCTGGACCTGCGTGGCGGGGCGTTGCAGGCTGGTCGCCAGGGACAGCGCTATGCGCAGCGGCGGCGCACCGATGACCTGGGCGCTGTAGGCAGAAGGAACAGGCGAATTGAGCAGCGCGTTGCGCGGCAGCACCGCGTACCCGGCCCCGTCGGCCACCATGTCCAGGATGGCGGCGACCCCGTCGATCTCCAGCGCGATCTCGGGCCGGCAGCCGATGAGCGCCATCTCGGCTTCCACGTGCATGCGGATCGCGTTGGGGCGCGAGGGAATGACCAGCGGCAGCCGCGCGAGCTCGGCGAGCGCGATGGGGCCGGGCGGCGGGTCCTCGGCCAGCCCGCGCGGGCGGGCGCGCACGAGCAGCAGATCCTCGTCCATGAGGTGCGACACATCCACATCGCGCACCGGCTGGCCGTTGTAGAGCACGACGATGTCCAGGCGACCGCTGACCAGTCCTCTCAGGAGTTCGCTCGAAAGCCCTTCGCTGATCGAGAGCCGAGCCTCCGGCAATTCCTTGCGGAAGGCGCGCATGAGCGGCACCGCCATCGCGCGCGCCACGCTGCTGGGCAGCCCGATGGCGACGGCGCCCGAGACGCCGCCGCGCAGGCGCTCCATGTCCTCCCGCGCCCGGGCCATCTGGTGCAGGATGCCCCGCCCATGGTCGACCAGCAACCGGCCCGCCTCCGTGGGCGTGACGCCGCGGCCATTGCGCACCAGCAGGTTCTGGCGCAGCTCCACCTCCAGCAGGCGCACCTGCCGGCTCAGGGCCGACTGGGCCATGCCGAGGGCCGCCGCGGCATGGGTGAAGCTGCCCATTTCGGCGACCCGCACAAAGTACTCGAGCTGCTTCAGATCCATCGACAAATGAGATATCTGGTAGACCAATCCGCCACTTCTTGTATAGCTGGAATTGCAGCAGAATACCCCAAAATACTTAGCCACCAAACAATCCTATGAATGCTCCGCTTCGTGGAATCTCCTCCATGGCCACCCGCCAGGTGTTGGCCGAGCTGCTGGCCGCCTACGAGCAGCAGACCGGCCAGCGCGCAGCCATCGAGGCCGTGGGCGGCGTGGACGCGGCCAAGCGGGTGCAGGCCGGCGAGGCTTTCGACGTGGTGGTGCTTGCCTCTGACGCCATCGACAAGCTCATCGCGGCCGGCGCCGTCGTGGCCGGCAGCAGGACCGACTGGGTGCGCTCCGGCGTGGCCGTGGCGGTGCGCGCGGGCGCGCCGCTGCCCGACATCGGCTCGGAAGACGCAGTGCGCAGTGCCGTGCTGGCCGCGCGCAGCATCAGCTATTCCACCGGCCCGAGCGGCGTGGCGCTGGCGAAACTGTTCGAGCGCTGGGGCATTGCCGACCAGGTGGCCGGCCGCATGGTGCAGGCCCCGCCCGGCGTGCCCGTGGGCTCCCTGGTGGCACGTGGCGATGTGGAGCTCGGCTTCCAGCAACTGAGCGAGCTGCTGCACGTGGAGGGCATCACCATCGTGGGCCCGCTGCCGCCTGCGATCCAGATCACCACCATTTTTTCATCGGGCGTCGCTGCCTCCAGCCAGCAGCCCGAGGCCGCCAAGGCGCTGCTCGACTTCTTCGCATCGCCAGCGGCGGCCGAAGCCAAGCAACGCCAGGGCATGGACCCTGCCTGAACCCGAACACCAAGATCCAAGGAGCACAACGCAATGAGCCTCATCATCGACTGCCATGGCCACTACACCACGGCACCCAAGGCGCTGGAGAACTGGCGCAACCAGCAGATCGCCGGCATCAAGGACCCGGCCGCCATGCCCAAGGTCGCCGATTTGCAGATCAGCGACGACGAGCTGCGCGAGTCCATCGAGACCAACCAGCTGCGCCTGATGAAGGAGCGCGGCAGCGACATCACGCTGTTCTCGCCGCGCGCCAGTTTCATGGCCCACCACATCGGCGACTTCAATGTCTCCAGCACCTGGGCGGCCATCTGCAACGAGCTGTGCCACCGCGTCTCCACCCTGTTCCCCGACAACTTCGTGCCCGTGGCCATGCTGCCGCAAAGCCCCGGGGTGGACCCCGCGACCTGCATCCCCGAGCTGGAGAAGTGCGTCAAGGAATACGGCGCGGTGGGCATCAACCTCAACCCCGACCCCTCGGGCGGCCACTGGACCAGCCCGCCGCTGACCGACCGCCACTGGTACCCCATCTACGAGAAGATGGTGGAGTACGACCTGCCCGCCATGATCCACGTGAGCACCAGCTGCAACGCGTGCTTCCACACCACGGGCGCGCACTACCTGAACGCCGACACCACGGCCTTCATGCAGTGCATCCAGGGCGACCTGTTCAAGGACTTCCCCACGCTCAAGTTCCTGATCCCGCACGGCGGCGGTGCCGTGCCCTACCACTGGGGCCGTTTCCGCGGCCTGGCGCAGGAGATGAAGAAGCCCCTGCTCGAAGACCACCTGCTGAACAACATCTTCTTCGACACCTGCGTGTACCACCAGCCGGGCATCGACCTGCTGAACACCGTGATCCCGGTGAAGAACGTGCTGTTCGCCTCCGAAATGATCGGCGCGGTGCGCGGCATCGACCCCACCACCGGCCACTACTACGACGACACCAAGCGCTACATCGAAGCGTCGAAGATCCTGAGCGGCGACGACAAGCACCAGATCTACGAAGGCAATGTGCGCCGCGTGTTCTCCCGACTCGATTCACGACTGAAGGCAAAGGGGCTCTGACATGTACGAATTAGGCGTTGTCTACCGCAACATCACCCGCGCCGATCGCGCAGCCGCTGACGGCCTGGCTGCCCTCGGCTCGGCTACCGTGCACGAGGCCATGGGCCGCGTGGGCCTGCTCAAGCCCTACATGCGCCCCATCTACGGCGGCCAGCAGGTCAGCGGCACAGCCGTCACCGTGCTGCTGCAGCCCGGCGACAACTGGATGATGCACGTGGCGGCCGAGCAGATCCAGCCCGGCGACGTGGTGGTGGCGGCCGTCACCTCCGAATGCACCGATGGCTATTTCGGCGACCTGCTGGCCACCTCGTTCCAGGCGCGCGGTGCGCGGGCGCTCATCATCGACGCCGGCGTGCGCGACGTGAAGACCCTGCAGGAGATGAATTTCCCCGTGTGGAGCCGCGCCATTTCCAGCAAGGGCACGATCAAGGCCACGCTGGGCTCGGTCAACATCCCGGTGGTGTGCGCCGGCATGTGGGTCACGCCGGGCGACGTGATCGTGGCCGACGACGATGGCGTGGTCTGCGTGCCCGCCGCGCGCGCCGCCGAGACGCTCGAGGCCGCGCGCAAGCGCGAGAGCTTCGAGGGCGAGAAACGCGCCAAGCTCGCCTCGGGCGTGCTCGGCCTGGATATGTACAACATGCGCCCCGGGCTCGAAAAGGCCGGGCTGCGCTACATCGACTGAGGACCTACGCCATGCCCATCCCCGCATCGGCGCAGGACTGGCACATCGGCCTCGTCGGCTACGGCGAGGTCGGCCGCATTCTCTGCGAGGACCTGCGCGCCCAGGGGCTGCGCGTCTCGGCCTACGACCGCAAGCTCGGCGGTGCGCTACAACGGCCCTTGTTGGAGCACGCGCGGGCCCATGGCGTCGAGTTGCTCGACAGCCACGCCCGGCTCGCGGCCACTGCCGACTTCGTGATCAGCGCCGTCACCGCCAGCCAGACGCTGGACGTGGCCCGGGCGTGCGCTCCGCAGGTGCGCAAGGAAGCCTTCTATCTGGACTTCAACTCGGCCTCCCCGGGTGCCAAGCAGGCGGCCGGCGCGCTGATTGATGCGGCCGGTGCCCGGTACGTCGAAGGCGCGGTGATGACCAGCATTCCACCTTACCGCATCAAGGTCCCGCTGCTGCTGGGCGGCGCCTCGGCCAGGGCGCTGGCCGAGGCCATCGCGCCGCTGGGCTTCGTCGCCAAGGTCGTCAGCGACCGGCTGGGCGTGGCCTCGGCCACCAAGATGTGCCGCAGCGTGATGGTCAAGGGCCTGGAGGCGATGGTGATCGAGAGCTTCACGGCCGCGCGGCACTACGGCGTGGAGGACGCGGTCATCGCCTCGCTCCAGGAGACCTTTCCCGGCATCGACTGGGAGAAGCAGGGCGCCTATTTCTTCCAGCGCGTGATCGAGCATGGCCGCCGCCGCAGCGAGGAGATGCACGAGTCCGCGAACACGGTGCGCGAAGCGGGCATGCCCGCCTTCTCCGCGCAGGGCACAGCCGAGCGCCAGGCCTGGATGGCGGACCGCGCGGACGCCGGGTCGTTCGGCGAACGCGGCGCTCCGGGATTCGCGCGCGCCGCCGACTGGCGCGCCGAGGCCGACCGCCTGTTGCAATCTCTCAAGGAACCCACCGCATGAGCACTTTCACGAAAACCCCAGGCTGGCTCGACTGGTACGCCGGACCCAGCAAGCCCCGCTTCCAGGTGCCGCCCGGCAGCGTGGACGCGCACTGCCACGTGTTCGGCCCGGGCGCGGAGTTCCCCTACGCGCCCGAGCGCAAGTACACGCCCTGCGATGCCTCGAAGCACGAGCTGTACGCGCTGCGCGACCACCTGGGCTTTGCCCGCAACGTGGTGGTGCAGGCCACCTGCCACGGCGCCGACAACCGCGCCATGGTCGATGCCTGCCTGTCCAGCGGTGGCAAGGCGCGCGGCGTGGCCACGGTCAAGCGCTCGGTGACCGATGAAGAATTGCAGGCCCTGCACGCCGCCGGTGTGCGCGGCGTGCGCTTCAACTTCGTCAAGCGCCTGGTGGACTTCACGCCCAAGGACGAGCTGCTGGAGATCGCCGGCCGCATCGCCAAGCTCGGCTGGCATGTGGTGATCTACTTCGAGGCGGTGGACCTGCCCGAGCTGTGGGATTTCTTCACGGCCTTGCCTACCACCGTGGTGGTGGACCACATGGGCCGGCCCGACGTGACCAAGCCCATCGATGGGCCCGAGTTCGAGCTGTTCCTGAAGTTCATGCGCCAGCACCCCAACGTGTGGAGCAAGGTCAGTTGCCCCGAGCGCCTGTCGGTCACCGGGCCGAAGGCGCTCAACGGCGAGCAGGCGGCCTACCAGGACGTGGTGCCGTTCGCGCGAAAGGTGGTGGAGGAGTTCCCCGACCGCGTGCTCTGGGGCACCGACTGGCCGCACCCCAACCTCAAGGACCACATGCCCGACGACGGCCTGCTGGTGGACTTCATCCCCCACATCGCGCCCACGGCCGAGCTGCAAAAGAAGCTGCTCGTGGACAACCCCATGCGCCTGTATTGGCCCGAAGAGGCGAAGTAAGGAGAGCGCGCCATGTCCCTCGACAAACCCTACCTCGACGTGCCCGGCACCATCATCTTCGATGCCGAGCAGTCCCGCAAAGGCTACTGGCTCAACCAGTTCTGCATGTCGCTGATGAAGGCAGAGAACCGCGAGCGCTTCAAGGCCGACGAGCGCGCCTACCTCGACGAATGGGCCATGACCGAGGAACAGAAGCAGGCCGTGCTGGCCCGCGACCTCAACTGGTGCATGCGCACGGGCGGCAACATCTACTTCCTGGCCAAGATCGGCGCCACCGACGGCAAGAGCTTCCAGCAGATGGCCGGCAGCATGACCGGCATGACCGAGGAGGAATACCGCAACATGATGGTCGGTGGCGGCCGCTCCCCGGAGGGCAACCGTTTTCTCGGCGAGGACGGCGACGCCCAGCCGCAACACCAACCCCAAGGCAAGGCCGGCCATAAAACCACGGGCAGCAACTGACATGGCCAAGATCACCGCATCCGTCTACACCTCCCACGTGCCCGCCATCGGCGCCGCCATCGATCTGGGCAAGACCCAGGAACCGTACTGGCAGCCGCTGTTCGCGGGCTACGACTTCTCCAAGGAATGGGAAAAGGCCCAGAAGCCCGACGTGGTGTTCCTGGTCTTCAACGACCACGCCACCGCGTTCAGCCTGGACATGATCCCGACCTTCGCCATCGGTACGGCCGCCGAGTACCAGCCCGCCGACGAAGGCTGGGGCCCGCGCCCTGTGCCCGCCGTCCACGGCCATCCGGCGCTGGCGGCGCACATCGCGCAGTCCGTCATCCAGGACGACTTCGACCTCACCATCGTCAACAAGATGGACGTGGACCACGGCCTCACCGTGCCGCTGTCGCTGATGTTCGGTCAGCCCCCCCAGTCCGACTATCGCTGGCCCTGCAAGGTCATCCCGTTCGCCGTCAACGTGGTGCAGTACCCCGTGCCCTCGGGCAACCGCTGCTTCCAGCTGGGCAAGGCGATCCGCAAGGCCATCGAGTCGTTCGACGAAGACCTCAACGTGCAGATCTGGGGCACGGGCGGCATGAGCCACCAGCTGCAGGGCCCGCGCGCCGGCCTCATCAACAAGGACTGGGACAACCGGTTCCTGGACCGCCTCATCGCCGAGCCCGCCGAGCTGGCCAAGGTGCCGCACATCGAATACGTGCGCGAGGCCGGCAGCGAAGGCATCGAGCTGGTGATGTGGCTCATCGCCCGCGGCGCCATGGCCGACGTCGCTGGCGGACCTGCGCCCAAGGTGGTGTACCGCTTCTTCCATGTGCCCGCCAGCAACACCGCGGTGGGCCACCTGATCCTGGAGAATCAGCCCGCCTGAGGCTGGCTGATTTCGAATCAACCCGTAAAGGACCCCCACCATGACCATCAAAGTAGCCCTGGCCGGCGCCGGCGCCTTCGGCATCAAGCACCTGGACGGCATCAAGAACATCGACGGTGTCGAAGTCGTCTCCCTCGTCAGCCGCGACCTGGCCAAGACCCGGGAAGTGGCCGACAAGTATGGCATCCAGCACGTGACCACCAAGCTCGAAGACAGCCTGGCCATCAAGGAAGTGGACGCGGTGATCCTCTGCACCCCCACGCAGATGCATGCCAGCCAGTCCATCGCCTGCCTGGAAGCCGGCAAGCACGTGCAGGTCGAGATCCCGCTGTGCGACGTGCTGGCCGACGGCGAGAAGGTCGCCGCCCTGCAGAAGCAGACCGGCCTCGTCGCCATGTGCGGCCACACCCGCCGCTTCAACCCCAGCCACCAGTACGTGCACAAGAAGATCAAGGCGGGCGAGTTCAATATCCAGCAGATGGATGTGCAGACGTTCTTCTTCCGCCGCACCAACATGAACGCGCTGGGCCAGCCGCGCAGCTGGACCGACCACCTGCTGTGGCACCACGCCGCCCACACCGTGGACCTGTTCGCCTACCAGGCCGGCAGCCCGATCGTGAAGGCCAACGCGATCCAGGGCCCGATTCACAAGGAGCTGGGCATCGCGATGGACATGAGCATCCAGCTGCAGGCAGCCAACGGCGCCATCTGCACGCTCAGCCTCTCGTTCAACAACGACGGCCCGCTGGGCACCTTCTTCCGCTACATCGGCGACACCGCCACCTACATCGCGCGCTACGACGACCTGGTGCAGTCGCACAGCAAGGGCCCCGAGACGCCGGTGGACGTGAGCCAGGTCGACGTGAGCATGAACGGCATCGAGCTGCAGGACCGCGAGTTCTTCGCCGCGATCAAGGAAGGCCGGGAGCCCAATGCCAGCGTGGCACAGGTCCTGCCGTGCTACCAGGTGCTGAACGGCCTGGAACGGCAACTCAACTGAGTCCGCGCCATTTGGCACTGTATCGTTTCCACTGCCTGCACGGCAAGCGCCGCGGGCGTTCTTCCTGGGAGAAGCGCAATGCAGACACGCACCCTCGGCCCATTCGAAGTCAGCGCCATCGGTCTGGGCTGCATGAACCTCTCGCACGCCTACGGCGCGCCCGTCTCCGCCGACACGGGTGAGCGCGTGCTGCTGGCGGCGCTGGATGCCGGCGTGACGCTGTTCGACACGGCGGCGCTGTACGGCTTCGGTGCCAACGAGGAGTTGGTGGGCCGCGTCCTCCGGCCCCATCGCCAGCGCATCACCCTGTGCAGCAAGGGCGGCATGGCCGGCGTGAAGGGCGAGGACGGCGTGACGCGCCGCGTGATCGACGGCCGCCCCGCCACGCTGCGCAGCAACTGCGAGGACAGCCTGCGCCGCCTGGGCACCGACGTGATCGACCTGTACTACCTGCACCGCTGGGACAAGCAGGTGCCCATCGAGGACTCGGTGGGCGAGCTGTCGCGGCTGGTCGCGGCAGGCAAGGTGCGGGCCATCGGCCTGTCGGAGGTCTCCGCCGCCACATTGCACCGCGCGCACGCCGTGCACCCCGTCGCCGCCGTGCAGACCGAGTACTCGCTGTGGACGCGCAACCCGGAGATCGCGGTGCTCGACGCGTGCCGCGAGCTGGGCGCGGCCTTCGTTGCCTTCAGTCCCCTGGCGCGCGGCTTCCTCTGCGGCGAACTCGTGGACGTGGGTGCGCTCCACGAGAAGGACATCCGCCGCGCCATGCCGCGCTTCGCGCCCGAGGCCTACGCGGCCAACCTGAAGCTGCTGGACGGCTACCGCAGGATCGCGCGGGACGCGGGCTGCACCCCGGCACAGCTGGCCCTGGCCTGGCTGCTGCACCAGGGCGGCCACATCGTCCCCATTCCCGGCACCACGAGCGTGGAACACCTGCTGGACGACCTGGGCGCCGCCAACATGCGGCTGCACGCCGCGGTGATCGAGCGGCTGAACGTTCTGATCAACGAACTTACCGTGGTCGGCCAGCGCTACAGCGCGCAGAGCGCGAACGAGGTCGACACCGAAGCCTTCTGAACCGCGAAGGCCCCTGGCGTCCGCGAGCCCGCCTTCGCGGTGTTGCGGGCGCCCTGCTGCCGGTTCCACACGGTGCGAGGGCAGGAATGCCCAGGCGCGAGGTTGTGAGGTTCACCCCGCCCTCCTCCGGCGGTCGGGCCGCGCCCCGGACCGCGTCAGGGTGCTCCGGCGCGGGCCAGCAGGCGGCCGTAGCCTGGAACCCCCGGCAGCGCGCCAAGCTTGCGCATGCAGTACCAGGCCACCGCCGTGTTGCTCGTGACGACGGGCCGTCCCAGGGAACGCTCCAGGGCCTCGATGGTCTCGGCCGTCCGCACGGTGGTGCAACTGAGGACGTATGCGTCCGCCCGCGCATGGGCATGGCGCGTGGCGAACGCATGCCACGCCTGCGGCGCGATGGCCATCATCTCGCGGCCGGTGCGGCAATCCAGGCCGGCGTTGCCGAGGATCTCGAATCCATGCTCGGCGAAGTAAGCCGCCTCCCGGTCATTGACGGCCGCCGTGTACGGGGAGAGCAGCACCACGCGCCGCGCGGGCAGGGCCTGCAGCGCCGCCACCAGGGCCTGCGACGTGGCCACGCAGGGCAGCCCAGTCGCGGACTGGATGCGCGCGAGAATCGACGCCTCCAGCTCGGTGCTGTAGGTCGACACGGCGGTGCAATGGAACACCACGATGTCGACGCCCGCGTCCGCGAGCAGCTCGGCCGCCGGCTCGACATCCCGGGCCATGCCCAGCAGGCTCGCCTCCGAACTGTCCACGAGCTTCAGCCGCGTGACCGCGATGGCGATGTCGGCGGGAAGCATCGCGCGCAGTTGCGGCTCGGCGGCCTGGTTCACGGAGGGCAGCAGCACGCCGATGCGCCCGCCCGATCCGTAGTCGAGTGCTGGGGCGGTCATGCCGATGCGCCCTTCAGTTCAGCTTGAGCCCGAGCTCCTTGATCAGGGGCGCGTACTTGGCGGTCTCCCGCCGGATGGTCTCGTCCATCTCCTCGGGCGTGGTGCCCGCCGTCTCCAGACCGAACACCATGAGCTGGTCCCTGACTTCCTTGCGCTGCACGACCTCCACAACGTCCTTGTGGATCTTGTCGATGATCGCCCGCGGCGTGCCGGCGGGCGCGGACAGTGCATTCCACATCAACAGTTCGTAGCCCTTGAGCCCGGCCTCCGCCAGCGTCGGCACGTCGGGCAAGGCCGCGGAGCGGACCGGACCCGTCGTGGCCAGTGCACGGATCTTCCCGGACTGGATGTGCGGGACATTGGCGGCGATGCCGTCGAAGCTGACCTCGACGTCCCCCGAGAGCATTCCTTTGACGACCTCCGAGGCGCCGCGGTACGGCACCTGGACCAGCTTGATCCCGCTCTGCCGCGTGAACATCTCGCCTGCGAGCTGTGTGGACGTGGTGCTGGAGCCGTAGTTGATGCTGCCGGGCTGGGCCCGGGCGGCAGCCACCAGGTCGGCCACCGCCCTGAAGGGTGTCCGGTCGGTTGCGGTGAGCACCAGGGACTGGCGGGCGACGATCGAGATGGACGCGAAGTCCTTGATCGGATCGTAGGGCAGCCGCGAATACAGCGCCGGGTTCAGCGTGTAGGTCGAATCCAGGGGCATGAACAAGGTGTAGCCGTCGGGCGCGGCCCGGGCGGCCTCCTGCGCCGCGATCAGCGTGTTGGCCCCGCCCTTGTTGTCGACGACGACGGGCTGGCGCCACTTTTCGGACAGGCGTTGCGCGATCGCTCGGCCCAGCACGTCGGCGGGCCCACCGGCCGGGAAGGGCACGATCAGACGCACCGGCCTGGCGGGGAAGCTGGCCGCGGCCTGCGCCTGCGCAGCGGCGGGGAGGACCGGTAGCAGCAGCATCGGGACGAGCAGCGTGGCGCGCTGCGCCGCGCGGCGCAGCAGATGGAACATGGGCATGGGTGTCTCCTCTTTCTTTTGATCGCAGGGGGTCGGCGGCGCCGGGGCGGGCCGCTCAGAACCCGTACAACTGCTCGGGGTTGCGCACCAGGATCTGGTGGCGCTGTGCTCCGTCGGGCACCCAGGTCAGCATCTGGTCCAGCAGGTCCGTGGTGTTGGGCATCTCGCCCTTGAACGAGACGTGCGGCCAGTCGCTGGCCCATACCAGGCGGTCCGGCCGGGCGGCCAGCAGCGCCTGGACGTAGGGCACCATGTCCTCGTAGGGCGGAGGCAGCGCCGACATCCGGTAGCCGCAGGACAGCTTGACCCAGCACCGCCCCGTGTTCACCAGCCTCAGCAGCGCCTGGAAGCCAGGCTGCCCCACGCCGTCTCCCGGCCTGAGCGAGCCCATGTGGTCGATCACGACGTCGGTGGGCAGTTCGCGCAGGGTGGGCTCCATCTCGGCCAGCGGAGCTCGGCCCTGGTCATCCATGACGTGGAGCTGCACATGCCAACCCAGGCGGGCGATGCGCGCCGCCAGCGCGGGCATCTCGGCCAGCGGGACGGCACCTGCATGGCCGATGTTGTAGCGCACTCCCCGCACGCCGGCTTCGTGCAGGCGGTCCAGTTCGGCATCCTGCACCTCGGCCCGCAGCGCGACGATGACGCGCGCCGGCCGGCCCAGCTCGGCCACCGCCTCCAGGTGCCGCCGGTTGTCGGTGCCATAGCCGCTGGGCTGCACGAGCACCAGGCGCTCGACGCCCAGGGTGTCGTGCAGCGCGCGCAGCCGCGCCGGCAAGGCGTCGGGCACATCGAAGGCGCGCGTCGCGGCCACGGGATAGCGGTCGGCGGGGCCATAGACATGCACATGGCAATCCGCGGTCCCCGGCGGGCAGATCAGCCTGGGCTTGCGGGGAGCGGGATCGGGAGGCTGGCACAGCGGAATCTCCGCGGAAGCTCGCGCGCTCGTTGCAGGCGACGGGCCGCTCATTCGAAGATCCGATCCTCGTGCAGCACCACGGGCACTTCCTTGTTCTTCTCGGAATAGCCATCGAAGGGCTTGCCCTCCAGGTCGATGCGCGCGAGCACGTCGCTGTCGGGGTCGATGTGCGCGCCGATGCGCAGCATGACGAGTTCCTCGCGGTCTTCCTTGGCGTGGAACCAGTAGAAGGTGCCGGCCGGCAGCAGCACGCAATCGTTCCTGCCTGCCTCGCGCGTCTCGCCATTCGGCCCGTGGAACACCGCGCCGCCCTGCAGGATGACGAACACGTGGTCCTCGTTGGAATGCGCGTGGATCTCGTTCTCGCCACCGCTCGCGTAGGTCTTGAGCACCACGTTCATGTAGCGCGACGCGCCGAGGACCTGGTTGGTGCGGCCCTGCTTCGGCAACTGGGTCCGGATGTGGAAGAAGCTGGGCTGGCCCGGCTTGTTCAGGCGCGCCATCTCCGCGCGCCACTCCGCGGCGCTGTTGACGATCGGGGCGAAGCTGTGGCTGGGGCTGTTCGTGGTCATGGTGAATCTCCTTCGTGAATGTCAATCGATCCTGATGCCGGCTTCCGCGATGACGGGACGCCACCTCGCGGCCTCCGAGGCGATGAAGCTGCGCAGCGCCTGCGGCGAGCTGGCGTCGGCCAGCAGCCCGGCGCCCAGGAGCTTCTCCTGCACGTCCTTGGACGCGAGGGCTTGCGTCAGCGCGCGGTTGAGCTCGTCCACCACCGCAGCGGGCGTGCCCTTGGGCGCCAGCAACGCCATCCACACGTCGATGTCGGGCAGCTTGATCCCCACATCGGCCATCGATGGCACGTTGGGCAGCGTGGGGATGGGCTTGGCGCTCAGGCGCGCGAGCGGCCGCAGCGTGCCCTTCTCGAAATGGGGCATGGCGGTCGTGATGCCGTCGATGGTGAACGTGACGTCCTTGGTCAGCAGGCTCTGGGTCGTGCCCGCGCTGCCCTTGTAGGGCACCGAGACCACCTCCTTGCCCAGCGTGCGCTTGAGCAGCTCGCCGGAGAGCTGGGACGTGAAGGTGCCGAAGCCATAGCTCATTGCGGCGGCGCCGGCCTTGGACTGCGCGAGCAGCGCCTGCATGGACTGGGGTCCGGCCTGGTGGGTCATGACCACCAGGGGCGTGGTGGCCACCTTGCCGATCGGCTCGAAATCCTGGACGGGATCGTAGGGCAGCTTGGCGTAGAGGTACTGGTTCATCACCAGCGTGTTGTCGATGGCCATCAGCAGCGTGTAGCCGTCCGGCGCCGCCTTCGCGACGGCATCGGCGCCAATGATGGTGTTGGCGCCCGGCTTGTTGTCCACCACGATCGGCTGGCGCATCAACTCGCCCATACGCTGCCCGACGACGCGGGCCAGCAGGTCGGTGGGACCGCCGGCGGGGAACGGTACGATCATCCGGATCGGCCGGCTGGGATAGTCACGGGAAGCTGGTGCTTGTGCGTGCACCGGAATGGCGGCGCAAATGAGCGACACGGCGAGGGCCGCGGCGACCTGGAAGGTTTTCATGGGGTGTCTCCTGGGCGGTTGTCGATATCCGCGATTCGTTGTCGCGGACGATTTGTTGACCGCTGTCAATTCTGGGGGGCCGGTGCGTGCCCGGCAACGCAGGCTGGCCTATTCGCTGTATCGAAGAAATGAATTCGCCATGCTCCGCGCCTTTCGGAGGTCTCCGCCGTCGTCGGCGGTGGCCGGCCACAAAGGGACGCGTCGCCCTCCAGGGGCATGGGCCAGGCGTTCACGCCACGCGGCGCGCGGGCGACGACCGCCAGCATGGTCACCGCTGGGTGCAGGCACGGTTGCACGAAGCGCAGTTCGTGCTCGACATCAACGCGGACCGGTTCGGCGCTCCGGAGATCCTGGTCCTGCCCTTGCCCGCCGCGCTTGCCTGGCAGCGGGCGAGCGCATCCGCATCGCTGAGCACTAGGCCGAAGCGCAACGTGCAGTCCTGCGCGAGAAGGCGCCCGCCGTCGCTCAAAGCCCGGGCGGCGCGGCCGAACGGCACGCGCCAGCGCATCCGACGGTCCCGGGGATCGGCGGTCCGGGAGAGTCCATGTTCAGTGACTGCACGGACGACGCGACGGGCCCTCGGCCGCGGCGCGCGCTCACCAGGCCACCGCGCGAGCCGATCAAGGCGGCGCCGCCGCTCCGGGGCGCAGCTCCAAGCAGGCTCCTTGTGCCGCCCCCAATGCGCGCCACCTTGGCCACCGCCTCGGGCGCGGGACGGTCGGCCCGACCTCGCGCGGGAGACGATGCCCTTGCCCACCTTCTCGGCGCTTTCCCCGGGCAGGCGCCCGTGCACAAAAAAAGGCGCCGGGTTGCCCCGGCACCAAACCTTGGAGATAACAATGCGGGGATCCCGGCGCCCAGCCACCGCGGCCCATCGCGGGGCCGCAGCGGCGTGCCGCCGGTCGCCATCAAAAGTTGTGACGGACCCCCATGTAGATGTTGCGGGAGCTGCCGCTGGACGAGCCGACCAGCATGGCCGGGGCCTGGGCAGTGCCGGTGCCCAGCACGTACTGCGACCCGTTCTTGTTGCTGATCTGTCCCACGCCGAAGTACAGGCGCGTCCTCTTGGACAGGTCGTAGTCGCCGCCAAGCGAGATCCAGTTCGCGTCCCGGTTGCCCGTCAACGCCGTGTAGTCGGACCGGTCGTTGACGCGGGTGAACTGGGCAACGGCCGTGAACTGTCCGAACGGCACGCGCACGCCGAGGTTGGTCAGCCGGAATTCGCTCGTCGAAGCACCGGGCATGCGGGCGATTGCCCCGGTGCAGGTCGCGCAGGAGTTCTTCTCCACCGTCATGCCCAGGAAGAACTTGGCGAAGCGGGCGTCGTAGGAGCCGCCAACCACCATCGCCGAGACCTTGCCCGCAGCATCGTCCGGCCCCTCCTGCCGCTGGAAGCCCGCATTGAGGTCGAAGCCCCCGGCCTGGTAGCGCGCGGATGCGCCGTACCCGCGTCCGATCGTCGTCGAGTTCTCGCCGAAGGAGTACTGGCCGCGGAACTCGATGCCGCCCCAGCGCGGGGACACGTAGTTGACCGCGTTGTCCTGCCGCGCCGACACCCCCATCGGCAGCACCTGGCGCTGCGTGGTGGGGCTGACGTTTCTGGTGAGCGCGAGCAGCCCGCCGGCGCCTTCCCAGACGAAGGCGTCCACACTGCTCTGGACCATGTAGTACGGAGTGGGAATACGGCCCATCTGCAGCGTGCCGAACCGCGCATCGCTCAGGCCGACCGACGCCTCGCGCCCGAACGCGCGACCGCCTTGGCCGAGCGTGCCGTCGTCGAGGTTGATGCCCATCTCGAGGCGGAAGACGGCGGCAAGCCCTCCTCCCAAGTCCTCCACGCCGCGAAAACCCAGGTTGCTCCCCGCACTTCCGCCCGATACCAGCCGATTGACACTCGAGCCCCCCGATCTCGGCGAGTCCATCCCGGCATCCACCCGCCCATACATGGTCACGCTGCTCTGGGCATTGGCTGCGCCGCAAACGCACAGCAGCGCGGCGCATGCAACCGCATGCTTGGCCATTCCGTTCATAGTTGTCTCCTTCGTTGAACTTGGGGCTTGGCCCCGATTCCTCTTCTTCACATTGCGCCTGGCGTCTCATGGGAAAGCTCCACGCGCAGCCCGCCAAAGACCACATCGTTCGATGACTCGCGGGTTCATCGTGGTTCCTCCGGCTCGTTCAGTATAGATAGACGCCTAATCTTTTTGATAGTCGCCTAATCAAATTTTCCGGATTCAGAACGCCCGGCTGTGGCGGGCGTGCGACGCTTTCACGCCTGACCCGTTGGTGGCCGCGAAACACTGGCAGAGACCATCCCGCACGGCATCGGAACCAACCCGGATTGATTGGATGATCAATGCCTCGCGCCGGACTCCGCAGCATCCCGTCGGGTTCGAATCCCGTTGTCGCCGCAAGGAGCAATGGACGAACGAAGACGGTGCAACGTCGATTCACAACCGATGGGGTGCCTGGCCAGCGAGCCAGTCGCGCGCCGGCCTCTGCCCGCCGTTCACGGGCACGCGGGCACGTCCGCCAGCGGCGTTCTTCCAAGTTCCACGCGCTGCTTATCGGGCCATCGCCGGCCCGCTGCACCGGTGCGCGAGACCGTGGTCACCGTGCAGCGGCACACGGACATGCGGACCGGTTGTCAGGACAGTGCGGCGTCTTCACCAATGCCCGCGAGGCACGATGGAAGCCGAGCGCATTGGCCATGCGGGCGCACAGCGCACCTCCGGGCGCGAGAGCCCTGCGCACCCTGGAGGACAGGATGGCCACCGGGCGGCGCCGGTTGAACCATCGATCAACCTCGGGATGAACCCTAGCTCGCCACGCGGGCTGCCACGCCGCGTTGCTTCTTCATAGGTTGACCGCGCATTCAAGCTTGATGCACATCAACCTTGTTCCTAGGATCGGGATCTTCTTAGGGCACGTGTAGTTGCCTGCAACCGGAGACACCATGAAGAATCCATCAAGCCCCACTCGGCGCTCGCTGCTCGCGGCCGCCGCCATGATCGCCGCAGGCTTCGGCCACTCGGCCATCGCACAAGAGAACTATCCCACCAAGCCGGTCACCCTCATCGTGCCCTTCACTCCCGGCGGGAGCAACGACGTCATCGCCCGCGTGATCGGCCAGCGGCTCAGCCAGATCTGGAACCAGCCGGTCATCGTGGACAACAAGGCAGGCGCGGCCGGAAGCATCGGGACCGACCACGTGGCCAAGGCCCCTGCGGACGGCTACAAGCTGCTGATCACCAACAACAACACCATGTCCATCAATCCGGTGCTGTTGCCGAAGACGCCGTACGCCGTCGCGCGCGATTTCGCCCAGGTCACGCAACTCGGCGCGGTGCCGGTCGTGCTGGTAGCGAACTCGAACGTGAAGGCCACGACCGTGAAGGAACTCGTGGCGCTCGCGAAGGCCACTCCGGGCAAGCTCACTTATGCCTCGTCGGGCTCCGGCAGCCCGCAGCATCTGTCCGCGGAGCTCTTCAAGGCGATGACGGGCACCGACATCACCCACGTCCCCTACAAGGGCGCGGCGCCGGCCATCACCGACATGCTGGCCGGGCAGGTCGATCTGCAGTTCGGTGCCATCAACTCGCTGCTGCCGCACATCCGCACCGGGAAGCTGCGCGCGCTCGCCGTGGGTGGCACCCGGCGCGCCAGCCTGCTGGCCGATGTCCCGACCATGGCCGAGGCCGGCCTGCCCCAGTACGACAGCGAGATCTGGCTCGGCCTGGCGGCCCCCGCGGGGACCCCTGCGGCGGTCATCAAGCGGATCAACGCCGATGTCACCAAGATCCTGAACGAGCCCGAGGTGAAGGAGAAGCTCGCCGAGCAGGGTATCGAGACGCGGCCGAGCACGCCGCAGGAGATGACCAAGCTCGTCGAGAAGGACACCGCGCGGTGGGCGAGCGTCATCAAGAGCGCGGGCATCAAGGCCGATTGAGCGGAGCACCCATTGAATTCGAAGCAAGCCATTCCTTTGCGCCGCGACATTCCCGCAGCGGGCGCCGGCGCCGGCAGCCTGTGGGCCAGCGACGCCATCGCGGAGATGATCCGCGCGCTCGACATCCCCTATGTCCTCCTGAACCCCGGGTCGAGCTTCCGCGGTCTGCACGACAGCCTGGTGAACCACCTCGGCAACATCGACCCGCAGATGCTGGTCGTGCTCCATGAGGAGCATGCCGTCGCGATCGCCCATGGCTACGCGAAGGTCGCCGGAAAGCCGCTGGCGGCGATCGTTCACAGCAACGTGGGCCTGATGCACGCGTCCATGGCGATCTTCAACGCCTGGGTGGACCGCGTGCCCGTGTTGGTCCTGGGCGCGACGGGCCCGGTCGATGCGGCCAAGCGGCGCCCCTGGATCGACTGGATGCACACCGCGCAGGACCAGGGCGCGCTGGTGCGCGACTTCAGCAAGTGGGACGCGCAGCCGGCTTCCGTCGCCGCGTCGTACGAGGCGCTGCTGCGGGCCAAGCAGATCGCGCTGACCGCACCCGCCGGCCCCACCTACGTGTGCTTCGATGTCTCGCTGCAGGAGACGCGCATCGATGCGATCCCGGCGCTGCCGGACGTCAGCCGCTACCAGGTTCCCTCCCCCGCCGTGCCGGGCAGCGATGAGCTGGCCAGAGCCGCAGCGCTGCTGTCCTCCGCGGCCCGCCCGGTCATTCTGATGGGGCGGGTCTCCAGGTCTAGCGAGGGCTGGCGCCAGCGCATCGAGCTGGCCGAGAAGCTGAATGCGCAGGTCCTTACGGACCTGCGCGCCGGCGCATCGTTCCCCACCGACCATCCGCTGCACGCGGCCGTGCCGGGCGTCTTCCTGACCCCGGACGCGGCCGCCACGCTGCGCGCCGCCGACGTCGTGCTGAGCCTGGACTGGTACGACCTGAACGGCACGCTGCAGCAGGCGTGGCGCAACGAGAGCGTCGGCGCCAAGGTGATCCAGGTCTCGCTCGACCACTACAGCCACCGGGGCTGGAGCATGGACCACCAGGGCCTGCCGCCGGTGGACGTGTTCATGCCGGTGGAGCCGGACGTCGCCGTGCCCCTTCTCTGCGCTGCCTGCACCGAGCGCCCTTCGGCCCTCCAGGCCCCGAAGAGCCCGATGGCCATGCCCCCGGTTCCGCAAGACGGGACGATCAGCATCGCGATGGTCGCCGACGCCCTGCGCCGGGCCGCGGGCACGCAGCCCATCACCCTGATCCGTGTGCCACTGGGCTGGAGCGGCGAGATGGGCCACTTCCGCGATCCGCTGGACTACCTGGGCATGGACGGCGGCGCCGGCATCGGCTCCGGGCCGGGCATGGCCGTCGGCGCCGCGCTGGCGCTGCGTGGAACCGACCGACTGCCCGTGCTGATGACCGGCGACGGCGACTACCTGATGGGCATGACAGCACTGTGGACCGCCGCCAATGCTGGCGTTCCCCTGCTTACCATCGTCTGCAACAACCGGTCGTTCTTCAACGACGAGCTGCACCAGGAGCGGGTGGCCCGCGATCGCGACCGCCCGGTGCAGAACCGGTGGATCGGGCAGCGCATCGGAGATCCGGACCCCGATCTGGCCGCGCTCGCGCGCGGGCTCGGGCTGCAGGGCCTCGGAC
The DNA here is from genome assembly GCA_937883885.1 of uncultured Aquincola sp. The sequence continues at coordinate 23,275 of CAKZXL010000815.1, read as the reverse complement.
CGACGGACAGCCCGTCGGAGCTCGACGAGGTCCTGGCCCGCGCCGTCGCTGCGGTGCGCGATGGAGCGACCGTCGTCGTCGACGTGCACGTCACGCCGGGCTACAGCGCCGCGATGGCCTCCGGCATGACCCGCTCCCATGAGGACCAGGAAGGAGGCCAGCCATGACAGCGGCCCCCATCGTCCTGCCGGACAGCGGCGACCTGAGCCCCTACGTCCAGCGAGTCCTGCCCCGGTCGAGCGGGCTGTTCTGGGACGGCCGCTGGCATGAAGGAGCGGACCAGGCGATCGCGACCTTCAACCCGTCCACGGGCGAGCGTCTGGCCGACGTGACCTCGGCGGGTTCGGCGGAGGTCGACGCCGCGGTCGCCTCGGCGAAGGCCGCCTTCCCGGCCTGGGCCGAGACCCCGCCCCTGCAGCGCGCGGCGCTGCTGCGGGAGGCCGCGCGCCGCGTGCGGCTGCATTCGCGGGAACTGGCGCTGCTGGACGCCGCCAACTGCGGCAATCCCGTGCGCGCCATGCAGATGGACGCGGAGATCGCGGCCACCCAGCTGGACTATTTCGCGGGGCTGGTGCTCGAGATCAAGGGCGAGACCATCCCGACCGCGAACGGCGCGCTGAACTACACGCTCAGGGAGCCGCTCGGCCCCGTCGCACGGATCTTCCCGTTCAACCACCCGTTCATGTTCGCGGCAGGCAAGATCGCCGCGCCGCTCGCGGCGGGCAACACGGTCATCCTCAAGCCGCCGGAACAGGCGCCGCTGTCGACCATCCGGCTGATGGAGATCCTGGACGGCCTGTTCCCCCCGGGGGTGCTGAACTGCATCGCTGGCGGACGCGAGACGGGTGCCGCGCTGTCCGCGCACCCGGATGTGGCCGCCGTCGCGCTTATCGGAAGCGTCGGCGCCGGCAAGGCCGTGCTGCGGTCCGCCGCGGACACGATGAAGCGCACCTTGCTGGAGCTGGGCGGCAAGAACGCGATGGTCATCTATCCCGACGCGGACCTGCGCAGCGCGGTGGAGGGGGCCGTGCGCGGCATGAACTTCACGTGGTGCGGGCAGTCGTGCGGCTCCACGAGCCGCCTGTACGTGCACCGCTCCCTGCACGATGAATTCATGCAGCGCATGGCCGAGGAACTGGCGCGCAAACACCGGCCCGGCATCGCGACCCACCTGGACACGACGATGGGCGCACTGGCGAGCCGCGCCCAGTACGACCGCGCGCTGCACTACATCCAGGCCGGCATCGACGAGGGCGCCGTGCTCCTGACCGGCGGCCACGCGGCGCGCGATGCGCAGCTGAAGGACGGCCTGTTCATCGAGCCGACCATCTTCACGGGCGTGCGGCCCGACATGCGGATCGCGCGCGAGGAGATCTTCGGCCCCGTGCTCTCGGTGTTTTCCTGGGACGACGAGGACCGGATGCTGGTCGAGGTCAATGGCACGGAGCTCGGACTGACGGCCTCGGTGTGGACCACGAGCCTGAACACCGGCCTGCGCGCCGCCAAGCGGATCCAGTCGGGCTACGTGTGGGTCAACGAGTGTTCGGTGCACATCCCTGGCGCGCCGTTCGGCGGCTACAAGCAGTCCGGCGTCGGCAGGGAGGAGTCCAAGGAGGAACTGCTGGAGTTCACGCAGCTCAAGAACGTCAACGTGAAGATCGGCTAGAGACCATGGTTGCTCGATAGGTTGCCAAGAGGCTCGTCGTCGGCATCGTGGATTGCGCGCTTTCGTGTACCGGGCAAGATGCGACGCGCTCTCCAGCCACGATCCGTATGAACACAGGTCTTCCTTCGCCTGTCGAGCGACCACCCTGTCCAGCGCCCGGCCCGCCGGAATGCTAAAGGGGCCCGCGCCATGCGGAACGCTGGTTCCGCCGCGCCCATCCACCGTACGGCCTGCCCCCAAGCGCAACTCGCATATCGCCTCGGGAAATCTCTCCTGCGAGTAGCCGGCCAGGTCGCTCCTCGAGCCCATCGACATCTGCGGCATGACGACGCAACACAGCTCCTCGAGGTCTGGGGCCAGGGCGTCGCTCCGCCCACGTTCAGTGAGGAGGTGCAGGTGCTGTCGCGGCGGCTGGACAGCGCACAACAGGGTTCGCCCCAGCTTTCATATTGTTAGTCGATTAACAATAATGGTCGGCATGGCCTGGCCGCGCTGGGCCGTCCTCGCCAGACGCTCCGGCGACCGTCCTGCACTGCCAGAGTCGATGCCAATGCCACAGAGAACCAGGAGACAAGATGCACAACACGCCCCCCGCCTCCCGCCGGAGGTTCTTCCGCACCAGTGCTGGCATGGGTGCCGTCCTAGCCGCGGCCACCAGCACCGGCGCCTCCGGCGCCAGCACGCCCCCCCACGCCGCCGTGCGGGTGCGCAGCGGCTTTGTGGCCGGTCCTTCGACCTACTACGAGGTTCTGGAGCCGGTCGCGAAGACCCGCAAGCCGCCCATGGTGCTGATCCACGGCGGGGCGCACACCGGCTCCTGCTACATGGCGACCGCCGATGGCCGCCCGGGCTGGGCGCCCTTCTTCGCAGCCCAGGGCTACCAGGTGGTGGTCCCTGACTGGGCAGGCACCGGTCGCAGCGGCTACATCCCCTACGACGACCTGTCGGGCGAGACGGTCGTGAAGGGCCTTGGCAAGGTGCTGGCCACGCTGGACCGCCCGGCGATCGTCATGACGCATTCGATGTCGGGCCCCTTCGGCTGGAAGCTGCTCGAACTCTTCGGCGACCGCATCGTCTCCCTGGTGGCAATCGCACCTGGCGGGCCGGCCAACGTCAGCGCGCCGACCGAGTTCCTGTCCAGCACGTCGGACGACGTGGAAGTCCGCTTGGCACCCGGCGCTCCGGTGCTCAAGCTCAGCCGCAAGCTGCCCTTCGTTGCCGAACCGGGCTGGGCCACGAAGAAGCTGGTCGGCAGCAGCACGCGCTTCCCGCGCGAGCACCTGGACAGCTACCTGGCCAGCCTGACCGTCATTCCGCCCCGCCTGCTGCTAGAGCGGGTGAACTATGAGAACAGCGCGCCCCGTGTGACCGACCCCTCGGGCTACAAGGGCAAGCGCGTGGCCCTGATCATGGGCACCAACGACGCGGACCACACGGCCGCCATCGACAAGCCCATCGTCGACTGGCTGAACGACATCGGGGCGCGCGCGGAATTCATTCCGCTGGGCGACCGGGGCATCCAGGGCAACGGCCACATGATGATGATGGAGAGCAACAGCGACCAGTTGGCAGCCGGTATTGCCGCCTGGCTGCAGACCGGCAAATTCAGCGCCTCGGCGTCCTAGTACCTCCGGGCAGTGCTCAGGCCAACTCCGCCGTGATCCAGCGGCGCAGGCTGTTGGAGTAGGCCAGGTCGGTGACGCGCGGCAGGTCTTCCACCCGCACCATGCCCTCTTCCAACCACCACCGCGCGGACGCACCGCTTAGCAGGCGGCAGCGCAAATGCGGAGTGGCCATCGCCGTCATCGGGGCTGCCCCTCGCAAAGAGGGAGACGCACGAGTTCGCAGCGGCAGGCCGGTTGCCGCGGGCCCGCAATGCCCGGCGTCCAGTCCGCTCCTCCAGAGGATCGCCTCTCGGCTCCGAGCGACACAGGGCGGCGCTAGCGACGCGCACGGGCCCTGCCACGCTCATGGGCGGGGGACGTAACGGGCGCGCGGCCGCCAGAGGCCGGTCACGCCGCGCTGCTCCTGCACATGCGCAGCCCAGCCGGCCATGCGCGCCACCAGGAAGAAGACCGCTGCCGACCAGACGGGAAGCCGGAGCGCCCGCACCAGGCAGACGACGGCGAACTCATGCCTTGGATGGTCCGCGAGATTCTCCTTCGCCCAACCGACGAAGTCGGCGACCTGTCGCATGTTGAAGGAGTCGTCAGCCAGTTCGGTGGCGATGGCGAGCAGGTGCTTCGCGCGCGGGTCGCCGCCCAGGTAGAGCGGATGCGTGAAGCCGGGGATCCGCTGCGCCCGCTGGTGCAGGCGCAGGGCCTTGTCGCGCAGCGCCGTCGCGGACGGCCTTGCGGTGAGGAACCGGTCCACGACCGCATAGTGCCCGGCGATCTCGGTCCCGGCGCTTGCGCAGATGCCCACGGCAATGCAGTCGAAAAGGTTCGCGCCTCCCGAGGCAGCCGCCCGGACGGCCAGGGTGCCCGGCGGCAGTTCGTGGTCCGCGAGGAGCACGAGCAGCGCGTTCACCGCGCGGATCCGCGCTGGCGTGGTTTCGCATCCGAAGGACCGGATCAGCGTCGAAGCGATCGATTCGGAGCGCTCCGGCAGCGTCAGCGCGCGGGCCGGGCCGACGCATCCCAGCGCTTGCGCCACGGCACAGATCAGCAAGCGCGCCTCTTGCACGACGCCCGCGTCCAGACCCCCACCGCCCGACATCCTGCGGCTGCGCTCCAACTGGAGAGCCAGCATCGCGAGCGATCCGTACACGCGGTGAGGATCGGTACCGTGCAGTATCCGCAAACCGGCCTCGCGGGCCAGTGCCTGGTCGCGCGGAGGGATTCTCCAGGCGCCGGCCCTCGCGACATCGAGAGGAGCGCCCCAGAGCAATTCGCAGACCCGCTCGAACGGAACGCCTTGCCGCGCGAGGTCGCAGGCCAAGTAGCCCCGGTAGGCTGGACCCGCCTCGGTGATTTCCGTGATACCGCTGCTGACGATGGGCGGCCCATGGTCCATCGCACCGGCTGCCGCCGCGGCATGGCCTGCACGGGCGGCCGCGCGCGCCATGACCCGTTCGATGTCCGAGCGGCTGTACAGGTGCGCCTTCGTTCCGGGCTGGGGCACGCTGCGGATGGCCCCCCTGCTCACATAGGCGTAGAGCGTCTGCGGGCGGACGCCCAGAAGGGCAAGACTGGCTTTCGCATCCAGGAAATCCGGCTGCCGGCACGACGTGGGATCGGGGCATGTGCTCATGTGGGCTCCGCGCGATTCCAGCGTTCGACGGCACGTAAATCCCGAAACCGCGCTATGTCTCCGTAGGTCTAATCATTAGGTCTCTAATTATCTCACAGGCTGCCAGGCAGAAGACGGCGGCACTGGCCCGGCGGGTTCCGGCGTGCGTTCCATGGGGCATCCATGCCACTCGCCTGTGGCGCGCGGGGTCCACTGGGTGGCATCGTCGACTCGTCGACCCACATCGAGACCGATGCGGCGCGGCTGGCCGCTCGGGCGCACTGCGCCGCGGCGGGACCGATGCATTTGAGGGATTGGGGAGAGCGTGGCACTGCCGCGAGGCGCGGTGCGCTTCCATGGCGCGCCGCACCCAGGGCGCGGCCATCGGCAGCGCGGGCTACGGTCTTGCGGATGACTGAGCGGCGCCTGTCCGCTTCGGATCATCCTGAATGCACTCGTCGCTCGCCAGGTTGTCGATGATCTTCAGCAGCGAGCGCCGCACGATGCTGATGTGGGCATCCGTCAGGGATCTGATGGCGAGCGCGTTGACCTCCTCGGCCAAGGGCACGAGCTTCGCCTTGAGGCGCTTGCCCGCCGGCGTCAGGAAAACGTAGATGCTCTTGCGGTTGTCGGGACGCTGCTTTCGCAGGACGTACCCGAGCTCCTCCATGGCCTTCAGGGCGATCGCCGTGGTGGGCGCCATCACACCGGCCTCCGCGCTCAGTTCTGCCTGGGTGAGCCCATCCTTCTCCCAGAGAATCCGCAGGAAGGTCCAATGGCCGAGTTGGACGTCGTGGCGCGCAAGACGGGTCTGCAGCGATCGAAGAAAGGAGCGCGTCGCGTCCTTCACCAGATGCGCTAAACGGTCGTCGGGAACGCCCTCATGCCAGTGCTGCAGCATACGGCTCGCTACCTCCGCCGACTCTTTCCCTGCCTTTTTTGCCAATTTTCATTCCTCAATGCATCCCAACGGACGCTCTGCCCGGCCGACGCCCTGCAAGACAGCGGCGATCGGCGTACATGAACGAGCCGACGGACACGAAGAAGCGGGAGGAGGTTGAAAAGGTGCTGCCCAGGCCAAGCGGACCGCACAAATATAGCACCGTACATTCTGCTGTTCTCAGTAGGCGGCATGCTGATCCAGATCACAAAACCATGCGGTTGCACGGGCAATGCCGGGACGATGCCCAACGCCTTCGTTCTGGCAGGCCATAGACTTTTCGCCCCGCGTCGCACGCTTGGCACCAGGCTACGCGCGCACTTCGGCGCGTCAACCTTCAGCGAGCGGCTTCCCGTCCGCTCGAGACAGCGGCGGCCGATTGGCTTCAGCGCCCCGCTCCGCGGCTGCGCCGCCCGGGATGCGCGTGCGGGAGTTGCGCACCTCTTGACCAGACCACGGTGCCTGCGACACGCGGCCCGCAGCTTGCGCCTGCGGGTATCGCGAACTGCCGGTCCCGGCGGCATCACCGCCCCCGCCGAGGAGGTCTATGCCGCCCCTGCCAAGGGGCCTGTGCCGCCGATGCTGCTTCGGTCCTTCTCCGGCGCCGGCCGGGAAACTGCAGTTTTTCCCGCCGCGTCATGCCGGCTGCAGGCCAACGTGCTGGTGCCCCAGCGCGTCCACCGAGTCCACCCCCAACAAGCCCATGACGCGGTCCGTCTCCTGCAGGAGGATCTCGAGCGCGCGACTTGCGCCGGCCTCCCCCGCCGCAGCCACGCCGTACAGGGGCGCCCGGCCCAGCAGCACGCCGCGCGCGCCAAGGGCGAGGGCCTTGACGATGTCGGAGCCCCGCCGAAAGCCGCTGTCGACCAGGACGGGCATGCCCCCGGCAGCGGCGGCGACCGAGGGCAGCATGTCCAGCGTGGCGGGCAAGCCGTCAAGGCTGCGCCCGCCATGGTTGGACACCACGACGGCGTCCGCCCCATGGGAGGCGGCCAGGCGCGTGTCGTCCGCGGTGAGGATGCCCTTGACCACCAAGGGGCCCGCCCACTGCGAGCGAAGCCAGGCGACATCCTCCCAGCTGTAGAACGGATTGCGCTGCGCGCGGGTATAGGCGGCCAGCGCGTACGCGTCGGAGCCCGGTGGCAGGAACTCAGCCAGGTTCTCGAAGCGCGGCATGCCGCGGGCGAACCATGTGGAAACGACCCATCGCGGATGGGTCGCCGCGTCCCAGACGATGCGCGGAGAGAAATGCAGTGCATGGGCGAATCGGTTCCGCACATCCCGCTCACGGTTGCCCGGGATCAGCGAATCGACCGTGACCATGAGCGCGCAGTAGCCGGCCGTGTGTGCGCGCGCCAGCAGCCTGGTCGCGACCTCGCGTCCGCCCCACGGATAGAGCTGGAAGAACTTGGGTCCAGCCGATGCCCTGGCCACGGCCTCGATGTCGTTGTTCGAGCCGGCGGACAGCGAGAACGCCACGCCCGCCGCTGCGGCCGCGCGCGCCAGCATGAGGTCCGCGTCCGGCACGTAGATGCCGTTGAGGCCCGTCGGCCCGATCATGAAGGGCGCCGCGAGCCGCTGCCCGAACAGCGTGATGGACAGGTCGCGCGAGCCCTTGCCCGTGACCATCCGCGGCAGGAGGTGATAGCGGTCGAAGGCGGCGCGGTTGCGCCGCAGCGTCACTTCGTCCTCCGCGCCGCCTTCCAGGTAGTCCCAGATCACCTGCGGCAGCCGCCTCTTGGCCAGCCGGCGGAGATCCTCGATGTTGACGACCGACGGAGGCTGCAGTTTGCGGTGTGAATGCATGCGCCTCGCCTACTCCGCGCGGATTCCCGCCGCCTGGATGATCGGCCGCCAGCGCGCGATCTCGCTGGTGATCAGGTCCATGAACATCTGCGGCGGCCCGGGCGTGACGTCGACGCCCTGCGATTGCAGGCTCGCGCGCGTGGAAGGGTCGGCCAGGGCCTTGTTCAGCGCCGCGGTCAGCTTGGCGACGACCGTGTCGGGCGTGCCCGCCGGCGCCATGATCCCGTACCAGGCGCTGGCTTCCACGCCGGGCAGCCCGGCCTCGCCGGGGGTCGGCACGTCCGGCAGGGCCGGGGAGCGCTTCTCGCCCATGACGGCCAGCGCCTTCACGCGGCCGGCCTGGATCTGCGGCAACGCCGACACGAGCGGCTCGAAGATCACCTGGATCTGGCCGGCGATGAGGTCCGTGATGGATCCCGCGCTGCCCTTGTAGGGCACATGCGTCATCTGGATGCCCGTGCGCAGCTTGAATAGCTCGCCCGCCAGGTGATGGGCGGAACCCGTGCCGCTCGAGCCGTAGTTCACGGCGGTGGGCTGGGCCTTGGCGCGCTCGACCAGGTCGCGCAGCGACCCCGCCGGGAAGGCCTTGTTCGCAATCGCCACGAGGGGCATCATGCCGATCTGCCCCACCGGCCGGAAATCCTTCACGGGATCAAACGGGAGCTTGTCGTACATGCTCGCCGCATAGGCGTGCGCCGAGGGCGTCACGATCAGCGTGTAGCCGTCGGCCGGAGACTTCGCGACGATGCCGGCCGCGAGCGTGCCGGCGGCCCCGCCCCGGTTCTCGACGATTACGGGCTGCCCCAGCGAATCCCCCATCTGCTGGATGAGCGACCTGGCGATCACGTCCGTGGGGCCGCCGGCCGGCGCGCCCACGAACAGGCGGATCGGCTTCGTGGGGTAGGCGGCGCTCTGCGCCTGGGCGCTCGGCTGCAGCTGCAAGGCCAGGCTCGCGACGACGAGCGACAGCATGCGAAATCTCATGAGGTATCTCCTGAATGGTTCTTGGAAGCGGAAAGGATCCCGGCGCTTGCGCCCGGCCGGGTGCCTCCGGGGCGATCCCGGATGCTCGGTCCAGCGGACTGGCCCGCCGACCTGGGAACAAGCGAAGCGCCGCCCGCGGCACGCGTGGGGAAGGTGGCCGGCTGCATGACGGCACGCTCCTAGTCAAGCACCCGCCTCTGCAGCGTGTCCCGCACCAGTGTCCGCAGCCAGCGGTGCGCCGGATCCTCGTGCTGGCGCCTGTGCCATATCTGGATCACCTCCACGCTGGGCGATGCGAACGGCAGCGGCAGGGCCGCGATGCCTTCCTTGCCCTCGAACGCGCCGGCGAGGTCCATGGGAATGATGGCCGTCAGGCCGGTCTGCGGGATGATGGTCAGCAGGCCGAGGTAGTGGGGAATCGTGGCCACCACGTTGCGGTGGATACCCATCGCGGCCATGGCCTTCTCGATGACCTCCTGGCTGCGGCCTTCCGTTCGCACTGCGATGTGGAGCGCCGACTGGAAGGAAGCGAGGTCCAGCTCGCCGCGCGCGGCGAATTCCTTGTTGCCCGTGATGCACATGAACCCGCTGTTGCGCAGGAGCCGCTGCTGGAAGACGCCGCCGTTCTTAATGTCGGGGAAGTACCCGATCGCGAGATCGACGCCCCCCGATTCCAGCCCCTCCTCCAGCTTCTCCACGATCGGCGAGACCGTCCGCAGCCGCACGCACGGCGCCTGCTTGCGCACGGCATTGATCACCATCGGCAGATAGCAGGTCTCGCCGACATCCGTCATGCAGATCGTGAACAGGCGCGACGAGGTGCGCAGGTCCAGCGCCACCTTGGAGAAGATCTGGCGGCGTGCCAGCTCGAGGGCCTGGCGGATGGGCTCCGCGACTTCCAGCGCCTTTGCCGTCGGCTGCATCTCGTTCTTGACGCGCACGAACATGGGGTCGTCGAACGCCTTGCGCATCTTCGACAGCGCGTGGCTCATCGAGGGCTGGCTCAGCTGCAGCCGCTCGCCGGCCTTGGAGACGCTGCGGGTCTCCATGAGCGCCTCGAAGACGACGAGCAAATTGAGGTCCTCGTGGGACGGTTGCATCTTGGCCTACCCTTTGGCTGGATCGATGGGAATCTCCCCGGTCTGGCGCGGCGCGCCATGAAACCCGGGCCGCCGCGAGGTGCGGGCCGTGGCGCCTGGACCGCCCCCGGCGGCCCGCACGCGCCGGTGCCTTCTCCGGCCACGGCCTGCACGCGGAGCGCCACGGCGCACGCAAGGGCGCCGCCTCAGCGCAGCAGCTCCACGTCCTTGCCCGAGCCCGCCGACTCGAGCAGCGCCAGGCACACCTCCAGCGTGGAGCGCGCCCATTCGCCGTCATGCAGCGGCGCGGTCCCGTTCACCACGGCCTCGTACAGTTCGTCGATGACCTCGAAGCGGGGCACCGCGGGCCGGCCCAGCGGCCGCCGCTCCTTCGTGAGGTCCCCGTACACGCAGACGCTGTCGGGCAACGGACGGATATCGCCGCGCTCGCAGGACACCACGACCGGCCCGAAATGCTGGTGCCACGCCGGCGGCGCGCCCGCGGACGCGGGCACGTAGCCGGGCCCGCCATAGGTGCCGGCCGCCTTCAGGCGCGCCTCCTCCTCCGGCGAACCCACGGTCGCCAGCTTGCGGCGCGCGGCGCCGTACGCCTCGGGCGACTTCTCGGCGCCCATCTCGCCGATCCAGCCGCACCATTCGTCCGAGTCGAAGTGCCCGTAGCCGTTGTAGCTGACGCTGGCGAACGCCCCGCCCTCGAACCACAGCAGGGCCGAATAGGCGCCCTGGGTCGGGCGCCTGGGGTCCCAGTCGCCTGTGATCGCGCGCACCCGGCTGACCCGCGTGCCGGCCAGCAGGCGCACGATGTCGACCTGGTGGGCGGCCTGGCTGAACACCACGCCGCCGCCCTCCTCCGTGCGCAGCTCCTCGGGACGCCGCGGCCGGTAGAGGAAGTCGGTGTAGTTGAGCGCGTGGATCATGCGCACCCGCCCGAACTCACCGCCCAGGGCGATCTCGCGCGCGCGCAGGTACGGCGTGTCGAAGCTGTGGCAGTGGCCGACGATGAGGTGCACGCCGGCGTCCCGGCAGTCCCGGATCATCGCGTTGCAGTCGCCGAGGGACAGCGCCATGGGCTTTTCCACGAGCACGTGCTTGCCGTGCCGGGCGGCGATGCGCGCCTGCTCCGCGTGGAACTGGTGCGGGCTGGCGATGTAGATCGCCTCGACGTCCGGGTTGGACGCCAGGCCCTCGATGTCCGGGTACACCGGCGCATCGAAGTCGCTCGCGAAGCGCTCGCGCGCCGGCTCGCGCGGGTCGCAGGCCGCCACCAGCCGCACGCGCGCGTCGCGCTGGAGCGTGGGCAGCATGAGCGTGAAGGCGCGGCCGAGTCCGGCGACGCCGAGTCGAAGTGGGCGGCCGGCGTTCACAGGTCGATCACCAGTTCGTCGGACTTGGCCCGGGAGACGCAGATCATGATCTGGCTGTCCATCTCCTCGGGCAGCAGCACCATGTCTCGGTGGTCGGCCTCGCCGCTCAGCAGCTTCGTGCGGCAGGTGCCGCAGGTGCCGCTCTCGCACGAGGACGCCGCGTTGCAGCCGTGCTCGTGGAGGACCGACAGGATGGACTTGCCGACGGGCACCTCGAACGCCGCGCCTGAGCTGGCCAGCTTCACCAAGAAGGGCTTGTCGTCGGGCCGCACGCCCCCGCCCTCGTTGAAGCTCTCGAAGTGCACGTTGGCCGGCGACCAGTGGCCCGTCATGTCGCGCACCGCCTCCATCAGCGCGCGCGGGCCGCAGCAGTACACGTGGGCCGTGTTGGGCTTCTCCAGCACCGGCCAGAGGTCGAAGGCGCGCGCGGGGTCCCCGTGGCTGTGGTGGATCCGCACGCGGCTCTTGAGCTCGGGGGCGCCGAGCTCCTCGCGGAAGGCCGCAGTCTCGGGAAAGCGCGTCAGGTAGATGAGCTTCCACGGTGCCGGCGGAAGTTCGCCGAACGAGCGGATCATGGACAGGATCGGGGTGATGCCGATGCCGCCCGCGACGAAGAGGTAGCCCTTGGCGTTCTCGACCAGCGGGAAGGCATTCGAAGGCAGCGACGTGGGCAGCGTATCGCCCTCATGCAGTTCCTCGTGCATGGAGAGCGAGCCGCCCTGCCCCTCCGGATCGCGCTTGACGGCGATGACGTAGCGGTGGCGCTCCGCGGGATCGTTGCACAGCGAATACTTGCGCAGCATGCCATTGGGGGCCTGGACCTTGACGTGCGATCCCGGCGTGAACGGCGGCAGCTCGCTGCCATCGGGCTGTACCAGCTCGAAGCTGCGGATGTCGCGCGCCACGTCGAGGATCCGCGCCACGCGCAACGGCATCTGCGTGTCGGAATGGGTTTGGGGTGTGGTGAGCGTCATGACGCGCGACTACTCGGCCTTCAGCTGCGCCCGCGCGGCGGCGTCGGTCACCTGGGCCTTCTCTGCACGCAGCGCCCGCGCGAGCTGTTCGGGCGTTCCGCCCGCCGGGTCGACGCCCGCAGTGCGCAGCTGCTCGATGACCTCGGGGACCTTCACGATCCTGTTGATCTCGGCATTGACCTTGGAGATGACCTCGCTCGGCGTACCGGTCTTCGCCAACACCGCGACCGTGAATGCGAAATCGAAGCCGGGGATCTTTTCCGCCAGGGTAGGCATCTGCGGTGCCAGCGGGGAACGCGTCGTCGAATTGGTGGCCAGAAGGCGCGCCTGGCCCGACTTGACGAAGCCCATGAGCGACGGCGGCGAAGCGAACACCATGTCCACCTGTCCGCCGATCATCGCGGGGACCGAGACGGCGCTGCCCCTGAACGGAATGTGCGTCATCGAGATGCCCAGGCTTGCATTCATCGCCTCCATCGTCAGGTGGTGGATGCTGCCGTTGCCGGCGGAGCCGTAGTTGAGGCCCCCTGGCTTCGCCTTGGCCAGCGCGACGAGTTCGTCCAGCGTGTTCGCCTTGACGTTCGCGTTGACGGCGAGGAACAGCGGGGCCTTGCCGACGAGGGCGATCGGCACGAAGTCGTTGGCCGCGTCGTAGGTGATCTTCTTGTTGATCAACGGCGTGATCGACAGCATCGGCCCATCGGTCACCAGCAGCGTGTAGCCGTCAGCCGGGGACTGCAGGATCGCGGAGGCGGCGACCGAGCCACCCGCACCGGGCCGGTTGTCGACGTAGACCGCCTGCCCCAGCGTATCGCCCAGCGACTTGGCGATGATGCGCGCCACCGTGTCGGGAAGGCCGCCGGCGGCATAGGGAACGACGAGCTTGATGGCGCGGCTCGGATAGGCCTGGGCATGGGCCAGGGAGCCGAATGCGAGTTGGGCGATGCAGGCCAGGCCAACCAGCCAGGCGGGGATCTTGTGCTTCATGGTGGGTGTCTCCAGTTGTGGGTGGTGCGGGATCAGATGCTGTAGGTCTCGTAGGTCGCGGGGTGGAAGAGCTCGCTGACCGGCACGTGGCGCGATGACAGGCCCTGCTCGTAGTGGGCCCGCACGAAGGTCTCCAGCGTCCTGGCCGAGGCCGCCACGCCGTACGACCAGAAGTCGTCCCCCATCGCCTCGCGGGCAGCCTGCAGCTGCTCCTCGACGAAGGGCAGCGTGACCTTGGTGGCCGAGGTGTCCGACAGCAGCTCCAGCGCGGCGGCCTTGGACTGGGTGAAGGCCTTGACGAGCGCGGCGGGAAGCCAGGGGTGCTTGGCGGCGAGTTCCTTCCTGACGGCCGCCACGTGCATGATCGGGAACACGCCCGTGCGCCGGTAGTAGTCCTTGGCCACCGCGGTCGGGTCGTCGAACAGCCAGCCGATGTTCGGGTTGGCGAGCGCCGACCGGCTCGGCGGGCGCGGCGCCATGAAGCCATCGATCTCCCCGCGGTCGAGCATCTGCGAGATCGTCGCCCCCTCGGGCGCCTGCTCGATCCGGACGTCGTCCGGCAGCTGCAGCTTGACCTTCTCGGGCCGCCCCGGCGTCTCGATGCCCCCGCGCACCCAGGTCACGTCGGAGGGGCGCACGCCGAAGTCGTCCTGCAGGATCGCGCGCGCCCACACGTTGGCGGTGAGCTGGTATTCGGGCAAGCCGATGCGCTTGCCCTTCAGGTCGGCCGGCTCGCGGATGCGGTCCTTGCGCACGTAGATCGACGTGTGCCGGAACGCCCGCGAGAGAAACACCGGTAGCGCGATGTAAGGGCACTCGCCCCGCGAGTGCTTCACCAGGTAGCTGGAGAACGAGAGCTCGGTGATGTCGAAATCGACGCTACGCATCGCCCGGAAGAACATCTCCTCGGGATTGAGGAGCATGTACACGGGATCGACGCCGTCGATCTGAACGCGGCCGTCGAACAGCGCGCGGGTGCGGTCGTAGTCGCCCATGGCGACGGAGAGTTGGAGTTTGCTCACGGGATCAGGACTTCACGGAATAGGAGGGTTCGAACTCGGGACGGTTTTCGCCGTCCAGCCAGACATAGCGGGTCTCGTAGGTGCGCCAGTCGGTCGTCTTGGGGACGATGGCCTGGAAGGAGCAGACGGCCGGCGTGGCCGCCTCGGCGCCGGTGCCGATGGCAGGCGCCCCCTGGTCGAAGGCTTGCACGGCCTCGAGCATCTGCTTGCGGAATTCCACGATCGCCAAGTCGCTGGCGCCCAGACGGTCATGCGTGCGGTCGGCGATGGCGCCCATGGTCAGCCACATCGCCACGTCCTGGTTCGGGAAGCCGGTGATGCCCGTGAAGTTGCCGGCCTTCATGGCGTTGCGGTCCTGCCAGAACTTGTTCGCCTCGTTGCGCAGGGGGCGGTAGTTCTGGTCCAGGTCGACACCCACCGTCTGGCGCAGGAACTTGCGCCAGGTGTCGGTCTCCGGCGTCTGCGACGGGTGGCCCCAGGCGATGAAATAGAACGCCGTGCTCGTGTCGTCCATCGGCACGTTGATGTTGGCCACGTTGTAGAGGTTGTTGGGCGGGATCAGGGCCGTGGCCGGTGCCACGAACACCGTCGAGCGCACGTAGTCGTTCTCCGCGGCGTTCGTGATCGGGCGGCGCAGCGCGGCATAGCGGAAGCCGAAGCCGGTGCGCTGCACCTGCATGCGCGGCGCCTTGTCGGTGGACGGGCGCAGCCAGGTCTTGTCCGTGGCCTTCGCGCCGTCCACGCGCGCAGGAACCATGTCGGAGGAGTGAAGGCTGGAGCTGTGCGCGGAGTCGATGGCACCCTCGAGGATCTGCGCCCAGTTGCACGGCAGCAGCACTTTCGCGATGCTCACCCGCGTGTCCGCCGTCGGCGCCCACGGCGGCGGCTGGAATTCGGGCATGGTCTCCTTGGGCCCCATGTAGGCCCACACCATGCCAGCCCATTCCTTGGTGGGGTACGCGGTGTGCTTGACCTTGTCGACCATGCCGCTCGAAGCCGGCTCGGAAGCCATCTCCAGCACGTTCCCGTCGACGTCCATCTTCCAGCCGTGGTAGAGGCAGCGAAGCCCTCCCTCCTCGTTGCGGCCGTAGACCAGCGACGCGCGACGGTGGGGACAGTACTCATCCATGACGCCGACCCGGCCGTCGCTGTCGCGGAAGACCACAAGGTCCTCGCCGAACGCCCGCGCCTTCACCGGCGTGCCGTCGGGTTCGCTCACCTCTTCCACGAGGCAGATGGGCATCCAGTGGCGGCGCATCAGGCGTCCCATCGGGGCGTCGCCTTCGACGCGGCAAAGCAGTTCGTTCTCTTCGTGAGTCATCATGATGTCATCTCATCTCTAGTGGTGGTTGCTTCAGGGGGGTTGAACTAGCAGGCCAGGGCGGCCTCGGGCTTTCGGCCCACGCGCAGCACCACGGGCTTGGCGCCGTGCTGCAGCTTGCAGAGCCAATGGGTGAGTGCCGAGTCGAGGTGCTGGACGTGGGGCGGAAACCAGGCCGCCAGCTCGTCCGCCACGCGGCGGGCCACCTCGACCTCCCCGCGCGCCAGGCGGGCACGCACGCCGCGCAGCGTGGACAGCACCGCTTCGTGCTCGCTGATGTGGCAGTCGCGCGGCGGAAACGCCGTCGTGCGCATCAACTCGTTCTCGGCCGCGAAGTGCGAGGCCGCATGCTGGAGCACCGCGTCCAGCGCCTGCGCCATCTCGGGCGCGGCGGCGCACCGCATGCGCTCGATCAGCTCGGCCAGTTGCTCGTGCTCGCCATCGATCGCCGCATGCCCGAGCAGTAGCGAGTCTGACCAGATCGGCGCCGAGGTTTCAGTGGGGTTCATGGCGGGGAATGCGGGCACCGTCTGGCGGTGCCCCGTTTTGTTAGTCGCCTAATGATTTTAGGGGCACACGTTGATCCGGGCAACGGTTTTCCCTACGGGGTTTCCCTAGAATCATGCGGTCTCTAATAATTTTGTAAACTCGGACTCGATGTGTACGCATGGCGGTGCGTGTGCGTGCGTGCGCACCGGTTCGGCCGACGGGCAAACGTCTCCTCCAGTCGCGCGCATGAGCGAGGTGAGGCCGCAAGCCATGCTCCGGCGCCGGTGGCCCCGGTGGCTGGCGCTCCGCCGGCCCACGCAAGCACAGGCGGCACGGCCGCGCCGGGACGCGGCCTCCCCAGGATGAACAAAAAGGATTGAACGTGAGTGAGAGAGAGTTTCTGAAGCAGGTGCACCAGGACGTCGAGCGTGCCTTGGACGAGGATGTCGGCCCGGGAGACCTGACCGCGGAACTGGTCCCGGCGACCGCCCGCGCCACGGCCACCATCACGTGCCGCCAGGCGGCGGTCGTCTGCGGCCGGCCCTGGGTCGAGGAGATACTGCACCGCCTGGCGCCGACGGCGCGGGCCGACTGGCGCGTACCCGATGGCGGCACCTGCGTGCCCGGGCAGGCCGTCGTGGTGATCGAAGGCGTGGCGCGCGAGCTCCTCACCGCGGAGCGCACCTGCCTGAATTTCCTGCAGACGCTCAGCGGCGTGGCGACCAAGACCGCCCGCTATGTCAAGGTGGTCGAAGGCACGCGCGCGGCCGTCCTAGATACGCGCAAGACCATCCCCGGCCTGCGCGCCGCGCAAAAGTACGCCGTGCGCTGCGGCGGCGGCCAGAACCACCGGATGGGCCTGTACGACGCCGTCCTGATCAAGGAGAACCACATCGCGGCAGCGGGCGGCCTGACGGCCGCGTTCCGCGCGGCGCAGGCGCTCAAGGGCCGCGTGGCCTTCATCCAGGTGGAGGTCGAGACGCTGCGGCAGTTGCAGGAAGCGCTCGACGCGGGCGTGGACATGGTGCTGCTGGACAACATGCCCCTGGAGACCGTCCGTGAAGCGGTGCGGCTGGCCCAGGGCCGCTGCAGCCTGGAGGTCTCCGGCGGCGTCACCTTCGAGACGCTGCGGGCCTACGCGGAGACCGGCGTCGACCGCATCTCCGTGGGCGCGCTGATCAAGGACGTGACGGCCGTCGACTTCTCGATGCGCTTCAGCGAGCGGCCGCTGGAGGCCTGAGCCGGGACCGCGTCGCGTCGGCGCGCATGCCGGCGACCGGACGGGCCCGTGCGCCGGGCCGTGGCCCGCATACGCCCCCGGTACCGGCGCCCCGCCGCCATCAGAGCAGGAACACGCCCTTGCCGCCCACGCCCTGGTCGAACAGCCGGTAGGCCTCCTCGGCCCGGTCCAGCGTCCAGCGGTGGGTGTACAGCTGGCCGACGTCGAGCCCCTTGGCGGCGACGAAGGCGGCGCACTCGGCCTGGCCGGTCGTCGAGAACGTCCACGACCCCATGACCGTCATCTGGCGGCGCAGCAGCTCCGGACTGACGTTGATGCGCACCTCGCCGCCCTCGCCGACGAAGCAGCAGGTCCCCCAGGTCTTGGCCGCACGGATGGCCGCGCTGCGCGCGGATGCCGCCCCCGAGGTCTCCAGCGACTTGTCGACGCCCTGCCCGCCGGTCAGCTCCAGGATGGCTTCTGCGACATCGCCGTCGCCCGACGGGGCGAAGGCCACGTCGGCGCCCAGTCGGCGTGCGTGCTCGAGCCGCTGCTCGTTCGTGTCGATGGCGATGACGCGCGCATTCATGGCCCGCGCGAACTGCGTGGCCGACAGGCCGACGGGCCCCTGCCCGAAGATGGCGATGGTGTCTGCCGCGGACAGGTGCATGCGCCGCAGCGCCTGGTAGGCGGTGCCGGTTCCGCAGGCGATCGCCGCGCCGGCCTCGAAGCTCAGCGAATCCGGCAGCGTGACCACGGTGTTCGCCGGCACCTTCAGGTAGGGCGCGTGGCCGCCGTCGTCGTTGTTGCCGTACACGCGCACCATCGGCTGGACGTTGCGGCACAGCTGCTGCCAGCCGGTGCGGCAGTGCGCGCAGGCGTTGCAGCCCTGGTAGTGGTGCACCATGACCCGCTGCCCGACCCGCGCGAGCTGCGCCGGCACGGCCGAACCGACCGCGCAGACGATGCCCGCGGGCTCGTGGCCGGCGATGGGCGGGCGGCCGATCAGCGATGGCATGTAGGCAGGCTGGTCCAGCGGCCTGCGGTAGTTCTGCAGGTCGGTGCCGCACATGCCGGACGCCTTCATCTCGATGACGACGTCCAGCGGCCCGGGCGTCGGGTCCGGCACCTCGAGGTACTCGATCTTGCGGTTCCCGGGAAATACGACACCTCTCATCGTGGCTCCTATGCGATGGATCTGTGGCTGTGCGGCCGGGAGGGTGCCTAGGCCTTGAAGGCGAACGGGTCGCGCACCTCGTCGCCGAGCTCGCACCAGACGCTCTTGGTCTGCAGGTAGTGGTTCACGGCCTCGGTGCCGTTGACGCGCCCGATTCCGCTGGACTTGTAGCCGCCGAAGGGCGAATTGAAGGCCAGCGTGCGGTAGGTGTTGAGCCAGACCGTTCCCGCCTCGAGCCGCCGCGCCATCAGGTGCGCGCGCCGGAAGTCCTTGGTCCACACCCCCGCGGCCAGCCCGAACTCCGAATCGTTGGCCAGGGCGAGGACCTCGTCGTCGTCTTCGAAGGGCATGACCGCGAGGACCGGCCCGAAGACCTCCTTGCAGATCACCGGATTGGCCGCATCCGCCCCGCCCAGGATCGTGGGCGCGAAGAAGTAGCCGCCGTCGAAGCCTGGCACCGCCAGGCGTTCGCCCCCGCAGAGCACGCTGGCCCCTGCGGCCACGGCCTCGCGCACGATGGCCTGGTCCTTGTCCAGCTGGGCCTTGCTCGCGACGGGCCCCATCTGGGTGGCCTGCGCCAGCGGGTCGCCGACCGCGATCCGGCCCGCCCGCCGCACCAGGCGGGAGACCAGTTCGTCGTAGATGCGGCGGTGGATGTAGGCGCGCGAGCCCGCCACGCAGGTCTGGCCCGCCGCCGCGAAGATCCCGGCCAGCACCCCGATTTCCGCGCGGTCGATGTCGGCGTCCTCGAAGACGATGTTCGGGCTCTTGCCGCCCAGCTCGAGCGTGCACGGGACGAGCTTCCTGCCCGCCTCGGCGGCGATGGCCCGTCCCACGTCCGTGCTGCCGATGAAGGAGATCTTGCGGACCTGCGGGTGTCCGACGAGCGCCTCCCCGGTTTCCCTCAGCCCCGTCACGACGTTGAGGACGCCGGGGGGGATGCCGACGCTTTCCGCCAGCCGGGCGATCTCGATCGCCGAGGCCGACGTCACCTCGCTGGGCTTGACGACGATGGTGTTGCCCGCGGCGAGCGCGGGCGCGGCCGACTCGATCATCAGCAGCGTCGGAGAGTTCCAGGGCACGATGACGGCCACCACGCCCAGGGGCTCCTTGAGCGTGTAGTTGAGCACCGACGTCTGCGCGACCGGAATGACCGCGCCCTCGATCTTGTCGGCCATGCCGCCGAAGTAGCAGAGCCAGTCGCGCACGATGCGCGCCTGGGTCTGCATCTCCGAGGCCAGCTTGCCGTTCTGCGTCGCCTCGAGCGCGCCGATGTGCATCGCGTTCTCCGCGATCGCGTCGCCCCAGCGCATCAGCAGCCGGCCGCGCTCGGTCGCGGACATGCGGGACCAGGGGCCGCGGAATGCCTTGGCGGCCGCCGTCACCGCCCGGTCCACCTGGTCGGCGCCGGCGATGGCGAAGTCGCCCCAGCGCCGCCCGGTCGTGGGGTTGAAGGACTCGAAGGTACGTCCCGGCTCGGCCGCGACGGCCTCGCCGGCAATGTGCAGGCCGTAGCTGCGGGCGCCCATCTCGTGATTCGGCAGCGAAGTTGACTGCGACATGGTGGCTCGGATCCTCTTTCTGAACAAACGGGGTGGACACGGGCGGCCCTTGCGGGGGCGCGCCGCGCGGCGGCGCCACCCGACCGGGCACGGCCGCCTCTCGCCTACAGCGGACAAGCCGCCAGGTGCGGATCGGCCGTGCCCTCGAGCACGACCTCCTTGGACTTGAGGCTCCAGACGGGTCCGCTTCCATCGACTTCGACCGCGACGAACCGGTCGACCGGGAAGCCGTTCTTTCCGATCCGGTACTGGACCCCGCGAACGGACCGGTAGGCCGCCTTGCGCAGCGCCGCGCTCAGCTTCGCGGCTTCCTTGGTGTTGCCGCCCAGTTCGTCCACGGCGGCCTTCAGCTGCGTGACCATGTCGTAGGACGTCGCGGCGTAGTTCGACGGCAGGCGGCCGTACTTGGCATTGAATTCCTTGACGAAGCGCTTGTTCTCGGCGTTGTCCAGGTCCGCCGCCCAGAAGTCGGCTGTTTCCGAGCCAAGCACGCCCTTCACGCCCGCGGCCTGCAGGCTCGGCAGGTTGAGCTGGTCCAGCGTGAAGGCCGTGAAGAGCTTGGTCTTGCCGGCCAGGCCCGACTGGTCGAACTGCCGCGCGAAGGCAGCGCCCGCGGCACCCGGGTAGAAGGCGAACAAAGCATCGGCGCCGGACGCCCTCACCTTGCTCAGCTCCGCGGAAAAGTCGAGCTGCGGATCGTCGCCCCACCGGGTCATGTCCGCACCGACCACCTCGCCCGTGTACACGCGCCGCACGGCCTGGAGGAAGTCCTTGCCCGCGGTGTAGTTCGGGGCCATGAAGTACAGCTTCTTGGCGCCGCGCAGGTTCATGAGCTTGCCCACCGCCATCGGCAGCACGTCGTTCTGCGCGTGCATCGCGATGAAGTTCTCGTAGCACAGCTTGCCCGCGATGTCCGACGGGCCGGCATTGACGCTGACCACGACCTTGCCGGCATCGACGATCGGCTTGCGCGAGGCCAGCAGCACGTTGCTCCAGATGTAACCGCCCAGCACGTCGACGCCGTCCTGCTGGATCAGCTTCTGCGTCTTCTGGCGCCCCAGCTCGGGCTTGAGCCCGTCGTCCTCGTAGACGATCTCGACCTTGCGCCCACCCATGCTGCCGCCGATGTGCTCGACCCCCAGGTTGACCGCATCGACCACGTCCCGGCCGATGACCGCGCCGCCGCCGGTCAGCGTCGTCACGACCCCGATCTTGATCGGCGGCGTCTGCGCGCCGGCCGGAGCGGCCATGGCGGCAGCCAGCGCCAGAAAAATGCCCAGTATCTTCATTTCATCGTCTCCTTTGATGGAACAAGCAAAGCGGATGGGGATGGGGATGGGCCGGCGCCACGGCGCGGGTCACACGGCCATGAGCCCCGAGATCCTTTCCAGGTCGGACTCGACGTCCTTGGCGGTCCCCGTCCATTTGATGCGGCCGCGCTCCATGACGTAGAAGCGGTCCGCCAGATGCACGAGCTTCTTGAGGTGCTTGTCGACGATGAGGATCGCCAGGCCCGTGCGGCGCAGATCGGCCAGGCACCGCCAGATCTGCTCCCGGATCAAGGGCGCCAGCCCTTCGGTGGCTTCGTCCAGGATGAGCAGGCGGGGATTCGTCATCAGCGCGCGTCCGATGGCCAGCATCTGCTGCTCACCGCCCGACAGCAAGTTTCCGGCGGCAAGGCGGCGCTCGTGCAGCTTCGGGAAGATCTCGTAGACGCGATCCACAGTCCATGGCGCGGCCCCCGCGGTCCGGCTGGCCGCCGTCGCCATGAGGTTCTCGTGCAGGGACAGGTTGGGAAAGATGTGCCGTCCCTCGGGCACGAGGCCCACGCCCAGCCGCGCGATCTGGTCGGCCGCCAGGCCGGTGATGTCGACGCCCTGGAACGTGACGTTCCCGCCCTTCTTCGGAAGCAGCCCCAGGATGCTGTGCACCGTGGTCGTCTTTCCCATGCCGTTGCGGCCCATGAGGCACACCACCTCGCCCTCTCCGATGGACAGGTCCACGTCGAAGAGCACGCGGTTGGCGCCGTAGCCGCCCGAGAGACGTTGAACGCTGAGCGTCATAGATCATCCCCCAGGTAGGCGTTGCGAACATCCGGGTTGGCGCGGATCTCCGCGGGCGTGCCGGTGGCCAGCACCGTGCCGCCCACCAGGACCGTGACCCGGTCAGCCAGCCCGAAGACCGCATCCATGTCGTGCTCCACCAGGATGATGGTGGTCTTGCCTTTCAGGCGGGCCAAGTGCTGGGTCATCTCCAGTCCTTCCTCGTGCCCCAGCCCGGCCATGGGCTCGTCGAGCAGCACGATCGCGGGGTCGCCGGCCATGGCCAGCGCGAACTCGAGCAGGCGCTGCTCGCCATGACTCAGGCTCTCGACCAGCGCCCCTGCCCTGCCGTGCATGCCCACGCTGCGCAGCAGTTCATGCGCGCGCGCTTGCAGCGGGGCGTCGCGCTGGATCGAGCGCCAGAAGCTGAAGGCGTGCCCGTCCTGGGCCAGGATCGCCAGCACGGCGTTCTGCAGCACGGACATGCTCCGGGCCAGCGCCGTGATCTGGAAGGACCGCGAGATGCCCCTGCGGGCCCGCTGCGCCGGAGACAGGCCCGTGATGTCCTGATCGTGAAGAAGGATGCGCCCGCGGTCCGGCCGCAGGGCCCCGAACAGCTGGCTGATCAGCGTCGTCTTGCCCGCCCCGTTGGGGCCGATCAGGGCATGGATCTCGCCCTTGCGGATGTCCAGCGACACGTCCCGGGTGGCGACGACGCCACCGAAGGCCTTGAACAGCCCGTCCATGGCCAGCACCGGTGCGACGGCGGCGCTCATGCCGAACCTCCCTTGGTTCCCAGCAGCAGGCTGGCCAGCCCCCGGCGCCCGCCGCTCACCGCGACGATCAGGAAGGCTCCGAACCAGAACTCCCAGTAGGCAGTCTTGCTGCCCAGCAGCTGCTCGATGAGCACGAACGCGGCCGCCCCCAGGACCGGGCCGCAGGCCGTCCCGCTGCCGCCGAGCACGACCATGAACATGAGCGCCGCGGACAGCTTCCAGCTCGTGAGGTCGGGCGTCACGAAGCTGGTGAGGTTGGCGTTCAGGAACCCGGCCAAGCCGCAGACCGCCGCGGCGAGCACGAAAGCCGCCAGCCGGTAGCGATCGACACTGAAGCCCGACGCCTCCACGCGCTGCTCGCTCTGGTTCGCGGCCGCCAGGACCAAGCCGAAGCGCGAACCCTTGATGCGCACGAACCCGAGCGAGGCGAGCGCCAGGGCGCCCAGGGAGGCGAAGTACAGGACGGGCCGGCTGCCCAGGTCCAGCCCCCCGGAGAACACGCTCGACCCGGTGATCGGGGTCTCCTCGTTTTCAGTGCAATAAGTGACGGTACGCAAAGCTAGCACTGGCGCGGGGGTGGTCTGGGTAGACCGTTGATTTCATTGACTTTCCTGT
>CAKZXL010000814.1 GCA_937883885.1 uncultured Aquincola sp. | reverse complement strand
GCTTGGAACGCGGCTGGCACCAGCGCGATCTGCCCGACGGACACCGCGTTGCCGGCCTGCGCACGTTTGCGCTGATCGGCTTGCTCGGCGGCCTGAGCGGTTTGCTCGCGCAACGATGGGGAGCGATCGTTCTGGGCGTCGTGCTGGCCGTGGTGGCGCTGCTGATCCTGGCCGGCTACATCGTGACGGCCCGCATGCACAGCGTCATGGGCCTGACCACGGCGATGGCCGCCATCACCACGTTCCTCGTCGGTGTGCTGGCGGCGGACGGCAGCACATTGCTCGCCGCCGCCGTCGCGGTGGTGACGGTCGCGCTGCTGCAACTCAAGCGGCCGATGCACAGCGGCATCGGCAAGCTCACCGAAGGCGAGTTGACCAGCGGCATTCAACTGCTGCTGATCAGCGTCGTCATCCTTCCGGTCCTCCCCGATCGCGGGTTCGGCCCCTTCGAGGCTCTGAATCCCTACAAGCTCTGGTGGGCGGTCGTGTTGCTCGCCTTGCTCTCGTTCATCGGATTCGTCCTGATGCGCTGGCTTGGCGCGCGGCGCGGTCTGACCCTTACCGCACTGCTGGGCGGATTGGTGTCCAGCACGGCCACTACCGCGACGCTGGCGCGCTGGTCCAAGGAAGCCCCGCAATGGCGGCCACTGGCTGCCGGAGGTGCCACGCTCGCGTGCGCGGCCATGTTCGGCCGCATGGCAGTGCTTGTCGGCGCCGCCGCGCCGGCTCTCGGCATGGCGACCGTCGGGACCCTGGCCGCCATGGCCGTCGCCGGCGCTGCGTTCGGTGCGTACCTGACCACGCGCGAGCAGGCGGGGGACCTGCCGGACCTGTCGACCCAGAATCCGCTGAACCTGACTGCGGCCGTCCAGTTCGCGCTGTTCCTCGCCGCGGTGCTGCTCGCCGGGCGATTCCTCGCGGACCGGTTCGGCGACGCCGGATTGCTGGTCACGGCGGCGATCTCGGGCCTGGTTGACGTCGATGCCATCACACTGTCGGTGGGCCGCATGGTCGGCGACGGGGTCGTGGGCGCGTCGGTCGCGGGCCTGGCCATCTTTCTCGCGGCCGCGGTCAACCAGGTCACCAAGCTCGGGCTGCTGTGGGTACTCGACAGTCGATCGCTGGCGCTCAGGGTGCTGCCGGCTTATGCGGCGATGGCACTCGTCGGTGTCGGAGCAGCGCTCGCATTGCGCTGAGTTGCGTTGACCTTCCAGCTGTGGCACCTGTTCCTGCTGGCCAGCGCTTCGCTGCTGGGTCTGCTCTTCGTGCTTGTACTCGCCGAACCCGGGCTGCCCTACGATATCGACGACCACCTCCCGTCGCCGGAGGATCACGAGTTCATGGGCCTGCTCGCGGCGCTGGTCGATGCGCCCGTCACGAAGGCAGCCTCCATCGAGGTGCTGACGAACGGGGTCGCGTTCTATCCGGAGGAGTTGGCCACCATCGCACGCGCCCGTCGCAGCGTGCACCTGGAAGCCTACGTCTTCCACGTCAGCGCCGCGGCGGACAAACTCGTCGACCTGCTGACCGAGCGTGCGCACGCCGGCGTCCGCGTGCGCCTGGTCATCGACGCGATCGGCAGCTGGCGAACGCCCTCCGCGTACTTCGACGGGCTGCGCGCGGCCGGTGGCGAGGTCGCCTGGTACCAGCCGGTGCGCTGGCACACGCTGAAGCGGTTCAACAACCGCACGCACCGTGAACTGATCGTCGTCGATGGCGAGGTTGCGTTCGTCGGCGGCGCCGGCTTCGCGGCCTGGTGGGACACCGGGCCGCCCGGGCAGCCGCCGTGGCGCGACACCATGGTGAGGCTCGAAGGAACCATCGTCACATCGGTGCAGGCCGCCTTCGCCGAGAACTGGCTCGAAAGTACGGGCCAACTGCTCACCGATCCGGGATCGTTCGCCCACTGCCGCGCCCTCGGCAGCCAGCCCGCCGTGGGCACCGATGCGATCGTCGTGACGGGCACGCCGTCTGCGGGCCGGGCCACGCGGGCACGCATGTTGTTCCAGTTGCTGATCGCCGGAGCCCGCCGGTCGATCCGCATCACCTCACCCTACTTTCTGCCGGACCGCAGCATGCGGGCCGAACTGCGAAAGGCGGTGCGCCGCGGCGTGCGTGTGCAGGTCGTCGTGCCCGGCGCTCTCAACAACCACCCGATCGCCCGGCGGGCGAGCCGGCGCCGCTATGGGGACCTGCTCAGCGGCGGCGTGGAGGTGCTGGAGTACGAACCCGGCATGAATCACAGCAAGGTGCTGCTCGTCGACGAGCTGTGGGTCGTCGTCGGGTCCAGCAACTTCGACAACCGGTCGTTCGGCCTGAACGACGAACTCAATCTGGCCCTGCCCGATCGCGCGCTGGCAGCGCGCCTGCGCGAGGACTTCGAGCGCGACGCTGCGCTCAGCAGGTCCGTCGACCTGCTCGACTGGCGCCGGCGGCCGATGTCCGAGCGAGTGCTGGCGCTGCTCGGTGCACTGGTGGAGCGGCAGCAGTAGGGCAATACGGCAGTACCGCGACTCGTCGGCGTGAGCGGCCGACCAGGACCGGAGTCCGTAGTCGACTACGGAGGCATTGTTGATGCCGATCAAACGGCGTTGGCGAGTCCGCGCCTATTCTCGACTCAACGAATCTGCCTTGCCTCGCCCGCGCGTCATCATGTTCAGCGATCGCCGACGTCTCCGCCGATGGGCAGCCCAGGTGCTGCTCGTGTGGCTGTTCGGCCTCGCGATGGGTGTGGCCAACGCCTGCGCTCTTGGCGAGCCGGCGCATCACCGCTCCGAAGTGGCAACGACGCCTGCCGCCGACGCTGTTCAGAAGCACGAACACGGCAACGAGCAGGGTGACCTTGCCAAGATCAACTGCCTGGACTTCTGCGAGAAGTCGTCGATCGGCGCCCCGCAGTTGAAGGTTGTCGGCGACGGCTTGGCCGCGCTCGGTTTCGCGCTGCCAGTGTCCCACACACTTTCGGCGGCCGGCCAGGCCGAGCACTCAGTCGATCAACTGGTGGTCGACTCGCCGAACCTGCCCGGCGGGCCTCCGCCGCGCATCGCGTTCCAGCGCCTCGCGCTTTGACACGCCCGGACGCCGCGCGGATCTGATCCGCGCCGCGTCCTGTCTTCCGATCGCCCTCGCGCCCGCAGCGGCGCTGTGAGGCGGCGGCATTCCCCGCTCGGGTTTCCGTTCCGTGTCCTTTCCTCATCAGGAGTCTTGCCATGCGCACCCCCCTCGTTCTGCTGTCGTCCTTTGTCGTCCTCGCGCTCGGAGTCGCCGGCGCGGCGGCGCAGGAGCGCCCTGCGGCCGCCCCGGCTGTCGCTGCTGCGGCATCCATGCCGATGCCCATGGACTGCAGTGCCGGCGCGATGAAGCGCCATGACCACGGTGCCGAGCGCAATGCGCCTTCGGCCAAGTCCATGCCCTGTGCACCAGCCGAAGCGGCGTCAAGCGCTAAGGCCAAGGCGAGGACCAAGCCCGTGCACGACCACGCGAAGTTCCACAAGAACCAGTGACCGACGCATCAAGGCAGCCAGGAGATCCTCCATGAACCACTCCCATGAACACGGCAACGGTCGCCCGTCCGGCCCGAACTGGTCCCGCATCAACCAATGGGTGCTGTGGATCGGTCTGGCTGCCGCAGTCGCCTGGATGTTCTTCCGCCACAACGCGCACCTCGGGCAACTGCTGCCATTCCTGATCCTGCTGGCCTGCCCGCTGATGCACCTGTTCGGGCACGGCGGGCATGGTGGCCACGGTGGACATGGCGGCGGGTCGGAGACGAAGGCCAAGGACGACGCGCGCCAGCTTCCCCCCGGTGGCCAGGGTGGCCACCAGCACTGAAACCCAAGGAGTCCCAACATGCAAACCACTGAACTCAAAGTCAACGGCATGACCTGCGGGTCCTGCGTCGCGTCGGTCACCAAGGCGCTCAAGCGCGTCCCCGGCGTGCAGGACGTCGAGGTCGACCTCGGCAGCGGCATCGCGCGTGTCCGCGGCGAGCACGCCGCGCATCAGGTGCCGGAACTCGTCGCTGCGCTGGGCGAGGCTGGCTATCAAGCGGACGCTGCGGCTGGCGCCCAAACCGCGCATCAGCATCCGACCGGTGGCTGTGGCAGTGGTGCCGGTGCGGCCACCAAGGGTCGCGGCGGTTGCTGCTGCGGTTGAGACTCATGTCGACATCGAACACCGCCGTTGCGACCGATTCCGCGGGCCTCACGCCTGGTCGCCTGGTCGTCCGCTATTGGCTGGACGCGCTGTGGCGCGCCACAGCGGCGGCCGACACGCTGCGCGAGCGTGCGGCCAACATGAGCGCGCACGAGGCCGCAGGTATGCCGCCGCTGCTGCACTTCGAGTCCGAGCTGGTGGCAGACGGGCGGGACCTCGATCCGCCGTCGAACTACCGGCTGCTGCGCGTCACGCGCTGCGGCACTGACGCGCTCGAGAAGCACGTGCGCAAGGGCGCCGCACCGGTGATCGTGGTCGACCCGCGCGCCGGGCATGGTCCCGGCAT
>CAKZXL010000813.1 GCA_937883885.1 uncultured Aquincola sp. | reverse complement strand
GCGGCGGTGTTGGCGCGCCGCCAGTCGAAGCTGCCCATGCGCGCCAGGTCTTGCGCGCGCGCCAGCCGGCTCTTGCTGCGCTCCAGCTCCACCCGCGTGCGCGAGGCGCGCAGCAGGTAGTGCAGCCGGCCGGCCAGCAGGCTCCACTGCGTGCTCTTGACGAAAAAGTCGGTGGCGCCGGCCTGGTAGGCGCGGGTGATGGAGGCGTCGTCGTCCAGGCCGGTCAGCATCAGCACCGGCATGTTCTCGAAGCCCGGCAGCGTGCGCAGCTCGGTGCAGGTACGGAAGCCGTCCATGCCGGGCATCAGTGCATCGAGCACGATGATGTCGGGCACCCAGTGGCTGAGCATGCCCAGCGCCTGTTCGCCGCTGCCGGCTTCGGTGATGGCAAAGCCGCGCTCGCGCAGCGCCACCGCGGTGAGCATCAGGTTGACTTCGTCGTCGTCGACCAGCAACACCTTCGGCTCGGTCAGGCTGGCCGGGTCGGCGAACGCGTGCAGCGCGCTCATGTCAGGCACGGCACGCATGGCATCTGGGAGCCGCCAGGGCCGGGCCACACAAACCTGCAACGAGGACGGTAAGGCGCAATGTCATCTAGGCGCTGGCAATGAACTTCAAACCGGTGCGCAACCGCTGGCATTCCGCCACCATGGCTTCGAGCCGGGCGGGCAACTCAGCAGTGTCGGATTCACGCACACGCCGCTCGATATCGGCGCACATGGCGGACAACTGAAGCGCCCCCACGCTGGCCGCCGACGACTTGAGCGTGTGCGCCACGTGGCGCACCACCTGCGGATCGCGGGCGCCCTGGGCGTCGTTCAGCTGCTGCAGCAGCTTGATCATGGAGCTGTCGAAGGTGCGCAGCACCCGGGGCAGCAGACCCATCTGGCCATTGGGGTCCAGCTCCCGCAGGCGGTCCAGCGAGGGCGCGTCCAGCATCGCCAGCAACTCGGCCGGCAGGTCGGCCGGCGGCACGGCACCCGCACCCGCGCCGCCGGGTTCGGCGGACGACAGCAAGGCAACCGGTTTGTACTGAGACATAAGACGACGTGTGATTCGACCGATTCGGGTACTGACTGAAGGCCCGAGCCCCGGGCATCTGCAACAGCATGTTGTGTTTCGCAGGCAGGCGCGTCAAGCACAACCGCGCTTGCCTGAACAGGAATGTTGCCACGACACGGTGCATACAATCCCTCACATGGTTGGTGGCACTCCTCACGGCGCCGAAACGTTCGCGGCGCTCGACGGCCGCGGAGGGCCGCCGCATGCGGCTCCGCCCGGCATGCGGGGCGCCACTGCGCAAGCCCTGGCGGCGTTGCTGCTGCCCGCCAGCGTGCTGGCCCAGGGCCAGCCGTCGGCCGAATCGGGCGCCGTCAACGGCCCGTGGTGGCTGTGGGCGGCCAGCCCCCTGGGCTTGGCCGCCGCCGGGCTCGCCGGCTGGCTGCTGGGGCGCCGCCGCGGTGAACGGGCGCTGCGCGACGCCCGCACCGAGCTGCAACAGCTGCAGCAGACCCTGGACACCTGGCAATGGCAGACCGATGCGCAGCACCGGCTGGTGCAACTGCGACCGCCCTGCCAGGCGCCGGCCGCCGACTGGCAGGCCACCGCGCATGAACCGCTGTGGCAGCGCTTTGCCAGCCGCAGCCAGCCCGGCCTGCTGCAGGCCAAGCTGCAGGCCCACAGCCCGCTGGACGACGCGGTCGAGCGGCCCGACGGCAGCCGCTGGTGGCTGCGCGGCCTGCCCCGCTTCGATGGCGAGGGCCGCTTTGCCGGCCACACGGGCACCGCCCGCCTGATGGACGAGCTGTTGGCTTTGCACGACGACCGCGCCGCGCTGGACGCCCTGCTGCCCGCCCTGCCCGGCCCGGCCTGGATCTGCCAGCCCGCGGCCGATGGCCAGCTGGCGGTGCGCCGCTGCAATGAAGCGGCACTGCGCTTCGGCGGCGCGCCCGGCGAGACCTGGCCCACGCTGCTGTCCGCCTTGCCGCGCGACCTGGCACTGGCCGTGGCGGCGCTGCAGCCGGGCGCAGGCACCGTGCACGACGACTGGCAGCTGCAGCTGCTGCCCCTGGGCCGCGAAGCCGATGGCCGGCTGCTGTGGATGCTGCCGATGGGCAGCGCCGCGCCCGAAGCCAGCGAGGCCGACAGCGCCTCCTTCAGTTACACCGTCTCGCACGACCTGCGGGCGCCGGTGCGGGTGGTCGAGGGCTTCACCCGCATCCTGAAGGAGGACTACGGCCGCCTGCTGGACCGCGTGGGCAACGACCACCTGGACCGCGTGCTGGGCGCTGCCGCCCGCATGAACGCGATGATCGACGCGTTGCTGGGCCTGGCGCAGCTGAGCAGCCAGCCGCTGGCGCGCCAGCCGGTGAACCTCTCGCAGCTGGCGGGCTACGTGATCGACGACCTGCGCCGCCAGCAGCCGCAGCGCCAGGTGGAGGTGCACATCCAGCCCGGCCTGCAGGCCCATGGCGACCCGACGCTGCTGCGCCTGGTGCTGGAGAACCTGCTGGGCAACGCCTGGAAGTACAGCGGCCAGCGCGAGCAGGCCGAGATCGTGTTTGCCACCGACCTGCAAAGCGGCCGCGAAGCCTTCGTGGTGCGCGACAACGGCGCCGGCTTCGACATGCGCTTTGCCGACCGCCTGTTCAACGTGTTCCAGCGCCTGCACAGCGCCAACGACTTCCCCGGCACCGGCGTCGGCCTGGCCTCGGTGCGCCGCATCGTCCGCCGCCACGGCGGCGACGTGTGGGCCGAATCCGAAATCGGCCAGGGGGCGCGGTTTTACTTCACGCTCGCGAGTTAGTTAGATGCTGAACTCGCTCGCCGGCCCGGCGAGCAGTTCCACGGCTTCCACCAGGCGCTGGGCGAGTTGTTCGGGGGGGCGGCGTTCGGCCTGGGCCTGGCGGCGCAGGCGGTCCAGGGCCTGGCCGCGGGTGAGCGAGTAGCGGTGCATCAGCACGCCGGTGGCCAGGGCCACCACGTCGGCCAGCGGATCGGCCGGGCCCGTGGGTGCGGCAGCGCCCGGCACCGCGGCGGCGCCGCCACGCAGGCGGGCGAAGGCGGTTTCCACGGTGGGCAGGATCTGCCCGATGTCCAGCGGCTTGACCAGGTAGGCCACCGCGCCCAGCTCGGCCACCTGCTGCGCGGTCTGCGCATCCGAAAAAGCCGAGAGGAACATGAACGGCACCTGGCAGTACTCGCGCAGGTAGGCGGCCACGTCGAAGCCGCTCTTGCCTTCCATGCGGATGTCCAGCAGCGCCAGATCAGGGCGGTGCTGGCGCGCCAGCAGGATGGCGTCGTCGCCGTTGTCGGCGTCTATCACGTCGTAGCCCGCCTGCGTCAGCCCATGGGCCACCGTGGCCAGCACCAGCCGGTCGTCGTCGACGACCAGGATCTTGCCTTTGGAAGTGTCGGTGCTGACAGCGGACGCCATGCGTTGATTGTCACCCAAGCCACTGCACGCCCGGCGGCACCAGCGTGACCGTGGCCACCACGCTCAGCCCATGGGCATCGGCCCCCGGCTGCAGCGTGAGCGTGGCGCTGCGGCGGGGCAGCAGTGCCCGCACCAGGCCCAGGCCCGAGACGCCGCCCGGCACCCGCGCCAGGTCGAAGCCCGACGGCAGCTGGCCGCGGTTGACCACCTCGATGGCCACCTGCGTGGCCGTGGCCACCAGGGTGCAGCGCACCTCGCCGTCGCGGCTGTGCTTGACGGCATTGGTCAGCAGCTCGTTGACGGTCAGCGCCAGCGGAATGCTCTCGGCCTCGGGCAGCGCCCAGGCTTCGGGCGCCGGGCCCTGGGTGCTGAAGACGATGGTGCGGCCGAACATGCGCTGCACCGAGCCGGTGATGGACTCCAGCACGCTCTTGATGCGCAGCGGCCCGCCCGCGCCCACCTGCAGCCCGTACACATGGGCGATGGCCTGCACCTGGCCGATGGCCTCGGCGATCACCGGCGCCACCTCGGGCCGGCGCAGCGCCACCTGCTGCATCAGGCCCGCTACGCCCTGCAGGTTGTTCTTGATGCGGTGGTGCACTTCCTTGACCAGCATCTCGCGTTGGGCGATGGCGGCCTCGAAGCGGGCGGCTTCGGCGGCGCGCTGCTCGGTCACGTCGCTGGCCACCATCAGCAGCTGCTCGGGCTCGGCGTCGGGTGTGGCGGCGATGGTGACGTAGCGGGTGTCCCAGCTGCGCTGCGAGCCGTCGGCACCCGGCAGGCGGTATTCGCGGCGGGTGACCTCGGTGCGCTGCAGCGCCTCGGCCATGTCGGCGCCCACCTGCGCGGCCACCTCGGGTGCCAGCAGCGCCGGCAGGCCCTCGCCCACCGCGGCTTCCAGCGGCCGGCCGAAGAAGCTGGCCGCCATCTGGTTGAGCTGCAGCACCCGCAGCGTGCGGGCATCGTGCAGCGCAATCGCCAGCGGCGCCGTCTCGATGATGCGCTGCAGCCGCGACTGGGCGCGGGCGATGCGTTGCTCGGCCTCGCGCCGGCGCTCGATGTCCAGCAGCGCAAAGGTGAGCTGGCGGCCGCTGGCCCCGTCGGCACCGGTGGCCACCACGTTGCCCACCACCAGGAATTCGCGGCCGTCGCGCGCGCACAGCAGGCACTCGAAGGACTCGGCCTGGCCGTCCTGCAGCGCATGCAGGTAATGGGTGCGGCGGAAGGGGTGGTGCTCGTCGTCGGTGGCCACCACGGCGATGGGCTGACCATAGAAGTCGGCCAGCTCGCCGCCGAACATGCGGCGGGCCGAGCGGTTCATCCACTCGATGCCGGCCGGCCCCACGGTGACGATGCCCACCAGCACCGAATCAAGGATGGCGCGGGTGCGGTCGGCCTGGCGCACCAGCAGCTTGCGGGCGCGGTGGCGCTCATCGACGTTGACGAAGCTGCAGATCATGCCGGCCGAGGGATCGGCCGGATCGACCAGGCGCAGGCTGGCCTGCACCCAGAGCAGCGAGCCGTCCTTGCGGCGCAGGCGCCGCTCGCCCACGTGGCGGCCTTGCTCGTCCAGCTGCAGCAGGTCGTGGCTGCGGTACTGCAGCCAGGCGCTGTGGTCTTCGAACAGCTCGGCCTGGTCCAGCACCGCCAGCTCCTGCGGGGTGTAGCCGCTGAGCGCCGCAAAGGCTTCATTGGCGCGCTCGATGCGGTCGCCGCGCAGCCAGGCAATGCCTACTTCAGACAAGCTGAACATCAGCTCACGCTCGTTGAGCAGCGTCTCCAGCTCGGCCTGCTGCGACTTCAGGCGCGAGATGTCGGTGAGCACGGCCACCACCTCGGCCGCCTCGCCGTCATCGGCGCCGGTGGCATCGGCCCGCCGCACCGACAGCGAATACCAGGCCGCCACCTGGGTCAGCGGATGCACCAGCCGGAATTCGGTCTCGAAAGCCTGGCTGTCCTGCAGCGCGGCTTCCATGCCCAGCAGCAGCGGCTGCAGCGCGGCATGGGCGGCGAACAACTCCGACAGCGTGAGCCCCGCGGCGCGGCCACCGGCCAGGCCCAGCATGCGCTCGAAGCGCTGGTTGCAGCGCACCAGCACCGTGCCGCGCAGGTAGGCGATGCCGGCACTGGTGCCGTCGAGGATGGTGGTGAGTTCACGCAGCAGCTCTTCATTGCGGCGCTCGGCCTGCTGCTGCTCGGTCACGTCCAGCGTCACCACCGAGGTGGTGTTGCGGCCCGACCCGAGCTGACCCGGCTGCACCCGCGTGAGCAGCCAGCGCAGGCCCAGCTCGGGGTGGCGCACCGCATAGCGCACCTCGGCGCCTTCGCCGCGCTTGAGGGCGCGCTGCAGCCGCTCATAGTCGGGCAGCGAGCCAGGCTCCACCAAATCGCGCGAGATGCCTTGCAGCGCCGCATCGCCGCGCGGCTTGCCGCTGGCCTTGCTGCCGGTGCGCGGCAGCCACCCGCGTGAGGGCTCGAAGGTGGCCACGCCCACGCCGGCGGTGTTCATCAGCGCGCCGATTTCCAGCTGCGCCAGGTCGCGTTCGTCTTCGGCGCTGCGGTCTTCGATCACCGCCAGGTAGCGGCGGTGGCCGGGCGAAGGCTCGATGGCGCGCACCCGGGCGCGCAGCTGGCGCCGCCGGCCCTGGCCGTCGGCCAGGCTGCCCCAGCGCTCGATGGCCGCGGCCTGCGGCTGCAGCGCCGGGTCGGGGCCGGCCTCGGTCCAGCCCAGCAGCGCGCACAGGCCGGGATCGGCATCGGGCAGGGCCACGGGCACACGGCCCACCAGCGCCTCGAAGGCGGGGTTGCTGCGCACCAGCAGGCCATGACCGTCGAACATCAGCATGCCCACGGGGCTGAGGGCGAACCACTGCTCCAGCTCGCGCAATGAGCGGTCGACCTGCTCGCGCGCATGGTGCTCGGCCGTCACGTCCTGCAGCACGCTCAGCTGCAGCGGGCGGCCCAGCGCATCGGTGATGCGGCTGTCGGCCGCGCGGTACCAGCGCTCATGGCCGGCGCCATCGACGATGCGGCGTTCCAGCAGCTTGTGGCCGCTGCCGGGCACGGCGGCTTCGGACTCGGTGGCGGCCTGCTGCAGCACGCGGTCTTCGTCGGGCATCAGCTCGGCCGGGTCGCGGCCCAGCAGCTCGCTGCGGCTGCGGCCGGCAAAGGCCACGTAGGCGTCGTTCACCGCCACCAGCCGGTGCCGCAGATCTTGCAGCGTGACGGGAAAGGCCGAGCGCCAGAAGCTGACCAGCAGCGGCCCGAAGGCGCCATGGGCCAGGCTGGCGGGCAGTTCGTTCTCGGGCGGGCGCGGCGTGGACTGGGCGGGGACGACAGAAGGCATGCAGCAAACCCGGTGTGCGCTCCGTTCAGGTCAATCGAGTTGCTGGGCGGCGGCCAGCGCCTGCAGCGCAGCGCGGTTGACCACTTCCACGCTCACCATCAGCCGCTCGGCGGCGTCGCGCAGGTCGAACAGCGATTCCTGTTCCACCGCGCGGGCCACGTCCAGGTAGGGCTGGTAAGGGCCGGTGCCGCCGGCCAGCGCCTGCGACACGCCATCGGGCACGGGAATCGTGCGCATCAGCGCGTCGAAGGGCTGCTTCATCATGCGGTCGAGCAGCGAGAACACGCCACAGATGAAGATCTCGCCACGCATCTCGTCGTCGCCCTGGCGGCTGGCCAGCTCTTCCATCAGCAGGCCGCGGCGCACGGCCGCGAACATCACCGGCCGCATGTCGTGGTCCTTGCTGGCCGAGACCAGCAGCAGCGCCAGCCAGCGCTTCAGGCGCTGGTAGCCCAGCATCATGATGGCGTGGCGGAACGAGCCGATCTCCACCCGCAGGCCGAAGGCCGGCGAGTTGATGTAGCGCATCAGCTTGAAAGCCAGCGCCGGGTCGAGCTTGAGCGAGGCTTCCAGCCGCTCCACCGGCTCTTGCTGGTCCACCCGGCGGATGAGTTCGACGATGGTGGCCAGGTCGGGCTGGGTGGCGGCCTTGGCGCCCGCGGGCTCCACCGGGTCGTCGAAGGGCCAGCCCAGGGCGCCGGCCGCGCCCGCCTTGAGCGCCGCATTCAGCGCGCCCACGGTGCGCACGCCGGCCACCAGCGGCGGCTGGGCCAGGCGCAGGCCGGGCAGGTGCGGGTCGTCGCCTTCGACGATGGCCTGCTGGAAGCAGCCCAGCACCTGCGGCGCCAGCTCACGCACCGGCCGACCTTTAATGAGCAAGGTGGCGCCTGCCTGGCGGGCGGCCAGCAGGGCTGGGCCATGCGCCTCGTCGGCCGCCATGAAGGCCGGCACCTCGATGGCCAGGTGCGCGGGCGGCGCCGCGTTGAGCACCGCGGCCAGCAGGGGCTCGCTGGCGATGTTGAGCAGCACGCGCCCACCCGGGCCCGGCCACACCGCGGCCACGGCCTGCAGCAGCTCG
Source organism: uncultured Aquincola sp. (assembly GCA_937883885.1). The sequence continues at coordinate 7,005 of CAKZXL010000813.1, read as the reverse complement.
GTCGCATCGGGCCGCACATCGGGCCGCTGCGGAAACACCGTCAACCGGGTGCCGGTGACGTTGCGCTGCGCATCGATGAGCGGCGAGTAACCCAGGGCCACCTGGCCCAGGACGGCATGGTCCATCATCAGCTTGCTTTACGAGAGGTACTGGAACAGCGACAACTTCTGCACCGACGAGTACGTCTGCAGCGAGGCACTGTAGCCGGTCTCCTGGTTCTTGAAGTCGGAAATGGCTTGCGCCAGGTCGAGGTCGACCGCGTTGCTGCGGGCCGTTTCGCCAAACAGCTTGACGGCGCCCACCCGGTTTTCCACCGCATCGGCCAGGTTGAGCGACTCGCCCACCGCCGCGCGCAGGCCCTGCAGCCCGCCGGCCACCGAATCGAGGTCGCGCAGCGCGGTCTGGGTGCTTTGCGTGACCTGGGCGCCGGTGCGCCGCGGCGTGTTCAGCTCGGCGATGGTGCGGTCGAGCACGCCGAACACGTCGAGCGTGCGGGTGGAGGGCACGATGTCGAAACGGTCGCCCACCTGCGGCGAGCCACCGATGTTGAAGGACATGCCGTCCACCTCGATGGCCTTGCCCTCCTTGTAGGGGCCCGACGTGAGCAAGGTGCCGCCGCTGTCGCGCACCTCGTAGCTGGTGACGCCCGCGGTCTGTGTGAAGCCCACCGAATAGCTGCCGCCGGTGAGCGCCGAAGGATTGGTCACCGCGCCGGCGTCGATCCAGGCGGTGGTGCTGCTGGTGGCGCGGGTCTCGAACACGCCGTTGCCGGTGGGCGCATGCAACCAGGCGTCGGCCCCGTCGATGGTCAGCGGCAGGGCTTCGTCGCTGGCCACGTCCACCTGGCCGGCCGCACCGCGGAACTGCACGCCGGTGGCGGTGTCGATGAAGGGCGGCTGGCTGGCGCCCTGGCCCGAGAACAGGTAGCCGCCAGCGCCGTCGGACCGGTTGGCCACGTTGAACAGCTGCTTGCGGATCTCGGTGAGCTTTTGCGCCTGGGTGGCGCGCTCGGCGTCGCTGAAGCTGCCGTTGCCGGCGGCCACCATCGCCTCGCGCGCCTGCTGCAGCAACTCGGTGGCATCGCCGACCGCGTTTTCGGTCAGGGTCATCGCGTTGCGGCTGGCTTCCAGCGCACGCTGGTTGGCATCGGACCGGTTGACGATGGCCAGCGCCCGCTCGGCGCGGCCGGCAGCGGCCGGGTCGTCGCTGGCCTTTTCCACCCGCTTGCCCGAGGTCATGCGGCCATTGGCCTCGTTCAGCTCGGTCTGGCGCTTCTGCAGGTTGGACAGGCTGGTGGCGTACGAAAAGGCGGTGGTGACTCTCATGCAATCGCTCCGTCAATGGCGGCGGTGGCGCTCAGGCGCCCGCGGCGCGCAGCAGCGTGTCGAACACCTGCTGCGCCGTGCTCAAGATCTTGGCGGCGGCCTGGTAGCTCTGCTGGAACTGCATCAGCTGCGCCGCCTCTTCGTCCAGGTTCACGCCGGTCTTGGAGGCCAGCTGTTGCGCCATCGTCGTGGCCACCACCGACGAGATCTGCGAAGAGGCCTTGGCGCCCTGCACCGCCACGCCCACGCTGCTCATCAGGCTGGCATAGGCGTCGGTGATGTTGCTGCCGCCGGCCGGCGTGGCGCCGTTCAGGCGCTGGCCCACCAGCTTCTCGTCGCGCAGCGCGGCCATGGCCAGTGCATTGCCGTTGTTGCTGGCCGGAAACTCCGTCGGCCCCACCGTGATCACATCGCCGTTGGTGGGCACGCCCTTGAGCTGCAGCTCGAAGCCGTTGAGCGCGATGGGCTGGTTGGCCTGCCAGGTGCCGGTGCCGGTGGTGGTGGTGCTGGTGGCGGGGTCGAACATCGACCAGCTGTAGTCCACGCCGCTGCCGTTGACCGCGCCGAAGCTGAAGGTGGCCGTGGCCGCGGGGTTGATGCTGTGGTCCACCACCGTCAGCGCATCGACCTTGGCCGTGCCCTTGTTGTTCACGTTGACGGTGGCGGCCACCGGCGAAGCGGCGGCCACGCCCTTGGGGTCGCTCAGCACCGTCTTCATGTCGTTGGCGGTGCGGGTCACGGGCTGCAGCAGGAAGCGGTCGGTGGCCGCCGGCGAGCCGGTGACGTTGACCGTCATGCCGTCCACCGTGTCGCCGTTGTTGATGCTGCGCACCAGGCCATCGGCGCGCCGCGTCAGCAGGTACTTGCCGGCGTTGGCGGGGTCGGCGGTCAGGTCGTATTCACTGGCTTCCAGCTGGCTGGCATCGGTGACCGTGAGCGCCACGTTGCCCAGGAAGTTGCCCGCCGCGTCCTTGGCATTGGTGCTGGCATTGCCCGCCGTGGGGCCGCCGACCGCGAAGATGGGCGCGCCGCTGCCCGGCGGGTTGCGCAGGTCCAGGCCCAGGCTCTGCTGGTCGTTCACGCGGGCCGACAGGGCCGCCGCCATCTGGCCCAGCCCGGTGCGCGCGCTCACCAGGTCGCTGTTCTGAAAGCGCAGCAAGCCGGCGATGTCGCCGCCGGTGAAGGTGTCCTGCGACAGCAGCCGCAGGCCGCCGCCTGCTTCCATGATGCCCACGGCCGAGCGCGAAGAGTCCATGGGGTCGGAAGCCACCGCCAGGTCGGTGGCCTGGTTGCCCAGCACCAGCCGCTGGCCGCCGGCCATGAACACGCCCAGCGTGCCGTCTTCGGCCGGCAGCGTGGTCACCTGCACGAACTGGCTGAGCTGCGAGATGAGCTGGTCGCGCTGGTCCAGCAGGTCGTTGGCGGTGTGGCCCACGCCGTTGACCTTGGCGATCTCCTGGTTCACCCGCGCGATGTTGCCGGTGAGCTGGTTGACGGTGTCAACCGATGTCTTCAGGTCGGCGGTGACGCCGGCCTGCAGCGTGTCCAGCTGCACGCCGGCATTGGCAAAGCGGCTGGCCAGCTCGGTGGCGCGCGACAGCACCACCTGCCGGGCCGACAGGTCCTGCGGCGTGCTGGCCAGGTCGACCATGGCATTGAGAAACTGGCTGGCCGCATGGCCGATGCCGTCCTCGCCGGTGGGAAACACGTTTTCCAGGCCCTGCAGCTGCGCCAGGCGGGTGGCATCCATCGCGGCGGTGGCCTTGGTGGTGGCCGATTCGGCGGTCAGGAACTTGTCGGCCGACCGGGTGACGGTGACCACGTTCACGCCCTTGCCGAAGAAGCCGGCACCGCTGAACTGGCCCTTGCTGGTCTCCAGCAGCACGTCCTGGCGCGAATAGCCGGTGACGTTGGCGTTGGAGATGTTGTTGCTGATGGTCTGCAGCTTGGCGTAGTTGGCGCTCAGCGCCCGCGTGCCGATGGAAAGCAGTGCGGTTCCCATGGTGCTGGTGCCTTCAGGTGTTCACGCGCTGCAGGCGCAGCGTCGTGTTGATCACGCGGCCCAGCTTTTCGGCGTACTGCGGGTCGGTGGCGTAGCCGGCCTTTTGCAGGCTGTTGGCAAAGCCCTGGGCATTGCCGCCGCTGGCCACCACGTTCTGGTAGCGCGGGCTTTCCTTCATCAGCTTGGCATAGTCGTTGAAGGCCTCTTCGTAGCTGGAATAGGCGCGGAAGCTGGCCTTGACCTTGGTGGACTTGCCGTTGACGAACTCGGTGGTGGTGATCTCGGTGGTGGGCCCCTTCCAGTTGCTGCCGGCCTTGATGCCGAACAAGTTGAAGGAGTTGGAGCCGTCGGCCATCTTGATCTCCTTCTTGCCCCAGCCGGTTTCCAGCGCGGCCTGCGAGATCATGAAGGCGGCGGGAATGCCCGTGCTGGCCTCCACCGCCTTGGCATCGGCCGTCACCCGGTCCACGAACTCCTGCGCGCTGGCGGGCGGGCGCAGCGGCGTGCGCTGCACCGTGGGCGAGCCGGCCGCCACCACCGGCGCGGTGCCGTAGGCGGCCACCGCCGCGGCCCGCGTGGGACCCAGGCCGGCGTTGACCGACGACTCGGTGGACTGCACGCCCATCTGCCGCTCGATCTGCTTGGCGATCACGTCGGCCAGGCCGCCGCGCAGCCCGCTCAGCTGCTTGGCGTACTGCGAGTCGAGCATCTCGGTGCCCATCTGGGTGCCGCTGTTTTCCAGCATGCCCGACTGCATGGTGGAGTTGCGCATGTTCTTCATCAGCTCCTGCATGAACAGGGCCTCGAACTGCTTGGCCGCTTCACGCGTGGCCGACTTGGGATCGGTGGCGGCCTGGTTGCGCAGCGTGGCCAGCGAGGCCGGGTCGGTGCTGAGGCCGGCGGAAGAGGTCGGGATCATCAAACGCGCTCCGTCAGATCACTTCAAGCTCGGCGTTCAGGGCGCCGGCCGATTTCATGGCCTGCAGGATGGCCAGCAGGTCTTGCGGCGTGGCGCCCAGCGCGTTCAGGGCCTTGACCACGTCGGCCAGCTTGGTGCCGGCCGGCATCTGCACCAGGGCGCCGCCCTGCTGCGTGATGGCGATGTCGCTCTTTTGCCCGGCCACTGTCTCGCCCTGGCTGAAGGGCGCAGGCTGGCTGACCACCGGCGTGCTGTTGATGGTGACCGACAGGCTGCCGTGCGCCACCGCGCAGGCCGACAGCGTCACCGCCTCGTTCATCACGATGGAGCCGGTGCGGGCATTGAGCACCACCTTGGCGGCCGGCTTGGCCAGGTCGAACGAGAGGTTCTCGATGTCGGCCAGGAAGGACACGCGGGCATTGGCTTCGGGCGGCGTGCGCACGCGCACCACGCGGCCGTCCAGCGCCTGGGCGGTGCCTTCACCCTTGGCCTTGTTGATCGTCTTGGCCACCTCGCGCGCGGTGGCGAAGTCCACGCTGTTGAGGTCGAGCTGGATGAAGTCGCCGGCCTGCGACAGCGGCGTAGCCACCGCGCGTTCCACCGTCGCGCCTTCGGGCACGCGGCCGGCCGACAGGTGGTTGATCTGCACCTTGGAGCCGCCCGCCGAGGCGCCCGCGCCGCCCACCACCAGGTTGCCCTGGGCCAGCGCATAGATCTGCCCGTCGGCGCCCTTGAGCGGCGTGGCGATCAGCGTGCCGCCGCGCAGGCTCTTGGCATTGCCCATGGACGAGACGTTGACGTCGATCTGCTGGCCCGGCTGCGCAAAGGCCGGCAGGCTGGCCGTGACCATCACCGCGGCCACGTTCTTCAGCTGCATGGTGGTGCCGGGCGGCACCGTCACGCCCATCTGCTGCAGCATGGCGTTCAGGCTCTGGGTGGTGAAGGGCGTCTGCGTGGTCTGGTCGCCGGTGCCGTCCAGGCCCACCACCAGGCCATAGCCCACCAGCTGGTTGGCACGCACGCCCTGCACCGAGGCCACCTCCTTGATGCGGGCCGCGCTGGCGCTGGCAGGCCACCACAGCGCGGCGCTGGCCACCAGGGCCGCCAGGGCGATGACGGCGCGCACGGCACGTTCGGCGCGGTCTGCGCGGTCTGCGCGGTGGGCCAACGGGCCGCTGCGGTCTTGGAAGGCGGTCAGGGGCATCATGGTCTGGGGCATCGGGTCGGGTTCGTCAGATGGGCATCACGCTGAGGAAGATGCGGCCCAGCCAGCCCATCACCTGCGCATCGGCCTGCTGGCCCTTGCCGCGGTGTTCCACGCGCACGTTGGCGATCTGCGTGCTTTGCACCGTGTTGCCCGAGCGGATGGCGCGCGGATCGACCTGGCCTGAGAAGCGCAGCACGTCGACGTTGGCATTGACGCCGATCTGCTTTTCGCCGCTGATCAGCAGGTGGCCGTTGGGCAGCACGCCGGTGACGATGGCGGTGATGGTGCCGGAGAAGTCGTTGCTGGCGTCGGTGGAGCCCTTGCCATCGAACTTGTTGGTGCCGGTGCCGGTGGCGCTGGCGCGCGCCAGGGCCTTGGGCGAGATCAGCGGAATGGCGCTCACGCCCGCGTCCACCGAGCTTTTCTTGTCGATGCTGCTATTGGAGCTTTGGCTGGCGCTGATCTTCTCGGTGATCTGCACCGTGAGCACGTCGCCCGGCAGGCGCGCGCGGTGGTCTTCGAACAGCGGGCGGTAGGCCACGGCCTGGTAGATGGCGCCGTTGCTGGCCTCGGCCTGCGGCGTGGCCACCGGCAGCACCGGCGGCGGCGCGTTGATGTCGACCGGCGGCACGCGGTAGTCGTTGACGGTGCTGCAGCCGGCCAGCACGGCCAGGGCGGCGGCCGGCACGGCCAGGCGGGCGAAGGTGCGCACGAAGAGCTTCATCACAGCTGCCCCAGCTTGGCCAGCATCTGGTCGGAGGTGCTGATGGCCTTGGAATTGAGTTCGTAGGCGCGCTGCGTGGCGATCATGGCCACCAGCTCTTCCACCACGTTCACGTTGCTGGTTTCCACGAAACCCTGCTGCAGCGTGCCCAGCGAATCGGTGCCCGGCGCGCCCACGTTGGGCGTGCCCGAGGCGGCCGTCTCGGCGTACAGGTTGCCGCCCAGCGGCTCCAGCCCCGGCGGGTTGATGAAGTTGGCCAGCTGCAGCTGCCCCAGGTTCTGCGGCGCCACCTGGCCGGGCACCGTGGCACTGACGGTGCCGTCCTGCGCGATGGTCACGGCGGTGGCATTGGCCGGCAGCGTGACGCCCGGCAGCAGCGTGTAGCCGTTGTTGGTCACCATCGTGCCGTTGGCATTGACCTTGAAGGCACCATCACGGGTGTAGCCGGTGGTGCCGTCGGGCATCTGGATCTGGAAGAAGCCGTTGCCCTTGACCGCGATGTCCAGGTTGTTCTGCGTCTGCTGCAGGTTGCCCTGACTGAAGCTGCGCGAGGTGGCCACCGTGCGCACGCCCAGGCCCACCTGCAGGCCGGTGGGCAGCTGAGACTGCTCGGACGTGGCCGCGCCCGCCTGACGCAGGTTCTGGTACATCAAGTCTTCGAACACGGCGTGCTGGCGCTTGTAGCCGTTGGTCGAAGCGTTGGCCAGGTTGTGCGACACGTTGTCCAGCTGCATCTGCTGGGCTTCCATGCCGGTCTTGGCGATCCACAGGGATCGGATCATGCGGGGCTCCCGAAGTCTCGGCGCCATCTTCCGACGGACTTGAGGG
>CAKZXL010000812.1 GCA_937883885.1 uncultured Aquincola sp. | reverse complement strand
GCCGTACGCCGCTGGATCGCCCACCTCGACATGGATGCGTTCTACGCATCGGTGGAGCTGCTGCGCTACCCGGAGCTCAAGGGCCTGCCGGTGGTCATCGGCGGCGGGCGTCGGCACCAGCCCGAAGTGCTGGCCGACGGCAGCCGCCAGTTCGCCACGCTGCGCCACTATGCCGGCCGCGGCGTGGTCACCACCGCCACCTATGCGGCGCGCGACTACGGCGTGCACTCGGGCATGGGGCTGATGAAAGCGGCGCAGCGGGCGCCCGACGCCATCCTGCTGCCCACCGACTTCGAGGCCTATCGGCACTACTCGCGCCTCTTCAAGCAGGCGGTGGCCGAGGTGGCGCCGGTGATCGAGGACCGCGGCATCGACGAGATCTACATCGACCTGACCGAGGTGCCCGGGACGCAGGAGGCGGTGGGCCACGACGCCTTTGGCGGCGTGCGCGCGGTGGCGCAGGAGATCCGCAACAACGTCAAGCGGGCCACCGGGCTCAGCTGCTCCATCGGGGTCACGCCCAACAAGCTGCTGTCCAAGATCGCCTCGGAGCTGGACAAGCCCGACGGCCTGACGGTGCTGACGGCCGACGACATCCCGGCGCGCATCTGGCCCCTGAAGGTGCGCAGCATCAACGGCATCGGCCCCAAGGCCAATGCCAAGCTGAAGTCGCTGGGCGTGGAAACCGTGGGCCAGCTGGCCGAGTGCGAAGCCGCCTGGCTGCTGGAGCACTTCGGCCGCAGCTACGGCGCCTGGCTGTACCGGGCTTCGCGCGGCATCGACGACCGGCCGGTGGTGACCTACAGTGAGCCGGTGTCGATGAGCCGCGAAACCACCTTCGACCGCGACCTGCATGCGGTGCGCGACCGCGCCACGCTGTCGGCCATCTTCACCGACCTGGCGCATCGGGTGGCCGACGACCTGCAGCGCAAGCGCTGGGTGGGCCGCACCATCGGCATCAAGCTGCGCTTCGAAGACTTCAAGACCGTGACCCGCGACCTGACGCTGCCCGCGCCCACCGCCGATGCGCAGTTGATCCGCCAGGCCGCCGGCCAGTGCCTGAAGCGGGTGGACCTGAGCCGCCGGCTGCGCCTGCTGGGCGTGCGCGTGGGCAGCCTGTCGCGCCCCGGCGTGGGCGATGCGGTGTCGCTGGCCGGCGCCGCGCAAAAGGCCGCCGCCGCGGCCAGCCGCGCCGAGCCCCGCCGCACCCGCGCGCAGATCGAGGCCGAGCGCGCGGCGCTGGAGCCGGAGCTGCCCTTCGGCGACGCGGCCGACGACGCCGCTTGAGCGGCCCGGCAGCGGCGCCTCAGGCCGCCCGCCGCCGCCGCGCGAACCAGCCCAGCACCGCGCTGCCGGCCAGCATCAGGGCCCAGGTGCCCGGCTCGGGCACCGCCGGGGCCAGCGTGAACTGCGGCGCCACGCCCGCGCTGTAGTCGAAGTTGATGAAGCGGTAGGCGTCGCTGCGCGCGCTGTAGGCCACGTGGTCGAACGCACTGTCGGGCAGCGCGCTCAGCCCACCCAGGCCGTCGGTGCGGTGCAGGAAGGTGTCGATGTCGAACAGGCCGGCGCTGCGGAAGCTGTCGGGGTTGGTGTTGCCCAGGAAGCGGAACTCCACCTTCAACCCGTCCAGCGCCAGCTGGCCGCCACCGGCGAACAGCACCTGGTCGGTGAGAAAGCCGCCGTGGCCGTCGGCCTGCACTTCCAGGATCAAGCGGCTGCCCGCGCCGGCGGTGTAGTCGCCCTGGATGGTGACGGTGCCCGGTGAATTGCCCGGGCTGAAGATGCCGTAGTTGACGACGTTGCCGACGATGGTGCCGCTGCCACCCAGAAAGCCGTTGGTGCCCACCACGATCTGCGGCGCGGTGAGGGTGCTGTTGGTCAGCACCACGGTGCCGGTGCCGCCGTCGCTGCCCAGCGCGGTATCGCCCTCGCGGTTGCGGCCCACGCCCACCCAGCCGGCCGTCACCTGGCTGCCTTCGCTGACCAGCAGCGTGCCGTCCGAGCCCTTGTTGCGCGCCACCAGCAGGTTGCCGTCGCCCACGTCCACGGTGCTGGCGCCGCGCACGCGCATCAGGCCGGTGCCGTCGCGGCCGACGGTGACGCTGCCCAAGCCGGGCGCCGCCTCGACCTTGATCAGCGAGCCACCGCTGAGGTTGACCGTGCCGTCTCCGCCCGGTCCCCCCCGGCTGCCGCCCAGCGACAGGCTGGCGCCCAGGTGGCCCGGGTTGCTGAGCAGCAGCGTGGCGCCGTTGCGCAGGTTCAGCGTGCCGGTGCCGCCCGAGCGGCCCACCACCATCACCGCGCCGGTGACGGTGTCGCCGGTGAACTGGCCGCTCAGCTCGACGCGGGCGTTGTCCACCGTCAATTGGCCGGTGCCGCCGCTGCGGCCCACCGCCATGTAGGTGGTGGCCACGCGGGCCTGGTCGCTCACCGTCAGGCTGCCGAACGAGTTGGCGCCGAGGCCCACGTGGATCACCGCGTCCGAACCGCTGACCTTCACCAGCGATCCGGCCCCGCTGACGGTGGCAATGCCCTTGCCACCGCCCACGGTGTCGCTGCTGCCGCCGATCACCAGGCTGGTGACCCGCTGGTCACTGACGGTGGAGACGGCCCCACCTTCCACCAGCAGCTGCCCGCCGGCCAGCACGTCCAGCGTGCCGTTGCCGTCGCGGCCGATGCGCAGCCACGGGTTGTAGGCCTCGGCCGCGCCGCCACCCGGCAGCACCGAGGCGGCGGTGACCGACAGCACCGAGCCGGCGCCGGTGATGGTGAGGTGGCCGCTGGAGCCCACGTCCCGTGCCACCGACACGCTGGGCGAATAGGGCACGCCCGTGCTGCCCACCACCTCGATGCGACCGCCGCCCGAGACGGTGACGCTGCCCGTGCCGTTGCGCCCGACGTCCAGTCCGGGCGACAGGCCGAAGCCGTTGCCGACCGCGGCCCGGGTCGCGATCGCATCCATGCGCAGCAGCGATCCCGTGCCATCGACCAGCAGCTCACCGAAGGAGCCATCGCGCCCGACCGAGGTGTAGTACAGGCCGGTGGCCTGCCCGCCTTCCACCAGCTGCAGCCGCCCGCTGCCCAGCCGCCGCCCCACCTGCAGGATGCCGTCGCTGCCGTCGAAGCGGATGGCCGAGCCGGCGCCGTGCACCGTCATGTCGGTGCGGCCGCCGTTGGTGGTGAGGTTGAGCACCGCCTGTCGGTCGGTCACGTGCGCAAAGCGCATCACGCCGCCTTGCTCGATGTCGATCGTGGCCACGGCCAGCCGGTCCGCGGCGGTGCTCACGGTGGCGCCCTGCATCTCGCCCGCCTGGCTGTCGGCATTCCAGGCCATGCCGCCATTGACCAGCCAGCGCGATTGGGCGCCGCTGACCAGCACGCGGCTGCTGCTGCGTTCGCTGCCGGTGTTGAAGGTGTCCCACTGCGCGGTGCCCACCTGGGCGCGGTCGGTGGACAGCGTGCCGCCGTCCAGCACCTGCACCAGCGCCGTTACGGTGGCGGCCTGGCGGCCGAACACCTCGCCCTGGTCGCTGACGAAGAGGCCCGGGTGGCCCACGTACAGGCTGCTGCCGATGCGGGCCACCGAGCCTGCGCCGGTGACGGTGAACTCGGCATTGGCGCCGGCGCGGCTGCCCACGTAGGTGTCGCAATAGTGAAAGGCCGCCAGGCAGCCCGAGAGCTGGGTGCTGGTGTCGAGCAGACCGCCGTTGCTCACGGTGAGCGCGGCGCTGCGGCCGGCGTTGTTGCCCAGGCTCAGCCGCTGGTAGCCGGTCTGCACCGAGCCATCGCCGGTGAGCAGCAGCCGGCTGCCGGCCCCGTCGATCAGGCTGCGGCCCTGGTCGAAGTAGATGTTGGCCAGCTGCAGGAAGCTGCCGCCGTCCACGTCGAGCCGGCCGATGCCGCCGCTGGCGCCCAGGCCCAGGCGCGACTGCGGCAGGCTGGTGTCGCCGGGGCCGATGCTGCCGCCCCCTTGCAGGAAAAAGTCGCCGCCGACCGACACGGCGGCCTGAGCAGCCGGGCCGCACAGGCTGGCGACGAGCAGCGCGCTGGCGCGGGCCAGCAGGTTCAGGGATGCGGGTGTGCACATGGCGGGGGCCTCCTGCGTGCATGGAACCCGGCACAAGCGCCGGGAGGCCGCCACGCTAGCCCCGCAGACCCACGGGGCGAATCCTCAAAGCTGCGGAGGCGTGCCGCCGGCCGGCCCGTGCGGCAGCGTCCACATCCATGCGGCCACCGCGGCGCAACAGACCCCTGGCGCCGCGCCCCAGGGCATGGGCACGATGAACAGCGCGCCGATGCTGCTGATGGACATCATCACCGTGGCGATCCACTTGGCGCGCAGCGGCACCGCGCGGTGGGCGCGCCAGTTCAGCACCATGGGGCCGAAGTGGCGGTGCTCGCAGATCCAGCGCTCACAGCGCTCACTGCCCTTGGAAAAGCAGAACGCCGCCAGCAGCACGAAGGGCACGGTGGGCAACAGCGGCAGCAGCAGGCCGATGAAGCCGGTCAGCAGGCTCAGCCCGCCCGCGGCCAGCCACAGCAGGCGTTGCCAGTGGGGGCGGTCTTGGGGGGCGGTGGCGGGCATGGGCCGCATGGTATCGGTGCCGCCGCCACGGCGCGTTCTGCCGGTGTTTTTGGCCGCATTGACGGGTTTGGCCTGACCACCGGGCGTCGTACCCTGGCGTTGTGGCTGCGTGGCATGAAGCTCGCTTCAGCCACGAAGGGCCCGATACGGTGCCCCATCCAGTGCCTGCCATTCCGCGGAACAACCATCATGAACGACCCCCGCCGCCACCTGCCCCCCGCCCCTCACGGCCGCGTGCCGAACTGGGTGATCGCCGCGATCGCCGGCGTCGTGGTGGTGCTGTCGTACGTCGGCCGCGCGGTGATCGGCTGACGGTCACACTTGCTGCAAGGCGCGGCTGAAGTCGCGCTTCAGGTCGTCGATGTGTTCCAGGCCCACGGCCAGCCGCACGAAGTTGGGCTGGATGCCGGTGGTGGCCATCTGAGCCTCGCTCATCAGCCCGCCCCACATCGCGGCGGCATGCACGATCAAGGTTTCCACGCCGCCCAGGCTCACCGCATGGGTGGCCAATTGCAATGAGGCGACGAAGCGGCTGGTCTGTTCGTAGCCGCCCCGCAGCGCCAGCGCCACCACCGGGCCGTGGCCCTGCTGCATCTGCCGCTGCGCCAGCGCATGCTGCGGGTGGCTGGGCAGGCCGGGGTACCACACCCGTTCCACCTGCGGCTGCTGCTCCAGCCACTGCGCCAGCGCCAGCGCATTGGCGTTCATGCGCTCCATGCGCACGGCCAGCGTGCGCAGGCCGCGCAGCAGCAGCCAGGCGTCCATCGGCGACAGCACCGAACCCAGCGTGATGTGCATCGGCCAGATGCGCTCGGCCAGCGTCTGGCTGCAGCACACCGCGCCGGCCGTCAGGTCGTGGTGGCCGCCCAGCGATTTGGTGGCGCTGTGCACCACCACGTCGATGCCCAGCGCATGCGGCTTCTGGTTGATGGGCGAAGCGAAGGTGTTGTCGGCGATGGTGAGGATGCCGCGTGGCCGCGCCAGTGCCGCCACCGCGGCCAGGTCGGTCAGCACCAGCGTGGGGTTGGCCGGGCTTTCCAGCATGATCAGCCGCGTCTCGGGCCGCAGCGCGGCTTCCAGCGCGGCCAGGTCGGTCTGCTCGACGATCGTCACCTGCACGCCGAAGCGCGGCAGCACTTCGTCGAACAGCTTGGCGGTGCTCATGTAGTGCCGGCCCTGGGCCACCACATGGTCGCCGGCCTGCACCAGCGCCAGCACCGTGGTGCTGATGGCGCCCATGCCCGAGGCGGTGAGCATCGCCGTCTCGGTGCCTTCCAGCGCCGCCAGGATGGCGGCCACCCGCTCGTGCGTCGGGTTGCCGTAGCGGGTGTAGTAGGCCGCGTGGCGCGGCGTGCGGGCCATCTCGGCGAACTCGGCCGCATCACGCGCCTTGAAGGTGGCGCTGTAGTGGATGGGCGGGCTCACCGCGCTGTCGTCGCTGAGGCCGGCGTCGCCGTGCAGCAGGCGCGTCGGGTCCAGCCAGGGCGGGGTGTCGTCGTCGTGCGGGCCGGTCATGCGCTGCCTTACTTGCCGGCGATGCCCAGCAGTTCCACCTCGAACTGCAGCGTGGCGTTGGGCGGCACTGCGCCGCCGGCCCCGCGCGAGCCGTAGGCGATGCCCGGCGGGCAGGTGAGCCTGGCCTTGCCGCCCACCTTGATGCGCTGCACGCCTTCGGTCCAGCAGGGGATCACGCGGTTGAGCGGGAACTCGGCCGGCTGACCGCGGGCGATGGAGCTGTCGAACTCCTTGCCGTCGGCCAGCACGCCGCGGTAGTGCACGCGCACGGTGTCGGTGGCGGCGGGCGTGCGGCCGGTGCCTTCCTTGAGGGACTGGAACACCAGGCCGCTGGGCAGCACCACCGCGCCCTTTTCCTTGGCGGCGGTGGCGGCCAGGTCGGCCTGGGCCTGGGCGAAAAAGGCGGCGCCCATCAGGCAGCAGGCGAGGGTGGCAATGCGGGTTTGTCGGTAGGTCATGGCAACAGCAGGGTTGAAGTTATGGGCAAGAGGGTATCGATCATCGCCGCTGGCGCCCACTAGCATCCCCGCATGTTTCTCGGTCTGGATTACGGCACCTCGGAAGTGAAGGCGCTGCTGCTGGATGCGCAGCACCGCGTGCTGGGCACCGCTGGCGCGCCGCTGCAGCTCAGCCGGCCGCAGCCGGGCTGGAGCGAGCAGCACCCTGCCGACTGG
>CAKZXL010000811.1 GCA_937883885.1 uncultured Aquincola sp. | reverse complement strand
GCGGATGCTCGGCCAGCTCGAAGCGGCCGCCCACGGCCAGCGTGCGCATCAGCCCTTCGCCCTGCACCTGCAGCACCCGGGCATCGAAGGCCTGCTGCCGCACGCCGGCATGGTGCTCGCCTTCGGCCTTGCTGCCGTAGTCACAGGGGTAGTCGTAGATCTCCAGCGGCGGCAGGCCGGCCGGCTGCGGCGCACTGCTGCCGGCATGCGCCTCGGCCTGCAGCGACACGTCGGGCTTGGTGAAGTCGTAGTCGGTCAGGGCCACCCGCTGCGGCTGCACCCGCTGGCTTACGCGCCAGTGGGTGATGGGCTCCAGGTCGGTGGCGTCGTCGGCCGTCTCGCGGTAGACGAACTGGTGGCCGCCTTCACACGGCACATGGGCGCCGGGCGCATCCACCACCACCAACGTGTGGCGCTGCGCCTCATGCCGGAAGAAGTAGTAGATGCCTTCCTTCTCCATCAGGCGGCTGATGAAGGCGAAGTCGGTCTCGCGGTATTGCACGCAGTAGTCCACCGGCGCATAGCGGCCGGTGAGCTGGAAGTCCACGTCCACCGCAAACGGCTCCAGCACCTGCTTCAGGATGTCGGGCACCGACAAGGCCTGGAAGATGCGCGTGTCGGCCCGGCGGGTGAGCAGCCACAGCGCGGGCCGCAGCACCAGCCGGTAGCTGAAGCGGTCTTGGCCTGCCTCGCCCAGCAGGCCCATCTCGGCCACCAGGCCCTGGAAGCAACGGTCCTCGCCATCGGCCCGCTGCAGCGTCACGCTGGCGGGCTGGCCCAGCAGATCCACCGGGGCCAGCGACGGGTTGCTGGACAGCGCCTCCACCTCGAACTCGAACAGCTCGCCCAGCGCCTCGCGCGCCTGCAGGCGCTTGAACAGCAGCGCATCGCCCAGCGCGGTGTGCAGCTTCATCAGCGGGGGCAGTGGTGGCGACAACGTCTTCTCCATCCTTCAAGACGGTGCGATGGTGTCGGGCCAAGGGCGCGGCCACATCCCCCATGGGCCGGAAGGCGGCACGCCCGCCAGAGGGTAAGTTGTGAACAAACGTCACGGCTGCAGAGCTAGGGGCAGCCGCCGCGCAGGGGGCCGCTAAAGTGGATCGATCCATGCGCCTTGCTCCAGGAACTGCAATGACGTCTGCCGTTGCCGCCCGCCCCTCTTTTGCTGCCGCGGGCCTGCTGGCCCTGGCCCTGCTGGCCGGGCTTGCGCCCAGCCTGCCCGCCCAGGCCCAGGCCCGCTTCGACTTTGCGGCCACGCCGGGCCGCCTGAGCAAGCAGGTGGTGCCCACGCACTACCAGCTGCTGATCGACGCCGACCCGGCCCGCGACGACTTCCGCGGTGAAGTGACCATCGTGGTGGACGTGCGCAAGCCCACCGACGCCATCGTGCTCAATGCCCACCAGCTGCAGGCCAGCGGCGCGATGCTGAGCGACGCCAGCGGCCTGCGCCCGATGAAGGTGCTGCCCGACGAAGCACGCCAGACCTGGCGCCTGGTGCCCGAAGACGGCAAACCCATTGCCACCGGCAGCCAGCGCCTCGAGATCGACTACACCGGCGTGGTGCAGAAGACCGGCCAGGGCCTGTACCGCGCCGAGTACCGCGACATCACCGCCGCGCCCGATGCACCGATGGCCCGCACGCTGGCCACGCAGCTGGAAGCCATCTACGCCCGCAGCGTGCTGCCGGTGTTCGACGAGCCGGTGTTCCGCGCCAGCTTCGAGCTGAGCGTGCGTGCACCGGCCGGCCAGCAGGTGGTGGCCAACATGCCGCAGCAATCACAGCAGCCTGAAGCCGATGGCCACGTGCTGCACCGCTTTGCGCCCACGCCGCCGATGCCCAGCTACCTGCTGGCCTTCACCATCGGCCACTTCGACATGCTGGAAGGCAGCGCCGGCACGCTGCCGCTGCGCATCCTCACCGCGCCGGGCAAGCGTGAGCAGGCCCGCTTTGCGCTGCAGGCCACCGAGCAGCTGATGGGCCACTATGCCGACTACTTCGGCGTGCCCTACGCGCTGCCCAAGCTCGACCAGCATGCGGTGCCCAGCACCCGCTGGGGCGCGATGGAAGACTGGGGCCTGATCTCCTACGCCGAAAGCGGCCTGCTGTTCGACCCCGCGCGCAGCAACCCCGACACCCAGCGCCGCGTGTTCGGCCTGCTGGCGCACGAGATCGCGCACCAGTGGTTCGGCAACCTGGTCACCGCCGCTTCATGGGAAGAGATCTGGCTGAACGAAGCCTTTGCCACCTGGATGGCCACCCGCACCTCCGACCACTTCCACCCCGAGTGGCAGGTGCGCCTGCGCGAACGCGGCTGGGTGGAAGAAGCGATGGACGAAGACAGCGGCCAGGCCACGCGCGCCATCCGCTCGGGCCGGGTGGACGAACAGGCCGTGTGGGACGTGTTCGACAACATCACCTATGCCAAGGGCGGCGCGGTGCTGTCGATGATCGAGCAGTGGCTGGGCCCCGAGGTGTTCCAGAAGGGCCTGGCCGCCTACATGGCCGACCGCCAGTACAGCAATGCCACCGCCGGTGACCTGTGGCACCACATCGGCCAGGCGGCCGGCCGCGACGTGCGCCGCGTGGCCGCCAGCTGGACCGACCAGCGCGGCTTTCCGGTGGTGCAACTGGCCAGCCGCTGCAGCCGCGGCCAGACCGAGGTGACGCTGTCGCAGCGCCGCTTTGTCACCGGCGCGGCCGACCGCATGCAGCGCACCTGGCACATCCCGGTGCGGCTGGCGCGCGGCAGCGATGTGCAGACGGTGATGCTGGACCAGCCGCAGCGCACGCTGCGCCTGCCCGGCTGCAGCGAAGAGCCGCTGGTGGCCAATGCGGGCGGCCGGGGCTTCTACCGCGTGCAGTACAGCCCGGCCCAGCTGCAGGCGCTGGCGCGGGCCCTGCCCACGCTGGCACCGGCCGACCGGGTCACGGTGATGGCAGATGCACTGGCGCTGGCCCGCACCGGCGCCACGCCGCTGGCCGGCTGGTTCGGCCTGCTGGCCGCCGCGCCGCAGGTGCAGGACGACAGCCGCGCCGCGCTGCTGACCATGGCCATGCGCGGCCTGCAGGAGCTGGACGCGGTGATGGCCGGCCTGCCGGTGCAGGCCCCTCTTCGCGAGGCCGCGCGTGCGCTGCTGGCGCCCGAGCTGGCACGCCTGGGCTGGACGCCCGCCGAAGGTGAAGGCTCCGAGCCGCGGGCGCTGCGCAACCAGCTGATCCGCCAGCTGGCCATGTTCGGCGATGCGCAGGTGCTGGCCGAAGCGCGCCAGCGCTTCGATGCCGATGTGGCCGGCACCCAGCCGCTGCCCGCGGCCATCCGCAGCGGTGTGATCGGTGCGGTGGGCACGCAGGCTGATGGCGAGCGCTTTGCGCAGCTGCTGCAGCGGCTGCAGCAGGCCACCAGCGACGAAGACCGCTGGACCTATGCGCGGGCCCTGGCCTCGGGCACCGACGAAGCGCAGCTGCGCCGACTGCTCAGCGCAGCACTGTCGGGCATCACCGCGCCCAACGTGGCGTCGGCCATCCCGTCGATGGCCGGTGAGCTGGCGCCGCTGGGCGAAGTGGCCTACCGCCATGTGCTGGACCACTGGCCCGAGTACGAGAAGCTCACCGGCATCCAGGGCCGGCAGTACCTGCTGCCGGGCTCGGCCTCGCGCTTCGTGCAGCCGGCGCAGGCCCAGGCGCTGGTCGACGACCAGGCCCGCCTGGTGGGCAAGGGCGGCGCGCTGACCGCCGGCCGCCAGGCCGAACAGATCCGCCTGCATGCCCGCATGCGCGAGCGTGATGCGGCGGCGCTGGACAAGCTGCTGGCCGGCTGGCAGCCGCAGCAT
>CAKZXL010000810.1 GCA_937883885.1 uncultured Aquincola sp. | reverse complement strand
TGGATCTGCCCGCTGCTGGGGGCTTCCAGCTGGGCCAGCAGCCGCAGCAGCGTGCTCTTGCCGCAGCCGCTGCGGCCCACGATGGCCACGAACTCGCCGGGGCGGATGTCCAGGTCGATCTCGTGCAGCACCGTGCGCTCGCCGTAGCGCTTGCCCACGCCGCGCAGCTGCAGGTCCAGCCCGCGGGGCGCGCTGGGCACGCTGCGCCGCAGTGGCGCGGGGGCGGCCTGCGGCCGCGCCGTGGCCGGGTGTTCCAGCGCGGCCGTGCCGTCGATGTCGAACAGGAAGGGGTGCACCATCGTCGTCGTTCTCATGGGTCCGCCCGGTCAGGCGGGTTGGTAGCCGGGGTGCCAGCGCAGCCACCAGCGCTCCAGGCCCTTGGCCAGCAGGTCGGCCAGTTTGCCCAGCAGCGCATACAACAGGATGCCCACCAGCACCACGTCGGTCTGCAAAAACTCGCGGGCGTTCATCGTCAGGTAGCCGATGCCGGCCTGGGCTGAGATGGTCTCGGCCACGATCAGCAGCACCCAGGTCAGGCCCAGGCTGAAGCGCACGCCCACCAGGATGGAGGGCAAGGCACCCGGCAGGATCACTTGCCTATACAAGGGCCAGCCGCGCAGGCCGTAGCTGCGGGCCATCTCGATCAGCCCCTTGTCCACTGACCGGATGCCGTGGAAGGTGTTGAGGTAGATCGGGAAGAACACCCCCAGCGACACGAGAAACAGCTTGGCCGTCTCGTCGATGCCGAACCACAGGATGACCAGCGGAATCAACGCCAGGGCCGGGATGTTGCGCACCATCTGCAGCGTGGAGTCCAGCAGCGTTTCGGCCGCCTTGAAGCTGCCGGTGAGCAAGCCCAGCAGCAGCCCCAGGCCGCCGCCGATGGCAAAGCCCAGCGCGGCGCGGCGGGTACTCACGGCCACATGGGTCCACAGCTCGCCCGACTGGGCGAGCGTGAAGAAGGCCTTGACCACGGCCCACGGCTCGGGCAGCACGCGGGTGGACAGCCAGCCCAGCGACGAGGCCGCCTGCCAGCCCAGGATCACCAGCACCGGCACCACCCAGGGCGCGGCGCTGCGCAGCGAACGTGAAGCGGCCGCCATCTCAGCTCACCGAGGCCGCGCGCGGCACGATGCTGTTGGCCACGATCTCGCCGAAGGGGCCGGTGAGCTGCGGCTGCACCAGCTTCTCACGCAGCTGCAGCGGCAGCAGCGGGAACACCAGCTCGGCAAAGCGGTAGGCCTCTTCCAGGTGCGGGTAGCCCGACAGCACGAAGTACTCCAGCCCCAGGTCGGCGTATTCCTTGATCAGCGCCGCCACCTGCTGCGGGTTGCCCACCAGCGCAGTGCCGGCACCACCGCGCACCAGGCCCACGCCGGCCCACAGGTGCGGATACACCTCCAGACCCTTGCGGATGTCGGTCGGGTCGAACCGGCCGCCGTGCAGCGCGGCCATGCGGCGCTGGCCTTCGCTGTCCATGCTGGCGAACTTCTTCTGCGCCGCGGCCACGGTGGCCGGGTCCAGATGTTTGACCAGGTCGCGCGCGGCGGCCCAGGCTTCGTCCTCGGTTTCGCGCACGATCACGTGCAGCCGGATGCCGTAGGTCAGCGTGCGGCCGTGGCGGGCGGCGCGTTCGCGGATGTCGGCCACCTTGGCGGCCACCGCGGCCGGCGGCTCGCCCCAGGTCAGGTAGGTGTCCAGCTGCTGCGCGGCCAGCTCATGCGCCTCGGGCGACGAACCGCCGAAGAAGAGGGGCGGGTAAGGCGCCTGCACCGGCGGGTACAGCAGCTTGGCGCCCT
>CAKZXL010000809.1 GCA_937883885.1 uncultured Aquincola sp. | reverse complement strand
GGGCCTGAACACCCACCTGCACGGCCAGCTCAACCTGCTGCCGCTGGGTGAGCGCGACATGGCCCTGGCCAAGGCCGTGGTCGAGCTGCTGGACGACGACGGCTACCTGCGCGCCGACCCCTTCGAGCTGACGGCCGACGATGCGCTGGACCCGCCCGCCACCGACGAAGAGGTGCGCATCGCCGTGCGCCGCGTGCAGTCGCTGGACCCGGCCGGCGTGGGCGCCCGCACGGTGCAGGAGTGCCTGCTGCTGCAGACCGGCGAGATCGAGGATGCGCACCAGCGGGCTCTGGCCCGCCGCATCATCGGCGAGCAGCTGCGGCTGCTGGGCACGCGCGATTGCGAAACGCTGGCGCACCGGCTGGGCTTTGCGCTGGCCGAGGTGGAAGCGGCCTGTGCCCGCATCCGCCGCTTCGATCCGCGGCCGGGCTGGCGCTTCGGTGCGCCGCCGGTGCACTACGTGACGCCCGACGTCATCGCCCGCCGCTACCGTGGCCGCTGGGTGGCGGTGCTCAACCCGGCGGTGGTGCCGCGTCTGCGGCTCAACACCACGGTGGTGGAGCTGTTCCAGCGCCACCGCGGCGCACCCTGCCCCGACCTGGCCAGCCACCTGCAGGAAGCGCGCTGGACCGTGCGCAACGTGGAGCAGCGCTTTTCCACCATCGTGGCGGTGGCCCAGGCGGTGATCGACCGCCAGCACCACTTCCTCGACTACGGCGAGATGGCGATGAAGCCGCTGGGCCTGAAGGAAATCGCCGAGGCCGTGGGCGTGCATGAGTCCACCGTCTCGCGCGTCACCAGCAACAAGTACATCGCCACGCCAGCCGGCGTGTTCGAGCTCAAGCACTTCTTCTCGCGCGCGATGGTGATGCCCAGCGGCGCGGCACTCTCGCCCACCGCCATCCGCGGCCTGGTGCGCGACATCATCGCGGACGAAAAGGCCAGTCACCCGCTGTCGGACACCGAGATCACCCAGCTGCTGTGGCAGCAGGGCCTGCGGGTGGCGCGGCGCACGGTCACCAAGTACCGGCAGGCGCTGCGCATCGAGCCGGCCACGCGGCGCAAGGCCGCGGGCGGCTGACCGACAGCGGGGACTTCAGGCTCCGCTGGTGGGCGGATCGGCCAGGTCGGTGGCCACCGCCGATTCGTCCTCGCGGGCGTATTCCTTCAGGCGGTTGTACAGCGTCTTCATGCTCACGCCCAAGGCCGCGGCGGTGCGCTCCTTGTGGTGGTTGAAGTGCTTGAAGGTGGCCAGGATCAGCTGGCGTTCGGCCTCGGCCATCGAGGTGCCCAGCGGCAGCGTCAGCGAAGGCGCCGAAGCGCCTTGGCCGCCGCCCTCGGCCGCGGCTGCCACGCTCACCGGCACGCCGCTGTCGCGCGGCAGCCATTCGCTGCCGATGTCGTCGCCATCGGCCATCACGTACACCCGCTGCACCACGTTGCGCAGCTCGCGCACGTTGCCTGGCCAGCGGTAGGCCTGCAGCGCCTGCAGGGCCTGCGGCGTGAAGCGGCGCACCTGCCCCTCGCGCTGGCACACGCCGGCCAGGAAGTGCTCGGCCAGCAACGGCACGTCCTCGCGCCGCTCGCGCAGCGGCGGCAGCTCGATCGGGAACACGTTCAGGCGGTAGAACAGGTCTTCGCGCAGCTTGTGGTCGGCCACCGCCAGCTCGGGCGCGCGGTTGGTGGCGGCGATCACGCGCACGTCGGCCTCGCGCAGCTGGGTGGAGCCCACGCGCATGAAGGTGCCGGTCTCCAGCACCCGCAGCAGCTTGACCTGCAGCTCGATCGGCATCTCGGTGATCTCGTCGAGGAACAGCGTGCCGCCGTGCGCCCGCTCGAAGAAGCCCTGGTGCTGCGTGTCGGCCCCGGTGAAGCTGCCTTTCTCGTGGCCGAAGATCTCGCTCTCGATCAGGTTGGGCGAGATGGCGCCGCAGTTCACGGCCAGAAACGGCCGCGCGCGCCGGCGGCTCAGGTCGTGCACCGAGCGGGCCACCACTTCCTTGCCGGTGCCGCTTTCGCCGGTGACGAACACGCTGATCGACGTCACAGCCACCCGCGCGATCTGCCGGTACACCCGCTGCATGGCCGCACTGCGGCCCCACAGGTGGCCGAAGTGGCCGCTGCGCGCCCATTCGGCTTCCATCTGGCCGATCTCGGCCTGCAGCGCATCGGGCCGCATCACGCGCGACAGAATGCCTTGCAGCTGCCGCTTGCTGATGGGCTTGGTGATGTAGTCGGCCGCGCCGAAGCGCAGCGCCTGGATCGAGGTTTCCAGGCTGGCATGCCCGGTGATCAGCACCACCTCCGAGTGCCTGATCAGGTCGGGTGTTTCAAACAGGTCCATGCCGCTGCCATCGGGCAGCTGCAGATCGAGCAGGACGACGTCCGGCCTTTGCAACGCAAGCTGGCGGCGGGCATCGCGCAACGATCCCGCGGTGGCCACGCTGAATTGCTGTTCGGCAACCAACGCTGCCATCATGCGTGCCGCGTCCGCGTCGTCTTCAACGATCAGGGCGTGGCTCATCAGGAGACTCCTCCGGTACTGCTTGGAAAAGTAAAAAGAAGGGCCGCTGGCCGCTGTGTGCCAACCCTCGGGGCAAGCAGCATAAGCGCTTCGTTTACAAGCGCCACGCCGGTAGGGGCGTGTTGAAACAACTTGTCATGACTGCATGTCGCGGCATGCCGATTGCCGTTGGCAGCGCCCTGATGCAGCCCTCTTGAACGCTCACTCGCCCATTGCCCATGACCCTTCGTTGGCCGGTGGCCTCGCTGCGCTCGTACCTGGTGGCCATGATGCTGCTGGCCAGCGTGCCGATGGCCTTGTTCATGTCGCTGCAGATCCTGCGCGATGCCCGCGCGCAGACCGAGCGCCTGAACGACCAGCTGCGCCGCACCGCGGTCGTGATGGCCGATGGCATCGACCGCGAGCTGGTGGCCTCGCTGGACACCTTGATGCTGCTGGCCGACGACGCGCCCGAGGGCACGGTGGAGGCGCTGGGCCGGCAGCTGTCTCAGCGAACCCGGCTGCGGCCCAGCTGGCAGTCGCTGTTCATCGCCGATCCGCAAGGCCAGGTGCTGCTGGCACTGGCCGGCCAGCCCTGGCCGCTGCCGGCAGAGGTGTCGCCGGCCACGCTGCCGGCGCTGCATGTCTCCAACATGGTGGAGCGGGACGGGCGGCGCGCCGTGGTGCTGAGCGTGGCGCTGGAAGGCGGCCACCGACTGGCCGCCTGGATCGACGTGGCGCACTGGCAGGCCATGCTGCGCCGGGGGGGCGAGCTGGAAGGCGGTTATGCGTCAGTGTTCGATGGCCGGCACCGCATCATTGCCCGCAGCACGGCGCCGGAGCAGTACGTGGGCCGCCAGCTGCCGGCGGCCGCGGTGGCCTCCATGGGCCAGCGGGCCTCGGGCGTGCACCGCACCCTGCTGCTGGAAGGCGAGCCCACCTACGTGGCCTGGCATGCGGTGGGCAGCACCCCGTGGCGCGTGGCCGTGGGCGTGCTGGCCGGGCCGATCGAGCGGCAGCACCGACGGGCGCTGTACACCGCCGTGGGCACCGCCGCGCTGTGCCTGCTGCTGGGCGTGACGCTGGCGCTGTGGATGGCTCGGCGTGTCACCCAGCCGCTGCAGGCCCTGGGGGCGGGTGGCGGCCTGGCGCCCGACGGCCCGCAGTCCGCCGCCCCGGTGCGCGAAATTGCCGCGCTGCGGGACGCTGTCGTCTCGGCCCGGCAGGAAGAAGCCGCCGCCCGGCTGCGGCTGCAGCGCCAGGCCGACGAGTTCGAGGCGCTGTTCCGCGGCAGCCCCATCGGCCTGGCCTTTGCGCAGGACCCCCAATGCCGCAAGGTGCTGCGCAACCGCGCGCTCGACGAGATGCTGCGCCGCCCGGCGGGCGAAGCCGACGCGCCGCGCCAGGAGCTGCAGGTGCTGCAGGACGGCCGCGTGCTGGCCCGCCATGAACTGCCGCTGGCCGTGGCTGCCCGCACCGGTGCGCCGGTGCCGGCGGCCGAACTGGAGCTGCGCGCCGGCCCGGGGCCCGCGCGCTTCGTCATCATGCAGACGGTGCCGCTGCTGGACACCGATGGCCAGTCGCGCGGGGCCATTGCCGCGCTGCTGGACATCACCGACCGCAAGCGGGCCGAGGCCCGGCTGCTGGACACCGACCGCGAGCGCACGGCGCTGGTGGCGCGTGAACAGGCGGCCCGGCGCGAGGCCGAGCAGGCCAACCAGGCCAAGGACGAGTTCCTGGCCATGCTGGGCCATGAGCTGCGCAACCCGCTCAATGCCGTCGCTTCCGCGGTGGAGGTGCTCAAGCTGGTGGGCGGCGGTGGCGAGCGGGCCGACGATGCGCGCCACATCATCAGCCGCCAGACGCGGCACCTGGCCCACTTGATGGACGACCTGCTGGACATGGCGCGTGTGGCTTCCGGCAAGGTGGTGCTGGAACGCCGGCCGCTGGACCTGGCCAAGCTGGTGGCGTCGCTGGTGTCCACCATGCGGCTGTCGGGCGACACCCGCGAGCACACCCTGACCACCGAGCTGCAGGAAGCCTGGGTGGACGCCGACAGCACCCGCATCGAGCAGGTGGCCGGCAACCTGCTGACCAATGCGCTGAAGTACACGCCGCCCGGCGGCCATGTGCAGGTGAAGGTGGTGCCCGATGGCGAGCAGGTGCTGCTAGAGGTGCGCGACGACGGCGTGGGCATTCCGCCGCACCTGCTGACGCGGGCCTTCGACCTCTTCGTCCAGGGCGAGCGCTCGCTCGACCGGCGCGCCGGTGGCCTGGGCGTGGGGCTGACGCTGGTCAAGCGGCTGGTGGAGCTGCACGGCGGCAGCGTGGCCGCCGAAAGCGCGGCAGAGGGCGCCGGGGACGGCGCGGGGCCGGACGCCAGAGACGGCGAAGGCGGCGGCAGCGTGTTCCGCGTGCGGCTGCCACGCATCCCTTCACCGCCGCCGGCCGACAGCCGAGGCCGGCCCAGCCAGCTGCGCGGGCGCACCGTGCTGCTGGTGGAAGACAACGACGACGCGCTGCAGGCGCTGAAGGCGGTGCTGGAGCTGGACGGTCACCGCGTGAGCACGGCCAACGACGGCGAGCAGGGCCTGGCCCTGCTGCTGTCGCAGCTGCCCGAGGTGGCGGTGGTGGACCTCGGGCTACCCAAGATCACCGGCTTCGACGTGGCCCGGCAGAGCCGCGCCGCGGGTTATGCGGGCCGGCTCATCGCCCTGTCGGGCTACGGCATGGCCACCAGCACCCGGCAGGCGCTGCAGTCAGGATTCGATGCGCACCTGACGAAGCCGGTGGATTTCGACCGGCTTCGCGAACTGTTCGACGACCGGTAGCGTTAGAGGAGATCGTCGGTGTCGGCCGGCACGGCCAGCGACTGAAGGCGCTGCTGCTCATGCTGCCAGTGCCAGGCGTTCACACGCTCGATGGCACCGCGAAGTCCGTCGGTCATCCAGTCGTTCGTGCCGTTGGAGCCGGGCTCCGACGCGTTCTGCACGACAGCGGGATGAATGGCAGGCGAGAGGGTGGGCTGGATGTTCATGCCCGGACCCATGCAAGGTGGATGCCTGTCGAGGGTTTTTGCTTACTGGTTGTCACCCAAAGACCGGGCGCCTAGGGGTCGTCGGCTTGCGAGGGGCCGCCGGGGCCCACCCCACGAGCGGTCCCGCCTCGCAGAGACGCTGGGCATTGGCCACTTTTGCCGTAAACCCGGCGCGGCTCTGCTGCAAAGTCAGCGCTCGCCACGGGGCGGCGGCTCAGTGCAGGTAGGCGGTGCACCAGCGCCGCATTTCGCTGCCCAGGGCCAGCAGCGACACCGGCTGGGGCACGAAGCCGTCCACCTCGTCGCCCCAGGCCGCGAAGGCCGCTGCACCTTCCTGCACCGATGCGTGCAGCACGATGCGGCACGGCGCGGCCAGACCGGTGCGCTGCAGCGTGCGCAGCCGCTGCACCAACCCATCGCCGTGCACGCCGGGCATGGCGGGGTCCAGCAGCAGCACCGCCGGGGCCACCCGCAGGCACTCGTCCAGCGCCTGCACCGCGTCGCGGGCGGCATGCACCTCATGGCCCATGGCCTGCAGCAGCGATTGGGTCAGGCAGCGCGCCACGTCGTCGTGCTGGGCCACCAGCACACGCGCTGGCGGTACCGGCACGGGGGCCCGGCCGTGCGCCGGGCGGGGCGTGGGCTGGCGCAGCAGCTGGTCCCAGGCCTGCCAGTCGGCCGCCGACAGCGGGTGGCAGGCCAGCTGGTAGCCGGGCAGGGCGTCGGGCTGGCCCAGCCACAAGGAGCCGGTTTCCACCGCCGCCACGGCCAGCGTGCGCGCGGGCAGGGCGCGCCGCACCTGGCGCAGCAGGTCGGCCGGCGTGTCCGCACCCGGAAA
Organism: uncultured Aquincola sp.; assembly: GCA_937883885.1. Next base: position 4,735 of record CAKZXL010000809.1, on the reverse strand, counting down.
CAGCAGCAGCACATCGGGCGGTGAGTCGCCCGCCGCATCGCGCGCCAGCCGTTGCAGCAATGCATCGGGGCCGGCCACCGCGGTCACCGTCCAGCCGTGGCGCAGCGCATCGCGCGCCAGCGCAGCGGCCTGCACCGCATCGGGCTGCCACAGCCACAGGTGGCGGCTGCCAAAAGGCGGCCGCCGCGGCACCGGGCCCGACCACGCCTGGCACAGCCGGTAGTTGGCATCGAGCTCGAAGCCGCCGGCCTGCCAGGTCAGCGCCACCGCCGCGCGGGCCGTGGGGCAGCGGCCGTGCGCCAGCTGCTGCCCAGCGCCGGCATCCACCGCCAGCGGCGCCAGGTCGAGCCGGTCCACCGCCTGCTCGAACGTGCCGTGGCCGCGGCGCTCGGGCTGGCCGGTGATGCGCCAGTGCAGCCGGCAGCCGCCCTCGGGCTGGGCATCGGCCTGCGCCTCGAAGCCGATGAGCCCGCCCGGGCCCAGCAGGTCGACGCAGGCGCCCACCAGCCGGTGCAGGCTGCACCGCAGCGCCCGCGCGCGCGACAGCGGGTGGTCCATCGCCCCTGCCGCACCGGGCAGCAGCCAGTCGCCGCTGCGGTCGTCGAAGCCATAGCTGATGTGCCCGGCCTTCAGCCGGGGCGCCCACTCCCGCAGGGTGATGGCCAGCAGCCGGGACAACAGCATGTGCGTCATGGCGCGATGGGGAGGAACGGGCTTTGCCACCAGCCCGGTGCAGCCACGGTGGCTGCGACTGCCAGGAGATCTGCACCATGCGCGCCTGCCCCGCCTACCTGACCTTGCACAGCGTGCGCCCTGTGCTGGCACCGCGCCCGGCCCTGCGGCCGGCCCTGCCGCTGCGCGCCCATGTGGTGCCGCCCGAGCCCACCATGCCGCCGCCACCCACGCCCGACCTGCCCACCGGCGTGCCACCGGTCGGCGACCCGCTGCCCGACCAGCCCGCGCCCACCCCGGGCCCCGCACCCGGCCCGGCGCCCGACATGCCGCCCGAGGTGACGCGGGCGGCAAGGGCGGGGGTGGGGCAGGACGAGGCAACACATGGCGGGATGATGACGCACGCGTTGGCAGGCCGCGTGCCGCGCTTCGAACGGCCTTCCACCTACCGGCGCAGCCTGCAGCGCGCGATGTCGGGCCTGCAGGCGGAGCTGGACCATTGAACTCCGCCGTGGACCGACCCGCGCGCCGCAGCGCAGCGGCTGAACCGGCGCTGCCCGCCCAGGCGCAGCGCCTGTTGCGCCAGGTCTTCGGGCTGCGCAAGCTGCGCCCTGGCCAGGGCGCGGTGGTGGCCCGCGTGCTGCAGGGCCAGCCCACGCTGGCGGTGATGCCCACCGGCGCCGGCAAGTCGCTGTGCTACCAGCTGCCGGCGCTGATGGACGAGCGCCGCACGCTGGTGGTGTCGCCGCTCATCGCCTTGATGAAGGACCAGTGCGACGCCTTGTGCGACCTGAACATCGCCGCCTACGCCTGGCACAGCGGCCTGTCGGCCGAGGCGCTGGCCGCCACCGAGGCCGCGGTGGCCGACGGCAGCGCCCGCATCGTCTTCACCACGCCCGAGCGGGCGGCCGAGCCCGGCTTTGCCGAGGTGATCTCGGCCGGCCGTGCAGTGGGCCTGCTGGTGGTGGACGAAGCCCACTGCGTGGCGCAATGGGGCCATGCCTTCCGCCCGGCCTACCTGGAGCTGGCACCGCTGCGCCGTGCGCTTGGGCAGCCGCCGGTGCTGGCGCTCACCGCCACCGCCACCGCCGAAGTGGCCGCCGAGGTGATGGAACAACTGGGCATACCGGCCGACGGCCTGCTGCGCGCCGGCGTGTACCGGCCCAACCTGCACTACCGCGTGGAGCCGCAGGCCGACGAAGAAGACAAGCGCCAGCGTGCGCTGGCCATCGTGCGCGGCAACGCCGGTGCCGGCATCGTCTACGCGGCCACCGTGCGTGAGGCCGAAAGCGTGCATGCCTTGCTGCAACAGGCCGCGGTGGAAGCCGGCGAGCCGCCCGAGGCCTACGGCCTGTACCACGGCCGCATGAACGCCAGCGACCGTCACCGCGTGCAGGACGCCTTCCTGCAAGGGCAGGTGCGGGTGATGGTGGCCACGCCGGCCTTCGGGCTGGGCATCGACAAGCCCGACATCCGCCTGGTGCTGCACCTGCAGCTGCCGCCGGGGCTGGACGCGTATTACCAGGAAACCGGCCGCGCCGGCCGCGACGGCGAAGATGCCGACTGCACCTTGCTGTACCTGCGCGGCGACCGCGGCGTGCAGCAGTTCTTCATGGCCGGCCGCTACCCCGACCGCGATGCGGTGGCCGCGGTGCTGGCCCAGCTGTCGGCCGGCGGCACCGCGCTGGAGCTGGAGGCGATGGCCGAGGCCACCGATCTGGCGCCCGGCCGGGTGCGCAGCATCCTCAACCTGCTGGCCGGTGAAAAGCTGGCCCGCCGCGATGCACAGGGCCGCTGGCGCGGCGCCGGCCGCCGGCTGGCCGACGCCGCGCTGGGCCGCGTGCTGGCCGCCTGCGAGCAGCGCCGCGAGCACGACAAGGCCGAGCTGGAAGCCATGGTGGCCTACGCGCAAAGCGGCACCTGCCGCTGGCAGCTGCTGCTGCGCCACTTCGAGCCCGAAGCCGAACACCCCGCCTGCGGCCATTGCGACAGCTGCCAGCGCCTGCAGGCCTTCGAGGCGATGCGCGCCGCCGAAGCCGCGCTGGGCACGCCCACGCCGTCGGCCGAACCCATCCGCGTGATGGCCGCCGGCACGCCGGTGCGCGTGCGCCGCTACGGCCTGGGCGAAGTGGTCGGCGGCGACGGCAGCAGCCTGACCATCCGCTTTCCCGGCGGCGCCGAGCGCAGCTTCCACCCCGATTTCGTCAAACCGGCCAAACCACCGCGGCGCAGCGCTTCCGCCGCGGCCTGATGCCCGAACCACCTTCACCTGCCATGAAACCCACCGTCAGCGATCACCTTCTGCAACGCCTGCATGCCTGGGGCGTGCGCCGTGTCTTCGGCTACCCGGGCGACGGCATCAACGGCCTGGTCGGCGCCTTCGGCCGGCGCGATGGCGACATCGAATTCGTGCAGGCCCGGCACGAAGAACTGGCCGCCTTCATGGCCACCGCCCATGCCAAGTTCACCGGCGAGGTGGGCGTGTGCATGGCCACTTCGGGGCCGGGCGCCATCCATCTGCTCAATGGCCTGTACGACGCCAAGGCCGACCATCAGCCGGTGGTGGCCATCGTGGGCCAGCAGGCGCGCAGCGCGCTCGGCGGCGACTACCAGCAGGAGGTCGACCTGCCCGCGCTGTTCAAGGACGTGGCCGGCGCCTATGTGCAGACGGTGATGGTGGCCGAGCAGGCGCGCCATGTGATCGACCGCGCCATCCGCATCGCACGCGACCAGCGCACCGTGACCTGCGTGATCGTGCCCAACGACGTGCAGGAGCTGCCCCAGGTGCAGGAGCCGCCGCGTGAGCATGGCACCGTGCACAGCGGCATCGGCCACACCGGCGTGGCCGCGGTGCCGCCGGCCACCGAGCTGGCGCGCGCCGCCGCGGTGCTGAACGCCGGCCGCAAGGTGGCCATCCTGGTGGGCGCGGGTGCGCTGCATGCGGCCGACGAGGTGCAGCTGGTGGCCGACCGCCTGGGCGCCGGCGTGGCCAAGGCGCTGCTGGGCAAATGCGTGCTGCCCGACGACCTGCCCTACGTGACGGGCGCCATCGGCCTGCTGGGCACCGGCGCCAGCTGGGAGCTGATGGAAGGCTGCGACACGCTGCTGATGATCGGATCGAGCTTTCCGTACAGCGAATACCTGCCCAAGGAAGGCCAGGCCCGCGGCGTGCAGATCGACGTCGACCCGCGCAAGCTGGCGCTGCGCTACCCCATGGAAGTGAGCCTGGCCGGCGACAGCGCGCTCACGCTGCGGGCGCTGCTGCCGCTGCTCAAGCCGCGGGCCGACACGGCCTGGCGCGACCAGATCGTCAAGAGCGTGGCCCGCTGGTGGGACGTGACGCGCGCCCGTGCCATGGCACCGGCCCACCCGATGAACCCGCAGCGCGTGTTCTGGGAACTGTCGCCCCGGCTGCCGTCGGACGTGATCCTGGCCTGCGATTCCGGCACCAGCGCCGCCTGGTACGCCCGTGACCTGCAGGTGCGCCACGGCATGATGGGCTCGCTGTCGGGCGGGCTGGCCAGCATGGGCGCGGCGCTGCCCTATGCCATCGCGGCCAAGTTCGCGCACCCGGCGCGGCCGGTGGTGGCGCTGCTGGGCGATGGCGCCATGCAGATGATCGGCCTCAACGCCCTCATCACGCTGGCCCACCACTGGCAGCGCTGGACCGACCCGCGCGTGGTGGTGATGGTGCTGGACAACCGCGACCTGAACATGGTGACGTGGGAACAGCGCGTGATGGCCGGCGACCCCAAGTTCGACCCGTCGCAGACGCTGCCCGGCTTCAGCTACGCCGAATATGCGCGCCTGCTGGGCCTCAAGGGCATCCGGGTGGACAAGCCCGACGACATCGGCCTGGCCTGGGAAGAAGCCCTGGCCGCCGACCGCCCCACGGTGCTGCAGATGGTGGTGGACCCCAACGTGCCGCCGCTGCCGCCGCACATCCCGGCCAAGCAGGTGGCCTCGTACTTCAGCGCCCTCTTCAACGGCGACGCCGACGCCCGCCAGGTGATGGTGGCCACGCTGCGCCAGTGGTGGGCGGGGGTGGCGCCGGGGCGGGCGG
>CAKZXL010000808.1 GCA_937883885.1 uncultured Aquincola sp. | reverse complement strand
TGCACCTGCGCCTGCACCTGCACCTGCACCTGCACCTGCACCTGCACCTGCACCTGCACCTGCACCTGCACCTGCACCTGCACCCGCAGCGTCGCCAGCGCCAGCGCCTGCGCCTGCGACCGGCCCCCGCCCCACCCCGCCTAAGAGCCCGCCGCCCACCCCCGTGGCGCTCACCCCCGACGATGCGGCTCACCTCGCCGCCGAGCGCGCGCTGCTGGTCGTGAAGCTGCTGGACGCGCCGCGCGAAGGCCAGGCGGGCCGGGTGCTGGTCACCGTGCCGCAAGAGCTGGTGCGCCAGTCGGGCGGCTTCAGCTTCGACCTGCCGGACGAGCTGCAGCAGCCGCTGCGCGAAGGTGCCCCGCACAGCGTGAACACGGCCGATGGCGGCCCGCTGCCCGTCTGGCTTCGCCTGGTGGCGGCCAACGGTCGATTCGTGGCCGAGCGGGTGCCGCAGCAGGGCCTGCCGCTGGAGCTGCTGATCGTCATCAATGGCCAGCGCAGCGCACTGGTCATCCAGTGGCAAAAGGCCAGCCGGCACTGAAGGCCACCCCTGCCGCGCCCGATGGGATCGCCCCCGGCAGGGGGCGCTGTTACAAGGGCCCGGCAGTTCACCCGTCCGCTCCACGCCGGCTGTCTCCAAGGCGTGGATTCCTGAACCGCATGCGCCTGACCCCCGGGCGCTGGAGACCCGATTGAACACTCGACGTATTCGCCATGGGCTGCTGGGCGCGTTGTGCGCTGCCTTCTCGCCGCTGGCCCTGGCGCAGACCGATGCCGGCGCGCTGCTGCGGCAAAGCGAACCCCGCCCCGCCGAACTGCCCGGCCGCGCGCCGGTGCTCACCGCGCCAGGGTCACCGGCGGCGGCGCCCGCCGCTGCGGGCCCGCGCTTTGAACTGCAGTCCATCGTGCCCGAGGGCAACACCTTGCTCAGCCGCGAAGAGCTCGACGCGGTGGTGGCCCCCTGGCTGGGCCAGCGCGTGGGCCTGGCCGAGCTGCAGCAGGCCGCGGCCGCGGTGCAGCAGGCCTATGCCGACCGTGGCTGGCTGGTGCAGGCCTACTTGCCTAGACAAGACGTGAGCAGCGGCCGCGTGACCCTGCGCATCGTCGAAGCGCGCTTTGGTGGTGTGCGGCTGGAAGGTGAGCCCGGCCGCTTCGACCCCGCCCGGGCCCGCGCCATCGTGGAAGCGGCGCAGCCGCCCGGGGCCATGTTCAACCAGCGGGCGCTGGACCGCGGCCTGATGCTGGTGGACGACCTGCCGGGCGTGAGCATGTCGGCCAGCCTGCAGCCGGGCGAGCGCGAAGCCGACACCGCACTGGCGCTGCGCCTGAGCGACACGCCCACCTTCAGCGGCGACCTGGGCGCCGACAACGCCGGTGGCCGCGCCACCGGCACCGGGCGCCTCTATGCCACGCTGCGGCTCGATGGCCCGCTGGGCCGGGGCGAGCAGTTCAGCAGCACGCTGCTGCACACCCAGGGCAACGATTACCTGCGCCTGGGCGCCAGCCTGCCGGTGGGTGTGCAGGGCTGGCGGCTGGGGGCCAACGTGTCGGCGCTGCGCTATGAGCTCACGCATGCCGACTTCAACGCGCTGCAAAGCCGCGGCCGATCGAGCACCGCGGGCGTGGACGCCAGCTACCCGATCGTGCGGGCGCGCGACCGCAACCTGTACCTGCAGCTGTCGGCCGAGCGGCGGCAGTTCAGCAACGAAGCCAACGGCCAGCGGGTCAGCCGCTACCACGTGGACGCGGGCACGCTGGGGCTGTCGGGCAACCTGTTCGACGGCACGGGCGGCAGTACCGGTGCGGCGCTGGCCTTGGGCCTGGGCCGGGTGAACCTCAATGGCTCACCCAACCAGGCCGCCGATGCGGCCAGCGTGGGCACCGCCGGCGGCTATGCCCGGCTGCGCTACAGCCTGAGCCGGCTGCAGCCTTTGAATGGCTGGCTGGCCGGGTATGCCGCGCTGGCGGGGCAGTTCGCCGACGGCAACCTCGACTCTTCAGAGCGGCTGTACCTGGGCGGCCCGCAGGGTGTGCGGGCCTATCCGGTGAACGAAGGGGGCGGCAGCGCCGGCTCGCTGCTCAACCTGGAACTGCGGGCCACGCTGGCGCCGCAGTGGCAACTGATCGGCTTTTACGACCGCGGCCAGGTGCGTGTGAACGTGGACAACCGGCAGGTGGGTGCCAGCCCCAACCACTATGTGCTGCAAGGCGCGGGTGCCACGCTGGTCTGGCGTGGCCCGCAGGCCAGCGAGCTGCGGCTGACCTGGGCGCGGCGCCTGGGGCACAACCCCAATGCGACGTCCACCGGGCAGGACCAGGACGGTTCGCACCAGCGCAACCGCCTGTGGCTGCAGGCCGCGATCGCGTTCTGAGTCAGCGGCGCTGCAGGCTCAGCTGGTCCAGCCGGTCCAGGAAGCCGTCGGCGTCCACCTCGCGCACCGGCTCGCCGTGGTTGTAGCCGTAGGTCATCAGCAGCACCGGGCAGCCGGCGGCGCGGGCGGCCTGGGCGTCGTTGGCCGAGTCGCCGATCATCAACGTGTGCCCCGGTGCGGTGCCCAGTGCTTCGCAGGTCTTGACCAGCGGCAGTGGGTCGGGCTTCTTGCGCTCGAAGCTGTCGCCGCCGAAGACGAAGGCGAAGTGACCGTCGAGCCCCTTGCTGGCCAGCAGCGGCTTGGCGAAAGACAGCGGCTTGTTGGTCAGGCAGGCCAGCTTCAGGCCGGCGGCGCGCAATTGCTGCAGGCCTTCGGCCACGCCCGGAAACACGTCGGCATGCTGGCCGTTGATGCCGAGATAGTGGTGCTGGTAGCGCTGCCAGGCATGCTCGAACATCGCCTGCGACGGCGGCTCGCCGGCCGACTGCGCCAGCGTGTGGCGGATCAGGTGCTCGCTGCCCTTGCCGATGGTGCGCTCGATGAAAGCACGCTCCACATGCGGCAGGCCGATGTCGTCGAGCATGCCGGTGAGCGCGACCACGAAGTCGCCCAGGGTGTCGACCATCGTGCCGTCGAGGTCGACGATGGCGGCTTGGAGAGAGGTGGGGTTGAACGGCATAGGGCGCCGACCATACCGCAAGCCCGCGCCGGACGCGTCCTACGGGGCTGCCCGCCATCGGCTGCGCCCAGGCGTCGGGCTTGGCTTGCAGTGCACGGCCCGGGCCGCGCCTAGCCTTCAGGGTGAGACCACAACGCCTTGGAGACGACATGAGCGCCTTTGCTCCCCATGCCCTGCCGCTGCTGCGGCGCGCCGCTGTCGTGGCAGCCACCTGCCTGGCCAGCGTCGCCGTCCACGCGGCGGAACCGGCCAAGCCGGCCGCCTCGCGCACCGAGGCCGAGCGCGCCGCCTGCCTCAACGGCAGCTCGCAGCAAGACCGCGCCACCTGCCTGAAGGAAGTGGGCGCCGCCCAGGACGAACGCCGCCGCGGCACGCTGGACGACGGCCAGCAAGGCCGCTACGACCAGAACGCCCGCCAGCGCTGCCAGACGCTGCCCGGCGACCAGCAGGCCGATTGCCTGCGCCGCGCCAACGGCCTGGGTGAACAAAGCGGCAGCGTGGCCGG
>CAKZXL010000807.1 GCA_937883885.1 uncultured Aquincola sp. | reverse complement strand
TTCCCGTTCCAAGGCATCCCATGACGCAGTCAAACAAGCTCAAGCGCGTGGCACTCGTGACCGGCGCTTCCTCCGGCATTGGCGCAGCTGCCGCCCGGCAGTTGCTGGCCGCCGGCTTCGCGGTCTACGGCACCAGCCGGCGCGGCGGCGCGGGCGCTGCAGGCAGCTTGACCAACTTCCATGGCGTGGTGGGGGTGACCAATGCCGTGCTGCCGGTCATGCGCCAGCAGCAAGGTGGCCGCATCCTGAACATCGGGTCGGGCCTGGGGTTCATCCCTTCGCCGTTCAGTGCCTACTACTCGGCGACCAAGCATGCGCTGGAAGGCTACTCGGAGTCGCTGGACCACGAGGTCCGCGGCTTCGGCATCCGCGTGGCAGTGATTGAACCGGGCGCGACAAAGACGTCCTTCGACACCAGCACCACCGCAGCCGACCAACCGCTGCGCGCCTACGACACGCTGCGTCAAGGCTACCTGGCGGCTTATGAACGTGCCATGGCGGTGGCCGACACCCCTGAGAGCGTGGCGCAGACCATCGTGAGGGCCGCCCTGGCAGAGCGCCCGTTGCTGCACTACCCGTCGGGCCCATCGGCGCAGCAAGGCGCCTTGGCGCGCCGCTTTCTGCCGCGCGCCCTGTTCGACAAGGTGCTGCACAAGCAGTTCGGTCTGGCCTGACGCCCGCACGCCCCACAACCCGCGCAGCGCGCCGCACCGTGCCTGCCGAACACCCCAGTCCCATGAAAGCACTCACCTTCAAGCGCTACGGGAAGTCGCCCGACATCGGGTTCGCCACCATCGACACCCCCACCTTGCAGCCCGACGAGCTGCTGGTGCAGGTGCATGCGGCCGGCCTGAACCCGATCGACAACATGATCCCGCAAGGCACCTTCAAGCTGGTGATGAAGTTCCAGCTGCCGGCCGTGATGGGCAGCGATCTGGCCGGCGTGGTGGTGGCAGTCGGCAGCCGGGTGACGCGCTTCAAGCCCGGTGACGAGGTGTTTGCCAGCACCTTCGATCTGGACAGGGGCGCGCTGGCAGAGTTCGCCGCGGTGCCGGAAAGCGCCGTGGCGCTGAAACCGACCGGGCTCGACTTCGTGCAGGCCGCGTCGATCCCCATGGTGGGCCTGACCTCCTGGCAGGCGCTGAAGGAATGCATCGGCCTGCGCCGCGGACAGAAGCTGTTCATCTCGGCCGGATCGGGCGGCATCGGCACCTTCGCCATCCAGCTGGCGCACCATCTGGGCGCCCGGGTGGGCACGACCGTGAGCACGGCCAACGTTGCGCTGGTGCGCGACTTGGGCGCCGAAGAGATCGTCGACTACAAGACCCAGCAGTTCGAGCAGGTGCTCACCGGCTACGACGCTGCGCTGGGCACGGTGCGTGGCGACACGGTCGAGAAGGCGCTGGGCATCCTCAAACCGGGCGGGCGTCTCGTCTCGCTGATCGGTCCCCTGGACGCGGCCTTTGCCGAAGCAAGAAAGCTCAACCCCGTTCTGAAGTTCGTGTTGGGGCTGATGCGCCGCAAGGTGGTGAAGCTGGCGGGCCGCAAGGGCGTGGACTACGCCTTCCACTTCGTGCGCCCCGACGGACGGCAACTGGCCGAGATCGGCGCGCTGCTGCAGGCCGGGTACATCCGGCCCGTCATCGATCGGGTGTTCCCGTTCGACGAGGCCCCGCAGGCCCTGGCGTACCTGGCGCTGGGGCGCGCCCGGGGCAAGGTGGTGGTCCAGCTTCGGTAAGGCGGGCGTCCGGCCAGCGCCGGACGCGCCGTCGCTTCTACTTTCACAGACGGGAATCTCGATGAAATACGTGAGCTTTGGCAAGACCGGCCTGCAGGTGTCCCAGTTCGCGCTGGGCACGGGCAACTTCGGCACGGGTTGGGGCCATGGGGCCGAGCCCGAAGTGGCGGCGGCCCTCTTCAATGCCTATGCCGATGCCGGCGGCAACTTCATCGACGGGGCAGATGCCTACCAGTTCGGCCAATCGGAAGAACTGCTCGGCAGCCTGCTGCAAGGCCGGCGGGAAGACTTCGTGCTGGCGACCAAGTTCACCCTGGGCGCCGTGCCGCAACCCAACCGCCTGGTCACCGGCAACAGCCGCAAGGCCATGGTGGCCTCGGTCGAAGCCAGCCTGCGCCGGCTGAAGACCGACCGCATCGACCTCTACTGGGCGCACCACCCCGATGGCGTCACCCCGGTCGACGAGATCCTGCGCGGCTTCGACGATCTGGCGCGGGCCGGCAAGATCCTGTATGCAGGCCTGTCCAACTTTCCGGCCTGGCGCCTGTCGCGGGCCGTCACCTGGGCCGAGCTGACGCATTCGCTGCCCGTGGCCGCCGCACAGTTCGAGCACAGCCTGGTGCACCGCGAGCCCGAGGCCGACCTGTTTCCCGCCAGCCAGGCGCTGGGGCTGGGCGTCGTCACCTGGTCGCCGCTGGGCGGCGGCATGCTGACGGGCAAGTACCGCCAGGGCGAAAAAGGCCGTGCCGAGGGCTTTGGCGGTCGCGTGTTCCAGGCCGAAGACTCGCCGCAGCGCACACGGGTGCTCGACACGGTGATGGCGATCGCCGAAGAACTGGGCGTCACACCGGGGCAGGTGGCCATTGCCTGGGCCAGCACGCATGGCTCGGTGCCCATCATCGGCCCGCGCGCTGCCGGCCAGCTCGACGACTACCTGGCAGCGGCGCGTGTCACGCTGTCGGCGCAGCAGCTGACCCGCCTGGACGCCGTCAGCGCCCTGCCAGGCGCACCGGCTGCGCGCAGCCCTGCGCATCCGGTGGCGTAAGGTACGCGCTCACGCCGCCAGCAGGCTACCCGCCTGCGCCTTCGCGAAGCGCCCGATGTGGAAAGGCTCGATCGGGGTGCTGGTGCGGCCGGTGGCCAGCAGTTCGGCCATCACGTCGCCCACGCCGGGGCTGATGGCAAAGCCTTCGCCGTTGAAGCCGAAGGCGTAGTGCAGCCCGGGCACGCGGGCGCTGGGGCCCATCACCGGCGCCCAGTCGGCGGTATAGCCCTCGATGCCGCTCCACACGCGGATCAGCTGCACGTTGGCAAAGGCGGGCACGAAGCGGCGCAGCTCGCGCATCTGCCGCAGGATGTTGTCGGGCTTGACGTAGGCCCGCACATGGGCCGCATCGGCCGGGCCCTTGAGGCCACCGCCGAAGACGATGTTGCCGCGCCGGATCTGGCGGAAGTACAGGCTCTCGTGCTCCACCGGTGTGGACACGCCGATCGACGGCCCGATGCCATACGGCAACGGCTCGGTCACGCCCATCTGCGGGCCGCGGGCTTCCAGCGGCACCGTCTCGCCGAACAGGCTGGCGATGCGGTTGGACCAGGCGCCGCAGGCCACCAGCAGCTGCGCGGCGCGAAAGCGCCGGCCGTCGGCGGTGTGGGCCACGAAGTCGCCGGCTTCACGCTCCACATGCACCACCTCGGCATGCTCGTGGATGTGGGCGCCCAGCCGCGCCGCCGCGCGGCCGAAGGCGGGGCCGGCCAGCCGCGGATTGGCATGGCCGTCTTCGGGTGACAGCGAGCCTGCCACCACCTCGGGCGCGAAGATGCCCCAGCGCTGCTGCAGCTGCTGGCGGGTGAAGAGTTGCAGCTTCAGGCCCAGCGGCGCCACGTCGCGCGCATGCTGTTCCAGCTTGGCGGCCTGCTGCTCGGTGTAGCAGCAGCGCAGGTGGCCATAGGGCACGAACTCCAGGTCTTCGCCCAGCAGCGGCTTGACGCGGCCCCACACCTCGCGGGCGCGGTTGGCCAGCGGCATCTGTTCCAGCGCGCGGCCCTGGCGGCGCACGTTGCCGAAGTTGGTGCCGCTGGCCTGGCGGCCGATCAGCTCACGCTCCAGCAGCGCGACCGAGCGGCCATGCCGCTGGCGCAGGAAAAACGCGGTGGCAGTGCCCATCAGGCCGCCGCCCAGCACCAGCACGTCGGTGCGCAAGGTCTCGTTCGTCATGCCTTCACCTCGGCGGTGTTCATCATCAGCGGCTTGACCGGTGCCTGCGAGCGCAGCCGGCCCACCAGCTGCACCGGCACGCCGCCGGCCTGGGCCACGATCTCGGCCGAAGCATGGCCGCAGAAGCGGCCCTGGCAGCGGCCCATGCCTACGCGGCTGAAGGCCTTGGCGCGGTTGACTTCCTGGCCGCCCATCTCGGTGACGCAGCGGCGCAGCTCGCCGGCGGTCACGGCTTCGCAGCGGCACACCACCGCATCGTCGGGCAGTTGCGCGGCCTGTTCATGCGGCCACGGAAAGGCCCGCGCCAGGCCGTCGCGGAAGCGGTCCATCTGCGCCAGCGTGCGGCGCAGCGCCGGGGCTTCGGCCGCATGCAGCGCACGGCCGCGGTCATGGCCCAGGTCGCTCAACGCGGCCAGCGCCGCCAGCCGGCCTGCGGCCTCGGCACCGTCGGCGCCCAGGATGCGCACGCCGTCACCGGCCAGGTACACGCCGCGGGTGCTGCTGCGGCCGTCTTCGTCGATGCGCGGCAGCCACTGCCGGCTCACCGGCTCGAAGTGGAAGTCGCAGCGCGCCAGGTCGGCCAGCTGGGTCTCGGCCCGCAGGTGCCAGCCCAGGCCCACCGCATCGCATTCAAAGCGGCGCACCGTGCCCTGGGCATCACGCACCACCACCGCTTCGGCGCCCATCGCGTCGCTGCCTTCGATGCGCAGCGGCTGCACGCCTTGCAGCACGGTGACGCCGGCCCGCCGCAGGCCGCGGATCAGGCCCACGCCGCGCCAGGCCAGCGCCGGCCGTGCCAGCAGGCCGCGCACCGCGGCCAGCGGCTTCATCGCCGGTGCGGTGTCCAGCACCGCTTCCACATGGGCGCCGGCCTGCTCGTACTGCGAGGCCACCAGGTACAGCAGCGGCCCGCTGCCCAGGAACACCACACGACCGCCGATGGCGCAGGCCTGGGCCTTGAGCGCGATCTGCGCCGCGCCCAGGCTGTAGCAGCCGGCGCGGTGCCAGCCCTCCACCGGCATCAGCCGGTCGGTGGCGCCGCTGCACACCAGCAGTGCGTCATACGGCAGCAGCTGCGGCTCGCCCCGGTGCACCACATGCAGCGCGGGTTGTTCGGCTACGGCGGTGAGGTTCCAGGCCAGCGTCTCGCTGCGGTAGTCCACCTGGGGGCGCAACGCATCGAAGTCCTGGTGCAGGGCCTGGGCCTTGGCCGCCTCGCTGCCGTACAACTTGGCATAGGGCCGCTGGAAGCCTTCAGGCTGGCGGCGGTAAATCTGGCCGCCGTCGCGCCGGCCTTCGTCGATGACGATGGGCCGCAGGCCTGCGGCCACCACCGCTTGCGCGGCCCTCACACCGGCCGGGCCGGTGCCGACGATGACGATGCGCGGCAGGGTCACAGCTGCACCTCCACCTCATGACGGGCCAGCGTGGCCTGCAGATCGGGCGTCATCGGCCACTGGCCACGGGGCGGGCGCGTCAGGATGGACATGCCGTCTTCCGCCACGGTGGAGCAGGCGCGCAGCCGTTCGCCGGCCGGCGTCCACACCCAGCAGTCCTGGCAGGCGCCCATCAGGCAGAAGCCGGCGCGCGGGCCGTCGCCAAATTCGCTGTCGCGCAGCCGCCGCCCCTGGCTGAGCACGGCCACCAGCAAGGTGTCGCCGGCCAGGGCCTGCACGGGCTGGCCATCCACCAGCAGGGTGATCGGTGGCCGGTCGGTTTCGGCCAGCCGGATGAAGCGGGGCGGTAGGGCGGACATGGGGGTGGTGGGTGATGCGGCAGCGCGCTAACGCTGGTGGGGGAACAGCCGTTCGATCGGGTAATGGGTCTTGATGAACGGCGACTTGATGACGATGTAGCTGAAGTACTTCTCGATGCCGATGTTGCGTTCGAGCAGGCCTTCGATCACTTCCTGGTAGTGGTTGACGCCGCGGGTCATGAACTTCAGCAGGTAGTCGTAGCCGCCGCTCACCAGGTGGCACTCCAGGATCTCGTCGACGTCGCGGATCGCGGCCTCGAAGCGGATGAAGTCCTCGCGGTGGTGGTCGGCCAGCGTCACCTCGGTGAAGACGGTCAGCGTGTCGCCCAGCTTCTCCAGCCGCAGCTGGGCGCCGTAGCCACTGATGTAGCCCGCCTGCTCCAGCCGCTTGACGCGGATCAGGCAGGGGCTGGGCGACAGGCCCACCGCATCGGCCAGGTCGACGTTGGTCATGCGGCCGTTTTTCTGCAGCTGGGCCAGGATGCGAAGGTCGAGCCGGTCGACCTTGAGGGTTTCGGAAGACATGGTGAAGCCAGAGAGACGGACGAACCCGGATTCTGCGGCGGTGCCCGTCAACCGGCCATCGCCGCCCGCACCTCGGGCAGGGCCAGCACGTCGTCCAGCGTCTTCTTCAGGCGCTGGAACAGCAGCTCGAACTCGCTCTCGGTGAAGGTGAGCGCCGGCGCAAAGCCCAGGATGTGGTCGCCGAAGGCGCGGAACACCAGGCCGTTGCGGTAGGCGGTGGCGAAGATGCGGTCGGCCAGCCCCAGCGCGGGGTCGAAGGCGCGCTTGCTGGCCTTGTCGGCCACCAGCTCCAGCGCGCCCAGCAGGCCGCGGTGGCGCGAGTCGCCCACCAGCGGATGGTCGCGCAGGCCGTCCAGCCCGGCCGCGAAATGCGCCGCGCCGCGTTGCCCGTTGGCCAGCACGCCGCCTTCCTGGTACAGGCGCAGCACTTCCAGCGCCACGGCCGCGCCCACCGGGTGGCCCGAATAGGTGGCGCCATGGCCGATCGGTGCACCAGCCGGCGCCGCATCGGCGATGGCGGCATACACCTTGTCAGACACCATGGTGGCACCCATCGGCACATAGCCGGCGGTCAGGCCCTTGGCCAGCGTCATCAGGTCGGGCTGCACGCCTTCGGCGTCGCACGCGAACATCGGGCCGGTGCGGCCGAAGCCGGTGATCACCTCGTCCACCACGAACAGGAGGTCCAGCTCATGCGCTGCCACCTGCATGGCCTTGAGCCAGCCCACCGGCGGCACGATGACGCCACCCGAGCCCTGGATGGGCTCGCAGAAGAAGGCGGCCACGTTCTCGGCGCCCAGCTCGGCCACCTTGGCGCGCAGCGCCGCGACCGAGGCCGCGATCACCGCCGCATCGTCCGCGGCTTCGCTGCGGTAGGGGTAGGGGGAAGCGATGTAGTGCTGCGTGGGCAGCGGCAGGTCGAAGCCACGGTGAAAGGCCGGCAGCGCGGTGAGCCCGGCGCCGGTGGACGAGGAGCCGTGATAACCCCGCTGCAGCGAGATGAAGTGCTTCTTGCCCGGCCGGCCGGTGGCGTTGTAGTACTGCACGATGAAGCGCACCGCGGCGTCCACCGCTTCCGAGCCGCCCAGCGTCAGGTAGGCGCGGCTGAGCGAAGCGGGCGTGATCTCGGCCAGCCTGGCGGCCAGGCGGATGGCCGGCTCGCTGGCGAAATGGAAGTAGCCGGTGGCATACGGCAGCTGGCGCAGCTGCTCGGTGGCGGCCTGCACCACGCTTTCCTGGCCGTAGCCCACGTTCACGCACCACAGGCCCGCGAACGCATCCAGCAGCTGGTGGCCGCGGTTGTCGGTGAGGTAGGCACCCTTGGCCGAAGCCAGCACGGCCGGGCCGCGCTGCTCATGCAGGCGCCACGGCGCCACGGGGTGGATCAGGTGCGCGCGGTCCAGCGCGGCCAGTTCGTCGGGGTGGATGGGTGACAGCATGGGGGTGGGCGCGGCGTGCGGCTGGTGGGGCAATCGATGAGCGTCAGCTTAGGCCCGGGTGCACCGTGGGTGATGCTGCTTTGGCCCGCCTGTGTGGCGCAGGCTGCGGTTGTGCGCCGCGCCACGGCACATCGTGCCGCGGGCCTTGCGCTCAATATCCCTTGATGCGATCAACCAATCCGGTCATGGGCTCGCCGGCTTGCCAGCGGCGCAGGTTGTCGATCACCACCTCGGCCGCGGATTGCGGCTGCGTCATGCTGGCGATGTGCGGCGTGATCTGCACCTGCGGGTGGCGCCACAGCGCATGGTCGGCCGGCAGCGGCTCGGGGTCGGTGACGTCCAGCACCGCCTCGGCCAGCTGGCCGCTGTCCAGGGCGGCCAGCAGGTCGGCCTGCACCAGCTGCGGGCCGCGGCCCACGTGCACCAGTTGCGCCCCCCGCGGCAGTTGCGCGAACAGCTGGGCATTGAGCATGCCGCGCGTGGCTTCGGTCAGCGGCAGCAGGCACACCAGGATGTCGGTGCGGGCCAGGAAGCGGGCCAGGCCGTCGGGCCCGGCATGGCATTGCACGCCGGGCAGGGTGTGGGCCGAGCGGCTCCAGCCCGCGCAGTCGAAGCCGAAGTCCACCAGCCGCGCCAGCACCGCCTGGCCCAGCGAACCCAGGCCCAGCACGCCCACGCGGCGCTGGTGCGCCGGCACCACCGGCAGCGGCTGCCAGCGGCCGGCCTGCTGCTGGCGGCGGTATTGCGGCCGGTCGCGGTGCAGGTCCAGCACCGCATGGCTCACGTACTCGACCATGCCGCGGATGATGCCGGGCTCGACCATGCGCACCAGCGGCAGCGTGGGCGGCAGCGCGGCCAGGTCGAACTGGTCGACCCCGGCGCCGGAAGAGAACAGCACCTCCAGGTTCGGGAAGGCGGTGGCCAGGTCGGGCGGCGGCTCCCACGCGGCGATGAAGCGCACCTGCGCCGCATCGCCCACGTCGGGCCAGATGCGAAAGTCCACCTGCGGCAGCTGCTGGCGGAACACCTCGGCCCACAGGCGGCCGCGGGCGGGGTCGGACTTGTAGAGGAAGGTGCAGGGGGCCATGGCGCTGCCGACGCAGCCCCGCCGGGCCGCCCCAAGGGGCTGGGCGCCCCCTTGGGGGGCAGCGAGCGTATGCGAGCTTGGGGGCTGCATTTCAGCCCAATGCCTGGGTGGCCAGCGCGAACAGGCGCACGCCCGGCTGCACCGCGAGCGGCTCGCCGCGCACCATCGTGGTGGGCGCATCCACGCGCAGCAATCCCAGGCTTTCCAGCCATTCGGCCAGACCGCTGTCGAAGTCGATGTCGATGCGCACGAAGCGGCCGGCCGACAGGCCCGACAGGTGGGCGATCAAGGCCTTGGCGCCGTCCGCATCCGGCGCCACCACCGGCCCGATGATGTGGCCACGGCCGAAGCGCCGCAGCATCGCAAAGCCGCGCGCCTGGCCGTCGTGGTCCAGCACCACGGTGGCCTCGGCGCTGGCCAGCAGCTCGTCGATCAGCGCATCGCGCGGCATGCCGCGGGCGGCGGCGTCCAGCGCCTTCAGGGCGTCGGCGTCGTTGCTGCCGGCCGGGCGCAGCCGCCAGCCGGCGTCCAATGCCACCAGCGGCGCGGGCAGGGCGGTGCCCTGGTGCTGCCGCACTTCGCCGCTGCGCACGAAGCCCAGGCGTTCGTACAGGCCGCGGCCTTCGGGCGTGGCATGCAGCAGCACGCTGCGGCCGTCCAGGCCTTCGAGCAGCGCGGTCATCAGCCGGTGGCCGATGCGGCGGCCCTGGCAGGCCGGCGCCACGATCACCAGGCCCAGCGTGGCGTGTTGCGGGCCCCAGCGCCAGCGCAATGCGGTGCCCACGACGGCGCCGTCGCGCTCGGCCACCACGCCGTCGCCCAACGCAAACACCTGCTCCCAGTCGGCAGGGCGGTGCGGCCAGCGCAGGTCGGCGGACAGCGCATGCGCGGCGGCCAGGTCGTCGGCCGTCATGGCGCGCAACAGCACGCCATCGTGCGAGGTGGCCTGTGCGGTTTCGGCATCGATCAATTCAGTCTCCCGTGCAGGATGGGCTGCCGATCTTGCGCACATGTCAGGGTTCACGCTAGTGGATTTCGGGCGCCGAGCGCAACTTGCAAGCATCGGCTGCGGCGGCCTGCGGATTTGCAATTCGCTGCGGCGGGCGGTCCGCCAACGCACACAAATGCCGCGCCACCGTTCCTAGCATCGGCCGCATCGTTTGCACTCTTTGCAAGGCCTGCCGTGTCCGCGTTCCTACCCGAAGAAGTCCAGGTGCCCTCGGGCCATTTCATCGCCGGCCGGCTCGTGCCCGATGCCGGCCGCCTGACGGTGCGCCGACCGTCCGACGGCCAGGTGCACGGCGAGCTGCCGCTGGCCCAGGCCGATGCGGTGGACATCGCCGTGCGCGACGCCGACCAGGCCTGGCGCCGCACCGACTGGGCGCGCCGCGCCCCGCGCGAGCGGGCCCGTGTGCTGCGCCGCTGGGCCGATCTGGTGGAGGCCGACGTGGCCACGCTGGCCCGCATCGAGGCGGTGTGCTCCACCCGTCCAGTGCGTGATGCCATCGCCTGGGACGTGCCCTTCACCGCCGAGGGCCTGCGCTTTTTCGCCGAATACGCCGACAAGCTGGGCGGCGACGTGGCGGCCACCCGCCACGACCAGCTGGGCATGGTGGTGGCCGAGCCCTATGGGGTGGTGGGCGCCATCACGCCCTGGAACTTCCCGCTGGTGATGGCTTCATGGAAGGTGGGCGCGGCGCTGGCCGCCGGCAATGCGGTGGTGCTCAAGCCTTCGGAGATGACGCCGCATTCGGTGCTGCGGCTGGCCGAGCTGGCGGTTCAGGCCGGCGTGCCGCCGGGCCTCTTCAACATCGTGCAGGGCGACGGCCGCAGCACCGGCGATGCACTCACGCGCCATCCGCTCATCGGCAAGATGACCTTCACCGGTTCCACCCAGACCGGCGCCGCCATCATGGCCACCTGCGCGCTGCAAGGCCCCAAGCCGGCCACGCTGGAGCTGGGCGGCAAGAGCCCGCAGCTGGTGTTTGACGATGCGCCCGACCTCGACCGGCTGGCCGCCATCATCGCCGGTGCCATCACCGGCAATGCCGGCCAGGTGTGCGTGGCCGGCTCACGGCTGATCGTGCAGCGCGGCATCGCCGAGGCGCTGGTCGAACGCATCGCCGCGCGCTTTGCGGCCCACCGGCCCGGCGCCACCTGGGACGATGCGGCCACGCTGCCGCCCATCATCTCGGCCGCGCAGGCCCAGCGCATCGCGGCCATCGTGGAGCGGTCGCAGGCGGCCGGCGCCCGCCTGCGCTGCGGCGGCCGGCTGTATGAAGGCACGCCCGGCGGCGCCTACTACCAGCCTACGCTGATCGAGGGCGTGGACGCCGCCAACCCGGCGGTGCAGGAAGAGATCTTCGGCCCGGTGCTCACGGTGCAGACCTTCGACGACGAAGCCGAGGGCCTGGCCCTGGCCGCGCACGAGCGCTATGGCCTGGCGGCCGGCGTGCACACCGCCGACATCGGCAAGGCCTTGCGCGCGATGCGCGGCATCGCCGCCGGCACGGTGTGGATCAACCGCTATGGCCGCAGCAACGACTTCGTCATTCCCACCGGCGGCTACCACCAGTCGGGCATCGGCAAGGACCTGGGCCGCCAGGCGGTGGAGGCCAACCTGCGCTTCAAAAGCGTGCTCATCGACTTTGCCGCCGCCCCCTGAAGGGGCACCCGCGCACGCCGCCTGGGCACACCGCACGGCATGCCGTCAGGCCCCCTTCAAACCACAGCTTCGCTGCGCCAGCCCCGGCCAATACCCCACAACGCAGCGCCGCACGCATGCTGGAATGACACCGAGATGACCAACCAAGGAGCTGCAGTCATGGCCTTCCGACCCAAGTACATCACCTTCGATTGCTACGGCACGCTGACCCGCTTCCGCATGGGCGACATGGCCCGCGAGATGTTCGCCGACCGCATCCCGGCCGAGCGCATGGAGCAGTTCATCGCCGACTTCTCGGCCTACCGCTTCGACGAGGTGCTGGGCGACTGGCAGCCGTATGAGGTGGTGCTCAAGAACGCGGTGCGCCGGCTGTGCAAGAAGTGGGGCATCCAGTACTTCGACCACGAGGCCCAGCAGTACTACGATGCGGTGCCCACCTGGGGCCCGCATGCCGACGTGCCCGCCGGCCTGGCCAAGGTGGCCAAGGAGATCCCGCTGGTCATCCTGTCCAACGCGTCCGACGACCAGATCCAGCGCAACGTGGCGCAGCTGGGCGCGCCCTTCCACCGCGTGTACACCGCGCAGCAGGCCCAGGCCTACAAGCCGCGGCTGAAGGCCTTCGAGTACATGATCGACTCGCTGGGCTGCAACCCGGAAGACCTGCTGCATGTGTCGTCCAGCCTGCGCTACGACCTGATGTCGGCCGACGACCTGGGCATCGTCAACAAGGTGTTCGTCAACCGCGGCCACGGCCCCGGCAACCCGGCCTACCGCTACACCGAGATCGCCGACATCGGCGGCCTGGCCGGCGAGGTCGGCCTGTAAGCCTTCAACGGCCCAAGCCCCGAGCCCCATGAAGCTGGACGCCTACTGGACCGACTCCGCCCCGGCCTTCACGCCGGCGCCGCAGTCCCTGCCCGCGCAGGTGGACGTGGCCATCGTCGGCGCCGGCTTCACCGGCCTGTCGGCCGCCCGGGCACTGGCCCGCCGCGGTGCCCGCGTGCTGGTGCTGGAAGCCGGCCAGCGCGTGGCCGCCGAAGCCTCGGGCCGCAACGGCGGCCATGTGAACAACGGCCTGGCGGTGGACTATGCCGAGGTGGCCGCCAAGGTGGGCCCCGAGACCGCGCGCCGCTGGTACCACGCCTACGACGCGGCGGTGGACAGCGTGGCCCGCGTGGTGGCTGAAGAAGCCATCGACTGCGACTTCCTGCGCCACGGCAAGCTCAAGCTGGCCACCCGCCCGCAGCACCTGGACGCGCTGGCCCGCAGCGCCGAGCGGCTGGTGCGCGACGGCGTGGACACCGACGTGGAAGTGCTGGGCGCCGACCGCGTGCGCGCCGAGGTGCAGAGCGATCGCTTCCACGGCGGGCTGCTGTACAAGCGCAGCGGCCAGATGCACATGGGCCGCTTCGCCCGCGGCCTGGCCGAGGCGGCGCAGCGCCATGGCGCGCAGATCGCGCTGGGCACCGAGGTGCAGCGGCTGCAGCGCATCGGCCGCAGCCAGGCGCACCAGGTGCACACCGCCCGCGGCACGGTGAAGGCCGCCCAGGTGCTGGTGGCCACCGGTGCCACGCGGCATGGCGGCTACGGCAGCTTCGGCTGGCTGCGGCGGCGCATCGTGCCCATCGGCAGCTTCATCGTGGTGACCGAGCCGCTGGGCGCCGAACGGGCGCAGGCGCTGCTGGCCGGGCGCCGCACCTACACCACGGTGGCCAACATCCACCACTACTTCCGGCTCACGGCCGACCACCGGCTGGTGTTCGGCGGCCGGGCGCGCTTTGCCATCAGCAGCCCGCAGTCCGACGCGGCCAGCGGCGAGATTCTGCGCCAGGGCCTGGCCGAGACCTTTCCGCAACTGGGCGAGGTGCGCCTGGACTACTGCTGGGGCGGCCTGGTCGACATGACGCAGGACCGCCTGCCGCATGCTGGCGAGCGCGACGGCCTTTTCTACTCGATGGGCTACAGCGGCCATGGCACCCAGATGTCGGTGCACATGGGCGACTGCATGGCCCGCGTGATGGCCGGCGATGCCGCCGCCAACCCCTGGCAGGGCCGCCATTGGCCCGCCATTCCCGGCCACTTCGGCCCGCCCTGGTTCCTGCCCGCGGTGGGCCTGTACTACCGCCTCAAAGACCGCCTGGCCTGATACCCGTTTCCGATCCCGTTCCCGTTCGTCCGCCACCCACCTCGACCTTCTCAGGAGCATGCAAACATGAGCGACCGCAACAAGCTCGCGCAACTCGTTGGCCCCGGCGACAGCCTGCGCATGATGGACGCGCTGCGGCGCGGCGCCACCCGCCGCGACATCCTGGCGATGCTGGTGGCCGGCGGCATGCAGGCCACGCTGGCAGGGGGCCTGGCGGGCGTGGCGGTGTCCGCCCATGCGCAGACGCCGCGGCGCGGCGGCAAGATCCGCGTGGCCGGCGCCACCGCGGCCGTGACCGACACGCTGGACCCGGCCAAGCAGTCGAACCAGACCGACTACTCGCGCGGCACCATGCTGTACAACGGCTTGTTCGCGCTCGACGGCAGCCTCACGCCGCAGCCGGCGCTGGCCGAATCGTTCAACACCAAGGACGCCAAGACCTGGGTGTTCACGCTGCGCAAGGGTGTCACCTTCCATGACGGCAAGGCGCTGGCGCCGGCCGACGTGGTGTTCTCGCTGCTGCGCCACAAGGACCCGGCCACCGCCTCCAAGGCCAAGGTGCTGGCCGACCAGATCGAGAGCGTCAAAGCCAGCGGCCCGAACGAGGTGACGGTGGTGCTCACCGCCCCCAACGCCGACCTGCCGGTGATTCTGGGCACCTTCCACTTCCACATCGTCAAGGAAGGCACCACCGACTTCGCCGCCGGCATCGGCACCGGGCCCTACAAGCTCAAGGAGTTCAAGCCCGGTGTGCGGTCGGTGATGGTGCGCAACGAGGGCTACTGGAAGCCCGGCAAGCCCTACCTGGACGAGATCGAGTTCGTCGGCATCGGCGACGAGGGCGCCCGCGTCAATGCGCTGCTGTCGGGCGGCATGGACCTGGTGGCCTCGGTCAATCCGCGCTCGGTGGCGCGGGTCAAGGACACGCCCGGCTACGGCATCTTCGTCACCCAGTCGGGCCAGTACTCCGACCTCATCATGCGCAAGGACATGGGGCCGGGCAGCAACCCCGACTTCATCCTGGCAATGAAGCACCTGTTCGACCGCGAGCAGATGAAGAAGTCGGTGGCGCTGGACCATGCGGTGCTGGCCAACGACCAGCCGATCGACCCCACCAACCGCTTTTACTTCGCCGGCCTGCCGCAGCGTACCTTCGACCTCGACAAGGCCAAGTTCCACCTGCAGAAGTCGGGCGTCACCGGCAAGGTGCCGGTGGTCACCTCACCGGCGGCCATGTACTCGACCGAGTTCGCGCTGGTGATGCAGCAGGCCGCGCAGCGCATCGGCCTGGACCTGGACGTCAAGCGCATGCCGGCCGACGGCTACTGGTCGAACCACTGGCTCAACAGCCCGGTGGGCTTTGGCAACGTGAACCCGCGCCCCAGCGCCGACACGCTGCTGACCCAGTTCTTCAAGTCGGACGCAGCCTGGAACGAATCTCGCTGGAAGAGCGACAAGTTCGACCAGCTGCTGCTGGCCTCCCGTGCCGAAACCGACCTCGCCAAGCGCAAGCAGATGTACGCCGACATGCAAACCATGATCCACCAGGAAGCCGGCATCGGCATCCCGCTGTTCCTGGCCAGCATCGACGGGCACAGCAGCAAGTTGAAGGGCCTGTCGCCCATCCCGCTGGGCGGGCTGATGGGTTACTCGTTCGCCGAGAACGTCTGGCTGGAAGCCTGACGCTTCTTCGCGCCTTCCACGCCGCACTTCCAAGCCGCACGCCAGGAGCGCCGCCGATGAACCTCTTGATCTTCAAGCTGCTGGGCCAGCGGGTGGCGCTGGCGCTGCTGTCGCTGCTGGCGGTGTCGGTGGTGGTGTTCGCCATCACCTCGGTGCTGCCGGGCGACGCGGCGCAGGAACAGCTGGGCCAGGAAGCCACACCCGAAGCGCTGGCCGCCCTGCGCGCCCAGATGGGCCTGGACGTGCCCGGCCCGGTGCGCTACGGCCGCTGGCTGGCCGGCCTGGTCACCGGCAACCCCGGCACCAGCTCGGTCACGCAGATGCCGGTGGCCGAACTGGTGGCCAGCCGGTTGCCCAACTCGCTGCTGCTGGCCGCCGTTACCGCGCTGTTCTCGGTGCCCATCGCGCTGACGCTGGGCATTGCCTCGGCGGTGTGGCGCGGCTCCTGGTTCGACCGCGCGGCTTCGTCGGCCGCGGTGGGCGTGGTGTCGGTGCCCGAGTTCCTGGTGGCCACGCTGGCGGTGCTGGTGTTCGCGGTCAAGCTGCGCTGGCTGCCGGCGCTGTCGTACGTGTCCGAGATCGACTCGCTCGGCCAGATGCTCAAGGCCTTTGCGATGCCGGTGCTCAGCCTGTGCTGCGTGATCGTGGCGCAGATGATGCGCATGACCCGCGCCGCGGTGATCGACCAGCTGGAAGCGCCCTACATCGAGATGGTGCGGCTCAAGGGCGCCTCGCCGATGCGCATGGTGCTGGCCCATGCGCTGCCCAATGCCATCGGGCCCATCGCCAATGCGGTGGCGCTGAGCCTGTCGTACCTGCTGGGCGGGGTCATCATCATCGAGACCATCTTCAACTACCCCGGCATCGCCAAGCTGATGGTCGATGGCGTCAGCCAGCGCGACATGCCGCTGGTGCTGGCCTGCGCCATGATCTTCTGCACCGGCTACCTGCTGCTCGTCACGCTGGCCGACCTGTGCGCCATCGTGGCCAACCCGCGCCTGCGGCACCAATGACCATGCCAGCCGTCGAGGAAAGAGCGCCTGCGATGAACACCACCACCACCGCGGCGGCACCGGCCGCCCTGGGGCTGCCGGCCGGCCCCGCCCGGCCCGTGCCGGCCCCCACCTTGCCGGCGGAAGCCCCTGCCACCACACAACCCCGCCGGCGGCGCCGCTTCAACGCAGGCGGCCTGCTGGGCGCTGCGGTGCTGCTGTTCTGGCTGCTGGCGGCCGCCTTCGGCCCCAGCCTGTTGCAGCACGACATGGCGGCGATGGGCAACGGCGGCGTATTCGCGCCGGCCAGCACGCAGCACTGGCTGGGCACCGACTACCTGGGCCGCGACATGCTGGCGCGGGTGATCGAAGGTGCCCGCTACACCGTGGGCGTGGCCCTGCTGGCCACGCTGCTGGCCAGCGGCATCGGCACCTCGCTGGCGCTGCTGGCCGCGGCCACCGGCGGCTGGGTGGATGCGGTGCTGAGCCGCACGCTGGACACGCTCACCGCCATTCCCAGCAAGATGTTCGCGCTGATCATCGTCGCGGGCTTCGGCTCTTCCATCGGGGTGCTGGTGGCCACCGCGGCCATCATCTACGTGCCGGGGGCCTACCGCATCGCCCGCTCGCTGGCGGTCAACATCAATGCGATGGACTACGTGACCGTGGCCCGCAGCCGGGGCGAGGGCACGCTCTACATCATGCTGCGCGAGATCGCGCCCAACATCGTGGGCCCGATGCTGGCCGACCTGGGCCTGCGCTTCGTCTACATCGTGCTGCTGCTGGCGGGCCTGAGCTTCCTGGGCCTGGGCGTGCAGCCGCCGGCCGCCGACTGGGGTTCGCTGGTGCGCGAGAACATCGGCGCGCTGGCCGACGGCCGCGCCGCGGTGCTGGCCCCGGCCTTTGCCATCGCCAGCCTCACCATCGCGGTGAACCTGGTCATCGACAACCTCCCCGGCCGCCTGGCCAGGGAACGGGGAGCACGCTGATGGGCGCTTCGGTACAGGTGCAGGGCCTCACGATCGAGGCCGGCGGGCAGACGCTGGTCGACCGACTCAGCTTCCACATCCAGCCCGGCGAGGTGCTGGCGCTGATCGGTGAATCGGGCTCGGGCAAGACCACCACCGCGCTGGCACTGATGGGTTATGCACGCCATGGCTGCAGCATCACCGGCGGCAGCGTGCGCATCGGCGAGACCGACGTGCTGCACCTGTCGCCCGCCCAGCAGCGCGCGCTGCGCGGCCGCCGTGTGGCCTACATCGCGCAAAGCGCGGCGGCCTCCTTCAACCCGTCGCGCACGGTGATGGACCAGGTGGTGGAGCCGGCGTGCATCCACCACCTGATGCCCCGCGCCGAGGCCGAGGCCAAGGCGGTGCAGCTGTTCCGCGAACTGGCGCTGCCCGACCCCGAGCACATCGGCGAGCGTTATCCGCACCAGGTGTCGGGCGGCCAGTTGCAGCGGCTGATGGCGGCGATGGCGCTGATCGCCGACCCCGACCTGGTGATCCTGGACGAGCCCACCACCGCGCTGGACGTGACCACGCAGATCGAGGTGCTGCGCGCTTTCCGCCGCGTGGTGCGCGACCGCCAGGCCACCGCGGTGTACGTGAGCCACGACCTGGCGGTGGTGGCGCAGATGGCCGACCACATCCTGGTGCTGCGCAATGGCGTGATGCAGGAGCTGGCGCCCACCGGCCAGCTGCTGGACGCACCGGCCGCCGACTACACCCGCTGCCTGCTGGCCGCAGCACGCCCGGTGCCACGCGGCGGCGGCGCGATGTCGGCCGATGGCCAGCTGCTGCTGGAAGTGCGCGGCCTGTGCGCCGGCTATGGCCCGCTGGATGCGCAGGGCCAACCCGCCAAGCCCATCCTGCAAGACATCGACCTCAAGCTGTACCGCGGCCAGGCCATCGGCGTCATCGGCGAATCGGGCTCGGGCAAGACCACGCTGGCGCGTGCGGTGGCCGGGCTGGTGGCGCCCAGTGCCGGGCACATCCTGTTCAACGGCCGCTACCTCAAGCCCACGGTGGCGCAGCGCACGCAGGAAGAGCTGCGCCAGGTGCAGATCGTGTTCCAGATGGCCGACACCGCGCTCAATCCTTCGCACCACATCGAGCGCATCCTGGCCCGGCCGCTGCAGTTCTACAAGGGCCTGCGCGGCGCCGCGCTGCAAAAGCGCATCCATGAGCTGCTGGACCTGGTGCAGCTGCCGCGCAGCGTGGCGGGCCGCCTGCCGGGTGGCCTGTCGGGCGGGCAGAAGCAGCGGGTGAACCTGGCCCGTGCGCTGGCGGCCGACCCCGACCTGATCCTGTGCGACGAAGTCACCTCGGCACTCGACACCGTGGTGGGCGCCGCGGTGCTGGACCTGATCGCCGAGCTGCGGCGCGAGCTGGGCGTGTCGTACCTCTTCATCAGCCACGACCTGCACACCGTCAAGGCGGTGTGCGACGAGATCGTGGTGATGCAGCACGGCCGCAAGCTGGCCCAGGTGGCCCGCGCCGACTTCGACCGTGGCGACCACCACCCCTACTACCAGCTGCTGGAACGCTCGGTGCCCGAGCTGCGCCGCGGCTGGCTCGACGAGATGCACCCGGCCCACGGGCCCCAAACCGCTGCGCAGGCAGCCACGATGTGATGTCCCCAGCCTCCGCTTCCATGTCCTTGCCCCACCCCCTGGCGCTGCGGCGCGACGACCTGCTGCCCGGCCGCAACTTCATCAACGGCCAGTGGCGCGAAGGCGCGGCCGGCCGCTGGCTGGAGGTCAGCGACCCCGCCACCGACGCCGTGTTCGCCCAGGTGCCCGACAGCAGCGCCGCCGATGCGCAGGCCGCGGTGGACGCGGCCCACGCCGCCTTTGCCAGCTGGCGCATGGTGCCGGCCAAGCAGCGCGCGCAGATCATCAAGCGCTGGCATGCGCTGATCCAGCTTCACCACGAAGACCTGGGCCGGCTCATCAGCCGCGAGCAGGGCAAGCCGCTGGCCGAAGGCCGGGGCGAAGTGGCCTATGCCGCCAGCTACGTGGACTGGTTTGCCGAAGAGGCGGTGCGGTCCAACGGCGAGGTGATTCCCGCGCCGGTGAGCGGCCGCCGCATGCTGGCCCTGAAAGAGCCGGTGGGCGTGGTGGCCGCCATCACGCCGTGGAACTTTCCGGCCGCGATGATCGCCCGCAAGATCGCCCCGGCGCTGGCCGCCGGCTGCACCGTGGTGTGCAAGCCGGCCGAAGACACGCCGCTCACCTCATTGGCGCTGGTGCGCCTGGCGCAGGAAGCGGGCGTGCCGGCCGGGGTGCTCAACATCGTCACCGCCTCGCGCGAGCGCACGCCCGAGGTGGTGGACGTGTGGCTGGCCGACAGCCGGGTGCGCAAGATCACCTTCACCGGCAGCACGCCGGTGGGCAAGCACCTGGCGCGTGAATCGGCCACCACGCTCAAGAAGCTGTCGCTGGAGCTGGGCGGCAATGCGCCCTTCATCGTGTTCGAGGATGCCGACCTGCCGGCCGCGGTGGAGGGCCTGATGGCCGCCAAGTTCCGCAACGGCGGCCAGACCTGCGTGTGCCCCAACCGGGTGTTCGTGCAGGCACAGGTGCACGACCGCTTCGTCGAGCTGCTGGCCGCGCGCGTGGGCGCCTTGCAGGTGGGCCCGGCCACCGATGCGGCCTCGCAGATCGGGCCGATGATCAACGCCCGGGCGGTGGACAAGATAGCCCGCCATGTGCAGGACGCGCTGCAGCGCGGCGCACAGGTGGTGGTGGGTGGCCGGCGGCTGCCGGCACTGGGCCCCAACTACTACGCACCCACGGTGCTGGTGGGCGCCGATGCCACCATGGCCTGCAGCTGCGAAGAAACCTTTGGCCCGGTGGTGCCCATCACCCGCTTCGAAACCGAAGCCGAGGTGGTGGCCGCGGCCAACGACACGCCCTTCGGCCTGGCGGCCTACTTCTTCTCCAACGACGTGCGCCGCATCTGGCGCGTGGCCGATGCGCTGGAAACCGGCATCGTCGGCATCAACGAAGGGGCGCTGGCGGCCGAGGCCGCGCCCTTCGGCGGCGTCAAGGAATCCGGCTACGGCCGTGAAGGCTCCACCCACGGGCTGGAGGACTACCAGCACATGAAGTACGTGTGTCAGGGCGGGCTGGCCTGAAGCAGCAGCCGCTGCAGATCCCCCACGCTGGCCGGCTTGACCAGGTGCGCTTCGAAGCCGCTGTCGGCTGAACGTTGCAGGTCGCGCTGCTGGCCGAAGCCGGTGAGCGCGACCAGGCGGGGCGGGCGGGGGCCGGCCAGCTCGCGCAGACGGCGGCCCAGCGCGTAGCCGTCGATGTCGGGCAGGCCGATGTCCAGCAGCACCAGGTCGGGCAAGGCCGTCTGCGCCAGCTGCAGCGCCGACTTGCCATCGTGCGCCACCTGCACCTGGCTGCCCAGCTCGCGCAGCAGCAGCGCCACGGCCTGGCCGGCGTCGATGTTGTCGTCCACCACCAGCACCCGCAGGCCGGGGCGGGCCGCGCCCGCGCTGCGCGGTGCGGCCGCTGGCGTGGGCTCGGCACCCTCGGGCAGGGCCTGGCTCAAGGGCAGCCTGAGGGTGAAGGTGCAGCCCTGGTCCGGACCCTCGCTGCGCGCCTGCAGCTGGCCGCCGTGCAGCTGCGCCAGGTTGCGTGCGATGGTCAGGCCCAGGCCCAGGCCGCCCACCGGGCGGTCCCGGCGCTGCGGCCCCTGCACGAAGAGGTCGAACACGCGCTCGCATTCGGCGGCGGTCAGGCCCACGCCGTTGTCCACCACGTCCAGCACCACCCAGTCGCCCTGGCGCGCCGCCTGCAGGCCGATGTGACCGCCGGCCGGCGTGTACTTGGCGGCATTGGCCAGCAGGTTGGCCACCACCTGCGTCAGGCGGTCGGCGTCGGCCAGCACCGTCAGGCCCCGCTCGGGCACCTGCAGCAGCAGCCGGTGCTGGCGCTGGTCGATCAACGGCGCCACGGTTTCCACCGCCTTGGCCACCACGGCCTGCAGCTCCACCGGCACGCGCCGCAGTTCCACCACGCCGCGCGTGATGCGCGAGACGTCCAGCAGGTCGTCGATCAGCCGCACCAT
The DNA here is from genome assembly GCA_937883885.1 of uncultured Aquincola sp. The sequence continues at coordinate 6,161 of CAKZXL010000807.1, read as the reverse complement.
GTGGCGCACCTGGCGGTCGATCATGTCCAGCTCGGGCAGGGTCATGCCGGTGGTGCGTCGGCGCACCAGTTCCACCGCGGTGACGATGGGCGACAGCGGGTTGCGCAGCTCATGGCCCAGCATCGCGATGAACTCGTCCTTCACGCGGTTGGCCTGCTCGGCGCGGCCGCGCGCCACCACCACCTCGTGCACGTCCGAGGCCACGGTGGCAATGCCTTCCACCCGCCCGTCGGGGCCCACCAGCGGCTGGTAGATCAGGTCGAAGTGCCGCTCCTGCGGCGCCTGGCCGTCGGCGTCGCACAGCATCACCTTCATCGGGCTGGCGGCAAAGGCCTCGCCGGTGCGGAACACGCGGTCGCACAGCTCGAACACGCCCTGGCCCTGCAGGTCGGGAAAGTTCTCGCGCATGCTGCGGCCGATCAGCGTGCGGCCGGGCACGAAGCGGCGGTAGTGCTGGTTGGCGTACTCGAAGACATGGTCGGGCCCGACCGTCACTGCGATGCCCACCGGCGCCTGTTCCAGCACCTCGGCCAGGCGCGAGCTGAAATGCCGCTGCACGCGGTCGATGCGCGCGCGCATCAGCTGGCTCTCGATGCGGGCCACCAGCTCCTTGCTGGAAAAGGGCTTGGTCAGGTAGTCGTCGGCGCCGGCCGCCAGGCCCGCCACCTTGGCTTCGTCGCCCACGCGGGCCGAGATCAGGATCACTGGCAGGGCCCGCAGCCGCGGATTGGCGCGCACCCGCTGCACCAGGGCCAGGCCGTCCAGGCGCGGCATCATCACGTCGGTCAGCAGCAGGTCGGGCAGGCGCTCGGCCATGGCCCCCAGGGCCGCCTCGCCGTCGGCCACGCAGCGCACGTCCCAGTGCGGCGCCAGGACGCGGCGCAGGTACTCGCGCATGTCCTCGTTGTCGTCGGCCACCAGCACCTGCGAGCGGCCCCCCGGCACGGCCGGTTCGGGCGCGGGATCGGGCGCAGGCCGATCCGCCAGCGCCGCGCGCGTGCCGTCGTAGACCGAGGGCAGCTCCGGGTTCCAGGGCCTGACCGGCGTGTCCGGCGCGCCGGCGAGCGCGGCGGGCAGCCGCACGGTGAAGGTGCTGCCCACCTCGGGCTCGCTGCTCACGCGGATGTCGCCGCCGTGCAGGGCCACCAGTTCACGCGTCAGGGCCAGGCCGATGCCGGTGCCTTCGTCGGTGCGCCCGCGCCGGGTATTGCCGCGGAAAAAGCGCTGGAACAGCCGTGCCTGGTCGGCCGCAGGAATGCCCACGCCGGTGTCGGCCACGGTGAGTTCGGCGCCTTCGGGCAGCTCGCGCAGGCGCACGCGGATCTCGCCGGCCAGGGTGTACTTGTAGGCGTTGGACAGCAGGTTGCCGACCACCTTCTCCCACATGTCGCGGTCCACGCGGTAGGGGCGCAGGGGTGTGGCGGTGTCCACCCGCAGCCGCAGGCCGCCGGCTTCGATGGTCGAGCGGAACAGCGATGCCACGTCGGCCGTGGCCGCGGCCAGGTCGGTGGCTTCGAGCTGGGCGCTCAGCCGGCCGGCCTCCAGCTGCGAGAAATCGAGCAGCGTGTCCACCAGCTGCTGCAGCCGCTGCGCGTTGCGCCGCACCATGGCCAGCTCGTCCTGGTGCGGGTGGTCGCTGCGCAGCGCGGTGTCCAGCGGGCCCAGCATCAGCATCAGCGGCGTGCGCAGCTCATGGCTCACGTTGCTGAAGAACAGCGACTTGGCGCGGTCCAGCTCGGCCAGGGCTTCCACGCGGGCGCGTTCGCGCTCGTAGCGCAGCACGCCGCCCAGCAGTTCGTTCACATGGCGTGCGGCCAGCGCGATGAATTCGCGGTAGGCCTCGTCCAGCGGGCAGCGCGGGCTCAGGCCCAGCAGCAGCGCCGCGCGGCGTTCGGGCCACAGGGCCGGCAGCGGCACCACCATGAAGTGGCGGGGCTGCTCGGGATAGGGTCCGCCCGAGACGGTGATGCCGCCGGCTTCCACCAGGCGCGGTCCGGCATCGGGTTGCTGCAGCACGCCGGCGATGGCGGCGGGCAGGGAGGCGGGCTCGTCTGTGGCGGTCGCTTCCCGCGCGGGCGCCACCGACAGCACTTCGGGCAGGCTGGTGCCATCCAGCGGCTGGCTGGCCACCACCGCGCGGGCTTCGTCGGCCTGTGCCAGGTACAGCGCCGCGAACGGGGTGTCTTCGGGGCTGGCAGTCAGGCCCTGCACCGCCTGGCGGCAGGCGGCGTCCAGCGTGGCGGCGGGCAGCTCGGTGGCGGCCAGGCGGGTGAGGGTGCGCAACCGGCGGGCGCTGACCACCGCGGCCGTGGTTTCGGTGCAGGGGGTGAACACGCCGTCCACCCGGCCGTCTTCCGACAGGATGGGGCCGTAGGTGAAGCGCACGAACACCTCTTCGGCCGGCAGGTGGCGGGCGAAGAAGTACTGCACGTCTTCCGACCAGGTGGCCTCGCCGGTGCGCATCACGCCTTCCAGCATCGGGCCGATGGTGGTCCAGATCTCGGCCCAGCACACCTGGCCGGGCTGGCCCAGGGTCTCGGGGTGCTTGCCGGCGCCCAGGAAGGAGATGTAGGCGTCGTTGTAGAGCACCGTCAGCTCAGGGCCCCACCACAGCAGGATGGGAAAGCGCGAGGTCAGGCACAGGCTGACCGACAGCCGCAGGTGCGGCGGCCAGAGCGCCGGATCGCCCAGCGCGGTGCGGGCCCAGTCCTTGGCGCGCATGCGCCGGGCCATCTCGCTGTCGCCCGGAAAGATGCGCCGCAGCAGGGTGTCGCGGTCGGGCACGTGGGGGGTGGTCCAGGGGGGCATGGGCGCCCCTCGGCAAGCACCGGACCCGCCCTGCCCAGTATGCTGGGCGCCCCCGCCGTCCCCGGAGTTGCCGTCTTGAAGTCCTTGCGTGCCCAGCTCACGCTGTTCTGGTTGATCCTGCTGACGGTGTGCGTGGGCCTGGCGATGGTGATGGTGCTGCTCTTCCGGCACAGCGCCGGCCTGCAGATCGAGCAGGCGCAGGCCCGGGCCGCGGCCTCCTGCGGCGCCATCGCCCAGCGCTATGCCAAGTCGTTGAACGACCCGCAACGGGCCGAGCCGCAGCTCGACCTGCTGCAAGTGCTGCTGCAGCTGGTGCTGGTGGCCGAACCGCATGTGGAAGGCGGCGTGTGGCGCGCGGGGCAGGGCTTCATCGCCTATGCCTACCCCACCTACGAAGGCACCAGCGTCAAGCGCGACGTGCCCGAGGCGGAGCAGGCCCACATCGCCGCGCTGTCGCAGGTGGTGGCGCGCCGCCAGCAGGCCGATACCGACGTGGTGCGCGCCTCGCGCGAGGCCTTGATCGTCTCGGCCTGCCCGCTGCAGTCGCCGGGCAAGGACCTGGCCGCCTGGACCATGACCCGCACCTCGCTGGCCACGCTGGACGCTCAGCGCAGCCTGCGCTGGGGCCTGGGCGCGCTGCTGGCCTTCGTGCTGGCCTCGGGCCTGTGGCTGGGCACCATCGTGCTGCGCGGCCGGCGCCACCTGCAGCGGCTGCACGACCAGCTGGCCCAGGCCGATGGCAGCGAAGCGGCCCCGCCCATCAGCCCCACCGGCCTGCGCGAGCTGGACGCGCTGATCAGCGGCCTCAACGGCTACCGCGCCCGCTTCGAGGCCGCCCGCAGCCAGCTGCGCGAGGCCGAGCGCAGCCGCTCGCGCGACCAGCGGCTGGCGGCGCTGGGCCGCATGACCGGCGGCATCGCGCACGAGATCCGCAACCCGATTGCGGCGATGCGGCTGAAGGCCGAGAACGCGCTGGCCGGCCCGCCCGAGCGGCAGCCGCAGGCGCTGCAGCTCATCCTCGATCAGGTGGGCCGGCTCGACGGCCTGGTGCAAAGCCTGCTGGCGGTGGTGCAGCCGCTGAACCTGCAACTGCAGCCGGTGGGGCTGGCCGACTTCGGCCACCAGCGCCTGGCGGCGGCGCAAAGGCAGGCCGACCAGCGCGGCGTCAAGCTGGCGCTGCAAGTGCCTGAAGCTTTGTGCGCGCAGCTCGATGCCAACCACCTGGCCCGCGCCATCGACAACCTGCTGGACAACGCGGTGCGCCATGCGCCGGCCGGCAGCACGGTGGCGCTGACCATCGCCCAGGCGGCCGGCGGCGGGTTGACGCTGACGGTGCGCGACCACGGCCCCGGCGTGCCGCCCGAATTGCAGGGCCAGCTGTTCGAGCCCTTTGCCACCGGCCGGCCCGACGGCACCGGCCTGGGCCTGGCGCTGGCGCGCGAGGTGGCGCTGGCCCATGGTGGCGAGCTGCGGCATGAGGCACCGGCCGATGGCGGTGCCCGCTTCACGATGGAGCTGCCATGGCGCGCCTGCTGATCATCGACGACGACGACGCCTTCCGCGACACGCTGGCCGAGACGCTGGACAGCCTGGGCCACGAGGTGCAGCCCGCCGTCAGCGGGCAGCAGGGGCTGCAGGCCTTGGCGCACGGCCGCTTCGACGCGGTGTTCCTCGACCACCGCATGCCCGGCATGGACGGCCTGCAGACGCTGGAGGCGATGCAGGCGCAGCTGTCGCCCGGCCGCACGCTGCCGCCGGTGATCGTGCTCACCGCCCATGCCAGCGGCCACAACACCATTGCCGCGATGCGGCTGGGCGCGTTCGACCACCTGACCAAGCCCATCGGTCGCGACGCGGTGCAGGAGGTGCTGTCGCGTGCGCTGCGCGAGCAGGCCGATGCGGCCCGGCCCGCGCCCGCGGCCGAAGAAGGCGAGGGCGAGCTCATTGGCGTCAGCGCCCCGATGCGCGAGGTGCACAAGCGCATCGGCCTGGCCGCGGCCAGCGATGCGCCGGTGCTGGTGCTGGGTGAAACCGGCACCGGCAAGGAACAGGTGGCGCGGGCGCTGCACCGCCATTCGGCACGCGCGGGCCGGCCCTTCGTGGCGGTGAACTGCGCCGCCATTCCCAAAGACCTGCTGGAAAGCGAGCTGTTCGGCCATGTGCGCGGCGCCTTCACCGGCGCGGTGGCCGACCGGCCGGGCAGCTTCCGGGCGGCCGATGGCGGCGTGCTGCTGCTCGACGAGATCGGCGACATGGCGCCCGCGGTGCAGGCCAAGATCCTGCGCGTGCTGCAGGAGGGCGAGGTAGTGCCGCTGGGCGCCCACAAGCCGGTGAAGGTGGACGTGCGCGTGGTGGCCGCCACCCACCGCGACCTGGGCGCCGCGGTGCGCGAAGGCCAGTTCCGCGAAGACCTGATGTACCGGCTGGACGTGCTGTCCATCCGCCTGCCGCCGCTGCGCGAGCGGCTGGCCGACATCATCCTGCTGGCCGAGCATTTCCTGCGGCTGGCGGCTGGTGGCCAGCCGCCCAAGCAGCTGTCGGCCACGGCCGCGCAGGCCTTGCTGCGCCATCCCTGGCCGGGCAACGTGCGCGAGCTGCGCAACCTGGCCGAGCGCTGCCAGGCGCTGGTGCGCCATGCCGTCATCGAAGCGGCCGACCTGGGCCTGGCTGCCGGCGGGGCGGGCGACACGGTGTCGGGCGGCCTGCCCGCCGACTGGCTGGCCAGCGACCTGCCCACCGCCACCGAGCGGCTGGAGCGGGCGCTGATTGCCCATGCGCTGGCGCAGGCCCAGGGCAACCGGGCCGAAGCCGCACGCCGCCTGGGCATTCACCGCCAGCTGCTGTACCGCAAGCTGGCGCAGTACGGCCTGGGCGACTAGTCGGACAGCCGCCGGACACCTGTCCGCCAGGTGTCCGCCAAACGGACACCCGCTGTCCGCGGGTCATCCAGCCGGACACTTGTTGTTCTTCGCAAGTCATTGATTTCATTGAGTTTTACGCCTGGCACGCGTCTTGGAATGGAAAGCGCACCCACCAAGGAGCGAATGCCATGACAGCCCATCGATTTGCCAGCTTCCTGACCACCACCGCCGCCGCCGTGCTGCTGACCACCCAGGCTTGGGCGCAGCCCGCAGCGCCCGCCACGCCGGACGCGCCCCCGCCCGTGGCTGCGCCCAGCCAGCCTGGCCCTGTCGGCGGCCCGGCCACTCGCCCCGACCAGCCGCCGCCGTTGGCCGCCCCCGGCGCGCGCCCGCCGCGCCCCGGCGCCCCCGGCCGTGCCGGCATGCCCCCGCCCCCGCCGGTGGTCGAAGCGCAGGCCACCGTCAGCGGCCAGGTGAGCCGCTGGCTGCTCA
>CAKZXL010000806.1 GCA_937883885.1 uncultured Aquincola sp. | reverse complement strand
GTGCAGGTCGGAGATCGGCGCGGTGTTTGTCATGGCGGCGCCGATCGTACCGCCGGGGGCCTATCACCACGGGCGGCGCAGGCGGTCGTCGGGCCGGGTCAGGTGGTCAGCCTCGCCGCGGCCGATGCCCATGTCGCGCAGCTCGGCGTCACTCATCGCCTGCAGCGCGCGGCGGTCGGCGGCGCGGCGGCGCATCGCACGCCAGGCGGCCAGGGCTGCCTGCAGCCAGCGCAGCGGGCGGCGGCGCTGCCCGGCGGCAGGCTGGACGGTGGCGGTCTTCAGCAGGGTGTGCATGGCTTCTCCACTCAACGGATGCCGATGGTGATGGCGCGCCGCCCTGATGAAAAGTTGAATGATCTGACGCTTTGCTTCAGCATTGCTGAATGCGCGCCTTGAACCTCGACCAGCTGCAGACGCTGGTGTCCATTGCCGACCTCGGCACCTTCGCCGCCGCCTCGCGCGCGCTGCACCTGGCCCCGCCCACGGTCAGCCTGCACATCGCCGAGCTGGAAGCCCGCATGGGCGTGCCGCTGCTGGAACGCGGCCCGCGCCGGGCGCTGCCCACTGCGGCCGGCGCCGCCCTGTTGGACCATGCCCGCCGGCTGCTGAAGGAGGCCGACGACGCCGCCACCACCGTGCGCCGCATCGCGCAGGGCCGCGCGGGCAAGGTGCGGCTGGGCACGTCCACCGGCGTCATCGTGCACCTGCTGCCGCAGGTGCTGGGCACGCTGGCCGAGCATGCGCCCGACATCGACGTGGACCTGGCCATCCTCGGCTCCAACGAGACGGTGGAGCGCCTGCAGGCCGGCACGCTGGACATCGGCGTGGTGGCGCTGCCGCAGCCGGCCAGCGACGAGGTGCTGGTCACGCCCTGGCGCAGCGACCCGATGATGGCCTTCCTGCCGTCGGCCTGGGCCGTGCCGCGCAGCATCACGCCCGGCTGGCTGGCCGACAAGCCGCTGATCTTCAACGACGCCAGCACCCGCATGTACCGGCTGACCATGGAATGGTTCGCCAGCGCCGGCCACAGCCCACGCGCCCGCATCGAGCTGAACTACACGCTGGCGATGAAAAGCCTGGTGGCCGCCGGCTACGGCGCTGCGCTGCTGCCAATGGAAGAAGTGGGCGGCCCGCTGTCTGCGCTGGACGCCGGCATGCAGCTGCGGCCGCTCAAGCCCGCCTTGGTGCGCACGCTGGGCATCGCCCACCGCGCCGAGGCCCGGCTGGACGCCGCCGCGCGCGAGGTGCTGGCGGTGCTGCGTGGCTTCGCGCAGAAGGCCGGCCCGCGCAGAATGCGCGCCAGTCCACCCGCCGGCGGCAACCGCCGCCCGCCACGAAGTACCGCACGATGAGCACACCCCTGCCCGACTTCCGCTCGCCCGAGTTCCTGCTCGGGCACATCCGGCACACGCTGTCGTTCTACGAGGGCCGGGCGCTGGACGCCAGCGGCGGCTTCTTCCACTTCTTCAAGGACGACGGCACGGTGTACGACCGGCGCACGCGCCACCTGGTCAGCAGCACCCGCTTCGTCTTCAACCATGCGATGGCCTGGCGCCGCTTCCGCCGGCCACAAGACCAGGCCGCCGCCCGCCACGGCCTGGCCTTCGTGCAGCAGGCGCATGCCACGCCGCAGGGCGGCCATGCCTGGCAGATCGACTGGGACGGCCAGCGCGCCACGGTGCAGGACGGCACCCAGCACTGCTATGGCCAGGCCTTCGTGCTGCTGGCCCATGCCCATGCGCTGATGGCCGGCATCGAAGAGGCACGCGCCGGCCTGGCCGCCACCTTCGAGCGCATGGAACAACGCTTCTGGGAGCCCGCCAACGGCCTGTACGCCGACGAGGCCACGCCCGACTGGCAGCTGAGCGCCTACCGCGGCCAGAACGCCAACATGCACGGCTGCGAAGCCATGATGGCCGCGCACGAGGCCACGGGTGAGGCCCGCTACCTGCAACGCGCGCTGCAGCTGGCCGAATCGGTCACGCAGCGGCTGGCCGGCCTGGCCGATGGCCTGGTGTGGGAGCACTACCGCCATGGCCCGCAGGGCGACTGGCAGGTGGACTGGGACTACAACCGCCACGACCGCAGCAACATCTTCCGGCCCTGGGGCTTCCAGACCGGCCACCTGACGGAATGGACCAAGCTGCTGCTGCAGCTGCAAGCGCGCCTGCCCGAGGACCAGCGCCCCGCGTGGCTGCTGCCCACGGCGCAGCGCTTTTTCGACACCGCGGTGCGCCATGGCTGGGACGCGCAGCACGGCGGCCTGGTGTACGGCTTTGCGCCGGGGGGCGAGGTGTGCGATGCCGACAAGTACTTCTGGGTGCAGGCCGAAAGCCTGGCCGCCGCCGCGCTGCTGGCCGTGCGCACCGGTGACGACGCGTACTGGCAGTGGTACGACCGGCTGTGGGCCTACAGCTGGGCCCACATGATCGACCACCGGCACGGCGCCTGGTTTCGCATCCGCACGCCCGACAACCGGCCTTACTCCGACGAGAAGAGCCCCGCCGGCAAGACCGACTACCACACCATGGGTGCCTGCTGGGACGTGCTGCGCGGCCTGGGCGCTTGAGGCCGGGCGCGGGCAGGCGCAAGATGGGCGTTTTGCACTGCACACGCGACGCCCATGGCCAGAACCCCCGCAGCCCCTGCCGACCCCTCCACGCTGGCGCGCGTGCGCAGCCGCCAGCGCCTGCCGGCCCGCGCGGCCACGCCCCGTCCGGCGGAAGCCGGTGACACCGTCTCGCCGCTCACGGCCCGCGGGGCCGAAGCCGACCGCGTGCGCCGCCGCAGCAGCACCACCACCGCGGTGCAATCCATGGTGGTGGGCGACCTGCTGGCCCAGGCCGGCCACGACACGCCGGCCGGTGAAGCGCTGCGCCAGCTGCAGACGCTGATCGCCGGGGCCTCGCCCGACGAGGTGGAGGCGCTGCGCAACGCGCTGTTCGAGCCCGGCCTGAAGAGGTCAGACCGCCCGGCCATCGACCCCGACACCGAGCTCAGCCCCGGCTGGCGCGAAGGCGCCTACCCCTACAAGAACTGCTGTCGCGCAAGAGCTATGAGCGGCAGAAGTACCGGCTGCAGGTGGACCTGCTGAAGCTGCAGGCCTGGGTCAAGGACACCGGCCAGCGGGTGGTCATCCTGTTCGAGGGGCGCGACGCCGCCGGCAAGGGCGGCGCGATCAAGCGCTTCATGGAACACCTCAACCCCCGCGGCGCACGCGTGGTGGCGCTGGAAAAGCCCAGCGAGGTGGAGCGTGGCCAGTGGTACTTCCAACGCTACATCCAGCACTTGCCCACGCGCGGCGAGATCGTGCTGTTCGACCGCAGCTGGTACAACCGCGCCGGCGTCGAGCGGGTGATGGGCTTTTGCACCGACCATGAGTACGACGAGTTCCTGCGCCAGGCGCCGGAGTTCGAGCGGCAGCTGGTGCGCTCGGGCGTGCACCTGTTCAAGTTCTGGTTCTCGGTCAGCCAGGACGAGCAGCGCCGCCGCTTCAAGGAACGCAAGGTGCACCCGCTCAAGCAGTGGAAGCTGAGCCCGATCGACATGGCCTCGCTGGACAAGTGGGACGACTACACCCGCGCCAAGGAGGCGATGTTCCTGCACTGCGACACCTCGGACGCGCCCTGGACGGTGATCAAGAGCGATTGCAAGAAGCGCGCACGGCTCAATGCGATGCGCTACCTGCTGCACCGCGCGCCCTACGCGCATCGCGACCTGGCCACGGTCGGCCCGGTCGATCCGCTGATCGTCGGCCGGCCGGCGCTGGTGTCGGTGGTGGGCGACGACGAGCTGGCCGCCAGCGGCAGCTGAGCGGGCGGCACGAATGGATACCGGAACTCCCCGCCGCGGCGGTGGGTCCCACCGGGCCTGATAGACGCACACGGCCTCGCGGCCCGACCTCCATGCAAGCCACCGAACAACGTGCCCTGCTCACCATCGCGCTGCTGGCGGCCTTTGCCGACGGCGACAAGTC
>CAKZXL010000805.1 GCA_937883885.1 uncultured Aquincola sp. | reverse complement strand
TGACCGGCACGGGCGCTCCACACTGCAACAGCGCCAGCGTGCCGTCCTTGCGCGCTGCCTCGACCTCGGCCATCACCTGGGCACGGGTCTTGGCGCTCTTGAAGTGCTCGGGGTGGTAGGTCACACCGGCTTCGCCGGCAGCGGGGTGCCAGACCGAATTGGCCTGCGCCGCCAGCGGCAGCGTGAACGCGACGGCGACGGCGGGGACCAGAGCAAGGCGGAAGGCATTCATGTCGAGATCCTTTCAGGGGGAAGAGCAGGAGACCTGCGATGGCATGCCCGAAGGCATTGGTAGATGTTGGCCCCTATCGAGCCAGAAGGTTCAAGTTGAAGCCAACACCCCCGTTCAAACCGTGCATGCGGATTTCCCGCACACGGCTTACCAGTGGTCTGTCGGCTCGCAGCATTACGCGCGCTCCCGTTGCCAGGAGTTGTGTTTACCGGGATAGCGGATCGTGCCGCGCAGGCGGTGCAGTCCCAGGCTTTCGAAGTACGGACGGTCCCAGCGCTGGGCCTGACCCGCGTTCAAGCCGCGGCCATGGCGCTTGCAACGCAAGCCCTTGAGCCGCTTGCCAACGTAGTCGTCCACATCGATGAAGTGGTTGGCCGCGTTGCAGGCTTGGAAGTACTGCCCCCAGCCGCGCAGCACCGCGTTGAGCTCGGCAATCACGCTTCGCACATCCTCGTGGCACCGCCGGCGCGGGGTCAGTTCCCTCACGCGCGCTCGCACCCGGTTCATCGCTTTGGCCCCCGGCCAGCGCTGCAGGTAGTACCGCTTCAGGCCCTTTTGCTGCCACAGCCTGCCGCTCATGCGCTGGCGCAGATGGCAGCCCAGGAAGTCGAAGCCTTCCAGACCGCCCTTGAGCGCCACGCGTCGCGTCTTCTGTGGATGCAGCTTGAGCCCGAGCTTGCCCATCACGTGTTCGATGCGGCCCTGGCTTTCCTCGCAGCCCTGTGCCGTGCGGCACATCACCACGAAGTCGTCCGCGTACCGCACCAACTGGCCCAGATGTGCGCCATGCTTGGCCCACACCCGGTCCAGCACATGCAGGTAGATGTTCGACAGCAGCGGCGAGATCACCCCACCTTGCGGGGTGCCCGCCACGGGATGGCTCACCACGCCGTCTTCCATCACCCCCGCCTGCAGCCACTGCCGTATCAGCTTGAGCATTCGCCGGTCGCTCACACGCTGGCTGACCAGCGTTTGCAGCTTGCCGTGGTCGATGCTGCCGAAGTAGTTCTCGATGTCGGCATCCAGCACGTGTTCAGCGCCCTCACGGCTCAGTTGCCTGATCCGCTCGAGCGCCTGCTGCGCACTGCGTTTGGGCCTGAACCCGTACGAGTGCGACAGGAAGTCCGCCTCGTACAGGGGCTCGAGCACCAGCTTGGCCGCCATCTGCACCACCCGGTCCTGCACCGTCGGGATGCCCAGAGGCCGTTGTCCTCCGTCTGCCTTGGGAATGTAGGCGCGCCGCACGACTTGCGCACCGTACTCGCCCGCGCGCAACACGTCGCCCAGCGCTTGCAGGAAGCGCCGCACGCCGTGCTGCTCGATGTGGCTGATCGTCAGCCGATCAACCCCCGCTGCGCCTTTGTTGCGGCGCACTCGCTTCCACGCCTCGTGCAGGACGTCATCCCTGCACATCTGGCCGTACAACGCATGGAAGCGCCTTGCCGGACTGCGCTTGGCTGCGGCCCAGAGCTGCCTTTGCAGTTGTCGCACTTTGTCGCCGCAGTCGCCCACGGCGGGGTCGTTAGGTCCGGTCTTGCCGGCCATTCCCTCGCGCTTACCCGCTCCTTCAGCATGACCACCGCAGGGACCCTTCCCTCCAGCCGCGTTATGCCGCGCGGCCTTCGTCGCCTCGGCTTGCGCCTTGGCCTGCAGTACTACGATCCCCTCGGACTCCCGCTGCGCACCGCTCCACTTCGCCTTGGGCTTATAGGAGCCGGCTTGCCCCGACTCGGGCCGCGCAGACGGGCCTCTCACGTTCCGAACATGTCCTTGCACGCGTGCTGCGCCCCCTACCCCGCCGAAGCCATCCGCACGCTTCGGATCTCGCGCGAACGATGTTGCCTTCGCCGTGACATGAGCGGCTCGGCCTTCGGGTTGTAAATCTGTCGAGGCTGCAGGCTTCACTTGATGTTGCGGCCCGCGTGCTTGCTCTGCGCTGAGCGGCTCTCGCCGGTTCACACACTTTTGACACCCCGCTCGGGCCAAGAGGTCTCCCTCAACGACCTGGGGTCTGCTACCCGGCGCTCCGACGCTTACCGGCACGGGACTCTCACCCGTTGGACATGCGCAGCATGCAGCAGCCTCTCCTCGCCCTTGCGGGTTCAGTCGGGCTTTTGCTTCGTGACGCACCATGCCCAGCATTGTCGGCAGGCGGGGGGCCCGGGGACCAGCGCAGATTGAAGGCGAAAGCGCCTCGGGCTTTCGCTTTTTCAGGCCCTGCAACGCCATGACCGAAACCGACGCCTCCCTCAAGCTGGACGACAAGGCCTGGCGCCTGCTGCAGGCGCTGCAGGCCGATGGGCGTGCGCCGCTCAAGACGCTGGCCGCGGCGGCCGGGCTGTCCATCCCCGCCACGGTGGA
>CAKZXL010000804.1 GCA_937883885.1 uncultured Aquincola sp. | reverse complement strand
ATGTCGCAGCAACGCCTGCCCGAGACGGGCAGCACCGCCTGGTCGCTGACGCAGGCGCGGGTGCCGCAGTCGCAGGTGCCGCAGTCGAGCGTGGCCGATGACCATGCCGGGCACGCCGGGCATCAGGGCCATGAAGCGCCTGCCGCGCCGCTGGCCGCCACAGCGCCCGCCGTGCTGGGCGTGGACGCGGTGATGGCCCGGGTGCAGCACCTGGGCCTCGCACCCGGCTACAGCGTGAGCCTGCCTGCGGCGCCCACCGGTGTGTTCACCGCTGCGGTGTACCCGCGCGACGTGGCGCAGCAGCGTGTGGTGCACCTCGACGCCTACAGCGGCGCGGTGCTGCTGGACATGGGCTATGCCGACTACGGCCCGCTGGGCCGCTGGCTGGAATGGGGCATCAACGTGCACCTGGGCCAGGAATACGGCGTGCCCAACCAGGCGGTGCTGGTGCTGGCCTGCCTGGCCATCGTGCTGCTGTGCGTGAGCGCCGCGGTGATGTGGTGGAAGCGCCGCCCCGCCCGTGCGCTGGGCGTGCCGCCGGCACCCGCCGATCCGCGGGTGATGCGCGGCCTGCTGGCACTGCTGGCGGCCGGTGGCCTGCTGTTTCCGCTGGTGGGGGCTTCGCTGCTGGTGATGGCGGCGCTGGACCGGCTGCTGGCCCCGCGGCTGCTGCCGCCGACTGAGCCGCGCTGACAGGCATCTTCAGGCCGCACACGCCCTTGCCACCGGCTGCCTGGGCAGCTGCCCGGTCTGCCACACTGCGGGCATGGACGGCTGGACCTTCACGGTGGAGACGATCAAGGCGCTGGCCTGGCCGGTGGTGGCACTGTCGGCGCTGCTGCTGTTCAGGCTGGAGCTGCGGGCGCTGCTGCAGCGGGTCAGGCGCGGCAAGCTGATGTCGGCGGAGTTCGAATTCGAAGGCCGCATCGCCGAACTGCGCGACCGCGTGGGCCCGGCCGACCCCGCGCTTGCCGCCGCGCCGCCAGGCCTCACGCAGGAAGCCGAGCGCGATCCGCGCACCGTGATCCTGCATGCATGGCTGCAGGTGCAGGCGGTGGTGGAACAGATCGTCGCGCGCCATGCCACGGCCGAAGATGCCCACGGCGCCGGGTCGGTGACGCTGCGCGTGCTGCACCGCCTGCTGCGCGACCAGCCGCAGCACATCGACGCCTACAACGACCTGAAGAGCCTGCGCAACCAGGCGGTGCACGACACCAGCTTTGCGCCGCGACCTTCGTCGGTGCTGGAGTACGCAGCGCAGGCCCGCACGCTGGCGGCCGCGCTCAGGCCCCTGGCCGAAGGCTGAGGCCGGGCACCGGGCCCGCACAAACCCTCACCCTGCTTTGCAGGGCCTGCGTTCGGGCGATGGCCCCGGACTCGGGGCGCTGCCATCCTGCGGCCAGCGAATGACCGGAGTAATTCCATGGCCCTGATCCGTTGCCCCGCCTGCACCGACGTCGTCAGCTCCCTGGTGCAGGCCTGCCCCACCTGCCACACGCCGCTGCGGCCGGTGGCCGCGCAGGCCGATCAACGCCCGCGCCTGCCCACGCCGCCGCGCCGGCTGCTGCCGCGCGTGGCGCGCCTGTCGCACTTTCCCACGCGGGGCTGAAGCCCCGGCGCGGCGCCTTCAACGCAGGGCGCCGTCCACCCAGGCGGCCAGCTGCGCCGCCGTCATCGCGCCGCTCTGGCGCGCCACCTCGCGGCCACCGACGAAAAGCAACGTGGTCGGGATGCTGCGGATCTGCATCGCGGCGCTGGCCTGCGGCGCGGCATCGCTGTCCACCTTCACGAAGCGCAGCTCGGGCCGCTGCGCGGCCAGCTGCTCGAAGTGCGGCGCGTACGAGCGGCAGGGCCCGCACCAGGCGGCCCAGAAATCCACCACCACCAGCGCCTCGGTGCCTTGCAGGTAACGCGGCAGGTCGGCATCGCCCAGGGCCACCGGCTGGCGCGGCGCCACCGGCTGGCCGCAGCGGCCGCAGCTGGGGTCTTCGGCCAGGCGTTCGGGCGGTACGCGGTTGCGGGTGCCGCAGTGGGGGCAGACGATGAGCATGGGCAACTCCTGAGGGGCAAAGGCTGTGGTCCAGCCCTGCATATCAGGCGCCTGGCCGCCACTTAAAGAGGCCGCGGCCGCAGATTCAGCGCCACGCCCGAGATGCACAGCAGCATGGCCAGCAGCTCATACGGACCCAGCGGGTCGCCATCGACCACGGCGCCGGTGACCATGGCCACCACCGGCACCAGCACCGGGCTCAGCGCGGCCACATGGGCCGGCACCTTGCGCACGATGGTGAACCAGGCCGCATTGCCCACCGCCATCGGCACCATGCTGATGTAGCCGATCACGGCCAGGCTGGTCCACGAGGGCATGAACCACTGCCGGCTGCCGGTGGCCAGCGCCACCGCCATGAAGGGCACGCCGATGGTCAGCAGCTGCCAGCCGGTGAGCACGGTGCTGCTGACCGGTACCGGAAAGCGCTTGAGGATCAGGGTGCCCGCCGCCCAGCCCATGGCCGCCAGCAGCCCCAGGCCGAAGCCGAGTTGCGTGGACAGGCTGGCGTCCCAGCCGATGAAGGCCAGCAGCAGCACACCCGCCGCGCCCAGGGCCAGCGCCAGCAGCGAGCGCGCGTCCAGCCGCTGGCCGAGCACGAAGTGCCCGCCGATGGCCGCCCACAGCGGCATGGTGAAGCCCAGCACCGCGGCCTGGCCCGAAGGGATGAGCACCGCGGCATAGGTGCTGGCGATGTTCCACACACCCAGGTAGGCAAAGGCGGCGGCGGCCACCGTCTTCCAGTGCGCGCGCGGGATGCGTAGCGACTCGCCGCGCCAGCGGCTCCACAGCAGCAGCAGGCTGCCCGAGATGAGCACGCTGATGGCGCGGAAGGTCCACACCGAGACCTCCTGCACCGCCATCGCGAACAAGGGCCAGTTGGTGCCCCACACCAGCGTGAGCACCAGCACCAGCGGCCAGGGTGCGGCGGTGGCAGGTGCGCTGGGCAAAGGGGCTGCGGGGGCAGCGCTGCTGCCGGGGCGGTACGACGGGGAAGGCACCGGCGCAGGGTAACGGCTCCATGCATGCCGCCCGGTCGGTAGGGCCATGCCCGCCAGCCGCCGCGGCGGCTGGCGGCCCGACCGTGCGCCACGCATAAGCTTTTGCCCGCCACGCAAAAGACGCGCAGCGCCCCGCCTCCTAGACTTTTTGGCATGAGCACGCTTGCGCCCCCTTCCGCCACCCCCAGCCGCAGCCACCCCTTCTTCAGCCCGGTGCGGCGTGAAGGCGACTGGGCCTTCGTCAGTGGCCAGATGGCCTTCGATGCCCAGCTGCGCATCGTGGGCGACGACGTGGCCGCGCAAACCCGCACCTGCCTCGACCGCATCCAGGCGGCGCTGGCGGCCGATGGCCTCGGCCTGGCCCAAGTGGTCAAGGCCATGGTGTGGCTGCGGCGGGTGGAAGACTTCGCCGAGTTCAACCGCACCTATGAAGCCGTGCTGCGCGAGCACACGGCGCAAGCCCCCGCGCGCTCCACCGTCCGGGCCGACCTGATGGTGCCCGAGGCGCTGGTGGAGATCGAAGTCGTCGCCCATGTCCCTGGCCTGCCTCGCTGAACCCATGACCACCCACCTGCCCGACCTCGACCTCGAAGACATCCGCGCCACCGCGCGCGCCAATGCCGACGACCTGCTGAAGACGCCGGTGGCGCCGCTGCATGGCCCCACGGTGCACCGCCTGCTGGGCGATGCCGACGTGTGGATGAAGCTGGAGCTGTTCCAGCGCACCGGCTCCTTCAAGGCCCGTGGCGCCCTGACCGCCGTGCGCCGGCTCACGCCCGAGCAGCGCAGCCGCGGCATCACCGCCGTGAGTGCCGGCAACCATGCGGTGGCCGCCGCCTTTGCCGCGGCGCAGGCCGGCGTCTCGGCCAAGATCGTGGTGCTGGCCTCGGCCAACCCGGCGCGCATGGCCATGGCCCGTTCGTACGGCGCCGAGCTGCTGGTCGCACCCGATGGGCCCACCGGCTTTGCGATGGTGGACGCGTTGGTGCGCGACGAGCAGCGCAGCTTCATCCACCCGTTCGAAGGCGAGTCCGCTTCGCTGGGCACCGCCACCGTGGGGCTGGAGTTTGCGCAGCAGGTGCCCGGCATGGACGTGGTGCTGGTGGCCGTGGGCGGCGGCGGGCTGGCCAGCGGCGTGTCGGCCGCGGTGCGCAAGCTGCAGCCGCAGTGCCGCGTCATCGGCATCGAGCCCGAAGGCAACGACGTGATGCGCCGCAGCTTCGAGGCCGGTGCGCCGCAGCGGCAGGACAGGTCGAACACCATCGCCGACAGCCTGGCGCCGCCGATGACCACGCCCACCGCCTACGGCCTGTGCCGCCGGCACATGGAGCGCATCGTCACCGTGAGCGACGACGCCATGTGCCGCGCGATGGCGGTGATGTTCCGCGATGCCAAGCTGGCCGTGGAGCCGGCCGGCGCCGCCGCCCTGGCGGCCTTGCTGGGCCCGCTGCGCGACGAGCTGCGCGGCCAGCGCGTGGGCCTGGTGGTGTGCGGCGCCAACATCGATGCGGCCACCTTCAGCCAGCAGCTGGCCCGCGGCGAGGCGCTGCTGTGAGCCGGCGCCTGCCCTCCCCCTTACCCCTCGATGGAGTTGCCCCCATGCAGCGTCGCGCCTTCCTGCCCTTGTTGACCGGCGGCCTGCTGGCCGCCACCGGCTTGTTGAACCCGGCCGCAGCCCAGACCGGTGATGCCGCCGGACAGGTGGTGCGGGTGGTGGTGGGCTTTCCGCCCGGCGGCACGGCCGATGCGGTGGCGCGCCTCTTTGCGCAGGAGCTGCAAAAGCGCCTGGGCGGCACCTACATCGTGGACAACCGCGCCGGTGCGGGCGGCCAGATCGCGGCCGAGTACTTTCGCGCGCTGCCGGCCGACGGCCGCACGCTGCTGCTGGGCAACAGCCACATGTTCTCCACGCTGCCGCTCACCTCGCGCCATGTGAAGTACGACCCGTTGAAGGACTTCGTGCCGGTGGCGCGGCTGGCCACCTTCGAGACCTCGTACGCGGTGAACGTGGCCCAGCCCGCGCGCACGCTGCCCGAGTTCGTGGCCCTGGCCAGGACGCGGCAGGAGCTGCGCAGCTTCGGCATTCCGGCCGCCGGCAGCGGGCCGCATTTCATCGGCTACGTGGTGGCGAAGAACGCCGGCCTGGACATGGTGCCGGTGCCCTACAAGGGCGGCGCGCCGCTGCTCACCGACCTGCTGGGCAATGCGATTCCGGCTGCGGTGGATGCGCTGGGCAGCCACCTGGAAGCGCACCGCGCCGGCAAGATCCGCGTGCTGGCGGTCACCGGCACCGCGCGCTCACCGCTGCTGCCCGACGTGCCCACCTTCGGCGAGCTGGGCTACCCGGCAGCGCTCAGCGCCTCGGGCTGGCTGGGGCTGTTTGCGCCGGTGGGCACCGCGCCCGCGCAGGCCGATCGCATCGCGGCCAGCGTGGCCGAGATCGCGGCCCTGCCTGCGGTGCGCACCCACCTGGCCAACATCGGCTTCAGCGCCGCGGCGGGCAGTCCGCAGCAGCTGCAGCAGACGGTGCGCGCCGAGCTGGAGCTGTGGCGGCCCATCATCCGCGAGTCGGGCTTCCAGGTGGATTGATGACACCCGCCCGCACCCTGTTCGCCGATGGCTATGCCGCCGCCCGCCTCAAGTTCCTGGCGGCCTGCACGCTGGCCGGGCTCACGCCCGAATCGCACCAGCACCCGCTGCGCGGCCCGCAGGGCGAAGCCCTGGCCACCGACGTGGTGCGGGTGGGCCCGGCCGATGCGCGGCGCGTGCTGGTGCTCACCTCGGGCGTGCATGGCGTGGAGCTGTTCGCCGGCTCGGGCTGCCAGATCGACTGGCTGCTGCACCACGATGCCGGCGCGCTGCCGCCCGACACCGCGGTGCTGGTGGTGCATGCCATCAACCCCTGGGGCAGCGCCTGGCTGCGGCGCTACACCGAAGACAACGTCGACCTGTGCCGCAACTTCATCGACTACCCAGTGACGCCGCAGCTGCCTTCGGCCGCCGGCTATGCGGGGCTGCACGAAGCCATTGCCGTCGACCCGCGGGATGCGCTGGCCGTGGCCGCGGCCGATGCGCAGCTGGCCGCCTATGCAGGCGCGCACGGCCAGCCGGCGCTGTATGCGGCGCTGATGGGTGGCCAGTACGCCTGGCCGGCCGGCATGGGCTTTGGCGGCACGCAACCCACCTGGTCGCGCCGCACCATCGAGCAGGTGCTGCAGCAGCATGCCGGCCACGCCCGGCAGGTGTGCCTGCTGGACTACCACACCGGCCTGGGGCCTTACGGCTATGGCTCGGTGGTGGCGCTGCAGCGCGGCGAGGCCCTGGCCCGCATGCGCCGTGCCTTCGGCGGCTGGGTGGAGGCGGTGTACGACGAATCGGCGCCCGACAACTTCGCGCCCGTGCTGGGCCACTCGACGCCCGGCTATGAACGTGCGCTGCCGCAGGCCTGCGTCACCGCCGCGGTGCTGGAGTTCGGCACCGGCCGGCCGCAACGCATGCTGGAGCTGCTGGTGCAGGACCAGCGCGAATGGATCGCCGGCCTGGGCCGCGACCAGCCCTCGGCCACGCGGCGCGCGCTGCTCGACTTCTTCTACCCGGCCGACGAGGGGTGGCAGCGTGGGCTGGTGGCGCAATCGCGCGAGACCATCGGCCGGGCGCTGGCGTTCCTGGGTACGACGGACTAGTGTCCTGTCCCACTCATACGTGAGCAAAGTCGATGCAGCTTTTGGAGGATCGAGTCAGCGGTGGCTGTCCACT
>CAKZXL010000803.1 GCA_937883885.1 uncultured Aquincola sp. | reverse complement strand
GAGTCAGATCACGAGGCGCGCTGCGCGCGCGGGCCACACGCCCTGCGCTGCTCGGCGCTCCAGATGCGCCCCCGGGCCCGCCCGCACGGCCCTGCGCAAAGGTCCACCGTCGCGCTCTGCGTTTCGGCTCGCGCTGCGCGCATCGCAGCCATCCCGTGCATGACGCCGCGCCCAAAGCGCAGCGTCGTTTTCCAGCCGAGCCTGCAAAGGGCTGGCGCCAGCCAACCCGAGCCGTGCGGTGGGTGGGGGGCGGTGGGGCGATTTCTGGGGCGGCGAGGAGCGCAGTGGCGAGGTCGGCGCGCGCAGCGCGCTTCGTGAACTGACTCGCGGCAATTGTCCGAGCGCAGTGAGCGACAGCGAACGTAGCGAGTTTTGCCGCGCGACCTCGCCGCGAGCACCGCAGCGCAGTCGGCGAAGCCGACCGCCCCAGCATGAGCCCCGCCGCCCCCCGCCCACCGCACGGCGGCCGAACAAAAACAGAACAGACGGCCCACGCACCACCGCACGACGGCCGAACAGGAGCAGCACATACAGAGAATGAAGACGGCCAAACGCCACCCCACCCCGTACAATCCCGTACAGCGCCCTGCCTCCAGTCACAGGGCCGCAGTCGATTCGCGACGTTCACCCTACCTTCCCGCCTTCCGACTGGTGCCCTCTGCGTGAGCGGCAGCAGGCAGGTAATCCCGCAGCACGCGGGCCCCCCGATGACCTTTGACCAACTCGGCCTCGCCGAGCCGATTCTTCGTGCCGTGCACGAGTATGGCTACACCACCCCCACGCCCATCCAGGCCCAGGCGATTCCCATCGTCCTGAATGGTGGCGACCTGCTGGGCGGTGCCCAGACCGGTACCGGCAAGACCGCCGGCTTCACCCTGCCGCTGCTGCACCGCCTGATGGCCCAGCCCGCGGTGCGCGATGCGCGCGGCCGTGTGCCGGTGCGCGGCCTCATCCTCACGCCCACCCGCGAACTGGCCGCGCAGGTGGAAGAAAGCGTGCGCAACTACGGCAAGTACAGCAAGCTCACCAGCATGGTGATGTTCGGCGGCGTGGGCATGCAGCCGCAGATCGACAAGCTGCGCCGCGGCGTCGACATCCTGGTGGCCACGCCCGGCCGCCTGCTCGACCACCACCAGCAAGGCACGCTGGACCTCAGCAAGGTCGAGATCTTCGTGCTCGACGAAGCCGACCGCATGCTGGACATGGGCTTCATCCACGACATCCGCAAGGTGCTGGCGGTGCTGCCCCAGGCCAAGCAGAGCCTGCTGTTCTCGGCCACTTTCAGCGACGAGATCAAGGCCCTGGCCGAGCGCCTGCTGAACAAGCCTTCGCTGGTGGAAGTGGCGCGCCGCAATGCCACCGCCGACACCATCGCGCAGAAGGTGCACCCGGTGGGCCGCGACCGCAAGAAGGAGCTGCTGGCGCACCTGATCAAGCGCGAGGACTGGCACCAGGTGCTGGTGTTCACGCGGATGAAGCACGGCGCCAACCGGCTGACCGAGTACCTGAACGACCAGGGCATCAGTGCCATGGCCATCCACGGCAACAAGAGCCAGGGTGCGCGCACCAAGGCGCTGGCCGACTTCAAGTCGGGCGACCTGACCTGCCTGGTGGCCACCGACATCGCGGCCCGCGGCATCGACATCGACCAGCTGCCGCACGTCGTCAACTTCGAGCTGCCCAACGTGCCCGAGGACTACGTGCACCGCATCGGCCGCACCGGCCGTGCCGGCGCGCAGGGCGAGGCGGTGTCGCTGGTGTGCCTGGACGAAGAGCTGTTCTTGTCCGACATCGAGAAGCTGATCAAGCGCAGCATCCCGCGTGAGACGGTGCCGGGCTTCGAAGTGCCGACCGGCGAGAAGGCCGAGCCCATCGTGCTGGGCCGCATGACCATCGGCGTCGGCGCGCCGCGCGGCGGCAGCCGTGGCGGTCGCCCGGGTGGCGGCGGCGGTGGTGGTGGCGGTGGCCGCTCCGGCGGCCGGCCGCAAGAGTCGCGCGGTGGCGAGCCGCGCCGTGCCTCGGGGGCGCCTTCGCAAGGCGGCCGGCCGGCCGGCGGTGGCGGTCATGCACCGCGCCCTGCGGGTGGTGGCGGTGGCGGTGGCCAGCATGCCGGCGGTGCACGCCCCGCAGGCAGTCAGCCGCGCCGCGACGATCGTCGTGGCGGTGGCAGCGGCAGCAGCGGCGGCGGCAACGGCGGCCGCCTGACGCAGCCCAAGCGCTGAAGCCCGGGCTGCGCGTGCTTGAACGCGCAGCACACAGGATGCGGCGCGGTGTTGCGCCGCGCTTGCATCCTGTCGCGCCTGGTCACAGCCAGCGCGCGCCGGGGTGGTTATGGTCGGGCTCATGCGTGACACACCCCTCACCGCCTGGCAGGGCATGGACCTGCAGGTGTTGCGCGGCGACGAAGAAGTCGACCGCGTGCCCGCCTCCGACATCGATCGCGTCGTTCTGGCCTATCACCGCGGCGGCGAAACGCCGGGCGATCTGGCCTATGCGGTACTCCTGACCCACAGCGCGGCCCTGCTGTTGTCGCCCGCCACCGGCATCGCCGGGCGCGTGCACTTCGAGCGCCAGGCGTTCTGGGCCGAACGGCCCTGCGTGTACTGGGTGCCGGCCGCACGTGCACCGCTGCCACGTGCCTTGCGCGGCGGCTGGTCGCTGTTTCCGCGCCGCCTGCCGCCCTACCTGCGCGTGCCCCGCGCCGAGGTGGAAGCCGACCTCGCCCGCTGGCCGGTGGAAGGCCCGCAGAGCTGGGAACAGCGCAAGTGGGAACGCATCGTGCGCAGCCGCCTGCTCCCTTCGGCAGCACCCGCAAACAAACCCTAGCCGCCCGCCCGGGCGGCGGTGCGGGTCACTTGAACACCCGCTCGCGCAGCCACTTGGTGGCCACCCATTTTTCGCCTTCCACCACCGGCGCGCCGCCGTGCAGCGTGCGGGTGATGGGGTGCGGCCGGTCGTAGCTGAAGAACACCGCATGGCCCTTGAGCGGGGCCACTTCCAGCGCCACGTCGGGGAAGGTGGTGCCGCCGCCGGCCGTGGGCGTGTTCAGGTAGGTCACCACCGTGGCCACGCGCTGGCCGCCCCGCTTGAGGATGGGCACCGAGCCCGGCTGCGCCGGGTCGAAGTAGTCGTGGTGCGGGCGGTATTCGGCCCCCGGGCCGTAGTGCAGCACCTGCAGGCCTTCGCCATGGTCCACCGGCCAGTCCAGCAGCCTGGCGATGCGGGCTTCCAGCTTGCGGGCCACGTCGTTCTCGCCGCGCTCGAAGAACATGCCGCGGCTGGTGCGGGCGGCGTTGACCTCGTTGCCGCCGGTGGCCACGTCCACCGTTTCGCTGCGGGCCATGCGCGGCGCGGCCAGCGCCACCAGCTCGTCGCATTCTTCGTCGGACAGCAGGCCCGCCACCACGACCACGCGCGGGTTGCGCATGGCCATGACCACGCGCACCTGACGGTCGCCGGCGTCCAGCAGGTTCAGGCCGCCGGGCTGCGCGATGTCGGGCACGGCGATGGGCACCGGCGGGCCGCCGGCCTTGTGCTGGTCGGCCAGGAAGCCGCTGAGCGCCACCTCCATGGCCTGCAGGGCGGCGTCTTCTTCCCAGCCGCTGGCGCGCATGGAGGTGAGCAAGGCCTCGGGGCCGTGGCCGGCCTGGGCCTGCGCCACGATCCAGGCGCGCAGTTCGGGCGTGATGGTTTGTGCGGTCATGACGTGATCTTGCGGCGGAACACCAGCCGGTCCGGCTCGGAGGCGGCGGGCTCGAAACGATAGCCGTCGAGGTTGAAGCCTTCCAGGCCCTTGGGCGTGACCAGACGTTGCTGCACCGCGTAACGCACCATCAGCCCCCGCGCGCGCTTGGCGAAGAAGCTGATGATCTTGTAGCGGTCGGTCTTCCAGTCCTCGAACACGCACTCCACCACCCGCGGCGCCAGCGCGCGGCGCCGGGCCACGCGGAAGTACTCCTGCGACGCGAGGTTGACGATGACCGGACTTTCGTTGCCGGCCGCCATCTGGTTGAGCTGCTGCGCCACCGTGTCGCCCCACCAGGCATACAGGTCGGCGCCCTGTGGGTTGGCCAGGCGCGTGCCCATCTCCAGCCGGTAGGGCTGCAGCCGGTCCATCGGGCGCAGCACGCCATACAGGCCCGACAGGATGGCCAGGTGCTGCTGCAGCCAGACCAGGTCGTCGGCACTCAGTTCGCGGGCGCGCAGGCCGTCGTACACGTCGCCGTTGAAGGCCAGCACCGCCGGGCGGCTGTTGTCGGGCGTGTGCCGCGGGCGCCAGGCCTTGTAGCGCGCCACGTTCAGCGCCGACAGATCAGGCGAGAGGTCCATCAACTCGCCGACGCCCTGGGCCGGCAAGGGCTTGAGCAGCTCGATCAGCCCGGCCGCCTGGCGGGTGAACAAGGGTTCGGTGGCCTGGGCCAGCACCTCGGGCGCCAGCGGAGAGTCATAGTCCAGCGACTTGGCCGGAGAGATCACGAAAAGCATGGCGCCGATTATCACGGCGGGCCGGCGCACCAGATGCTTGCCAAAGGCAAGCATTTCATGCCAGCATGGGCCGATGGACAACGCCCATCACGTGCCCGCCGATCAGGTCGAAGCCCTGCGGGGTTTCAGCCGCTTCTACACACGGCAGATCGGGCTGCTGCATGAGCACCTGCTCGATTCGCGCTTCACCCTGCCTGAGGCGCGTGTGCTGTGGGAACTGGCCCAGCAGCCCGGGCAGGCGGGCGTGAGCGCCGCCACGCTGGCGCGTGAGCTGCAGCTGGACGCCGGCTACCTGAGCCGCCTGCTCGCCGGCCTGAAGGCGCGCGGCCTGCTGCGCAGCCAGGTCAGCGCCACCGACGCGCGGCAGACCCTGCTGCGCCTGTCGGCCGCCGGCCGCAAGGCTTTTGCGCCGCTCGACCAACGCTCGCAACAGCGCACGGCGGCCTTGCTGGGCGCGCTGCCACCGGCGCAGCGGCAGGCCCTGGTGGGCAGCGCGGGCCAGCTGCAGGCGCTGCTGCAGCGTGCCGACCAGGCCTTGTCCCAGCCCAGGCCGTCACCAGGCGCAACCCCTGCCCCGCCGGCCTGGCGCCTGCGCGCCCACCAGAGCGGCGACCTGGGCTGGGTGGTGGCCCGCCATGGCGCGCTGTACCACGCCGAATACGGCTGGGGCCTGCGCTTCGAAGCGCTGGTGGCCGGGCTGTGTGCCCGCTTCGTCGAGCAGTTCGATGCCCGGCGCGAGGCCTGCTTGATCGCCGAGTGGCCCGCCCCTGAGGGCGAATCCGGCGCGCCCGGCCAGCCCATCGGCAGCGTGTTCCTGGTGCAGGCCTGCGACGAGGCCGGCACGCCCGAGCCCGGCGTCGCCCAGTTGCGCATGCTGCTGGTGGAGCCGGCGGCCCGCGGGGTGGGTGTGGGCGACGGGCTGGTGGCCGAATGCATCCGCTTTGCGCAGGCGGCGGGCTACCAGCGCCTGCGGCTGTGGACCAACGACATGCTGCTGGCGGCGCGGCGGCTGTACGTGCGGCATGGCTGGCAGCTGGTGGCCAGCGAACCGCATGCCGACTTCGGCATTCCGATGGTGGGCGAGATCTGGGAGCGGCCGCTGGGCGGCAACGGCGCCCGCGCCACATAAGCTTGCGGCGGATGACACCGCCCGCCCCAGCCACCACCCCTGCCAACACGCCCTGCCCCTGCGGCAGTGGCCAGTGGCTGCCGCAGTGCTGCGGCCGCTTCCATGCCGGCCCGCTGCACCTGCAGGCGCCCGATGCCGCCGCGCTGATGCGCTCGCGCTACAGCGCCTTCGTGCTGCAGGACGCCGACTACCTGCTGCAGACCTGGCACCCGCGCACCCGGCCCGCGCAGATCGACTTCGAGCCCGGCCTGCGCTGGCTGGGCCTGCAGGTGCGCCGCCATGTGCCAGAGCCGGACGGCCGCGCCGAGGTGGAGTTCGTCGCCCGCAGCAAGCTGGGCGGCCGCGCCCACCGGCTGCACGAAACCAGCCGCTTCGTGCAGGAAGACGGCCGCTGGTTCTACGTGGACGGCGACCTGCACGCGGGCTGACCGCCGGCACCCTCAAGGCCCGCGGCGGGCCGCCGATATCCAGCAGTCCCGCGTCCACGGTGGCCGTTGCCGCCATGCCAGAGCTGTTGCCATGAACCTGTCGCGCCGCCGTCTGCTGTCGTCCACCATCCGGCTGGCGCCCCTGGCCACCCTGGCGGCCTGCCTGCCGGCCTGGCCTGTCGCAGCACACGCGCAGGCCAAGAGCCGGCCGGTGCTCACCGTGCAGTCGGGCGACCGGCCCGGTGTCGACTTCGACATGCCGGCGCTGCAGGCCCTGCCGCAGCACCAATTCCGCACCAGCACGCCCTGGTATCCGCAGCCGGTGAGCTTCAGCGGCCCGCTGCTGCGCGACGTGCTGGCATCGGCCGGCGCCCGCGGCACCACGGTACGCGCCGTGGCGCTGAACGACTACAAGGTGGAGCTGCCGATGTCCGACATCGACCGCTTCGACGTCATCGTGGCGCTGCTGCTGGACGGCAAACCGATGCCGGTGCGCGAGCGCGGGCCGCTGTTCATCGTGTACCCCTTCGACACCAGCGTGGAATTGCGGTCCGAGAAGTACTACAGCCGCAGCGCCTGGCAGCTGCGCCGCATCGAGGTGCACTGACGCCGGCGCCGCCGCCCCCATGCCGCAGACCGACGCCGACGCACTGCTGCTGGCCGGGACCAGCCGCCTGCGCACCTCGCGCTGGCTGATCGCCATCGCCAGCGTGCTGCTGATGGCCTTTGCGGTGGTGGGCTGGGTGCAGCAGCGGCAGATGGCGCTGCTGTCGGGCGCGGTGCAATACAACAGCGACAACATCGTCTGGAGCTTCTACCAGCTGCACAGCGAATTCCTGCTGCTGCGCGACGAGCTCCAGCAGGCCGCCCGCGCGCCCGATGCGCTGGACGCCGAAGCCCTGCAGCAGCGCTACGACATCTTCGTCAGCCGGCTGCCGCTGGTGGCACCGCAGCGCACCGCCCGGGTGTTTCCGGTGGGGCCGGAGCAGACGCGGGTGCTGGCCCGGGTGGAAGCCTTCGTGAAGGAGGCCGACCGGCTGCTGGGTCCCGCGCCCGAACGGCCCTTCGCGCCCGCCACCGACGCGCCGGCGCTGCTGCAGGCGCTGGATCCGCTGGGGGCCGAGCTGCATGGCCTGTCGCTGTGGGCCACGGTGCAGGTGGCCGACCAGGTGGGCCGCCGCAATGAAGCCGTGCGCGAGCAGAACCGCCTGGCCATCGGCCTGACGGTGTTCCAGGGCCTGCTGACGCTGGCCTTTGCCGCCGTGGTGGTGCGCCAGTTGCGTGCGCTGGCCGAACGCGGCGTGGCCCTGGAAGGCCTGGCCTCGCGCTGGCGCCAGGCGCGCCGCGATGCGGAAGCGGCCAGCAGCGCCAAGAGCAGCTTCCTGGCCAACATGAGCCATGAGATCCGCACGCCGCTGACCTCCATCATCGGCTTTGCGGAGCTGCTGCTCGACCCGGCGCAGACGCCGGCCGACCGCACCGCCGCGGTGCACACCATCCGGCGCAACGGCGAGCACCTGCTGCAGGTGATCAACGACATCCTGGACCTGTCCAAGATCGAGACCGGCAAGCTGGACATCGAGCTGTGCGCCACCGAACTGCCTGTGCTGGTGCGTGAGGTGGCCTCGCTCACCGGCCCGCGGGCGCGGCACAAGGGCCTGGCCTTTGCGGTGCAGGCGCCCGGCGTGCTGCCGCTGCGCCTGCACACCGACGGCCTGCGTCTCAAGCAGATCCTGCTGAACCTGTGCGGCAATGCCGTCAAGTTCACGAACGACGGCACGGTGACGCTGGCGCTGCGGCTGGACCCGGCGGCCGGCCAGCTGCACTTCGAGGTGACGGACACCGGCATCGGCATGACGGCGGCGCAGCAGGAGCGGCTGTTCCAGCCCTTCAGCCAGGGCGACGTGTCCATCACCCGCCGCTTTGGCGGCACCGGCCTCGGGCTCTCGTTGTCCACCCAGCTGGCGCAGTCGCTGGGCGGGGCCATCGGCGTGAGCAGCGAGCCTGGCGTGGGCAGCCGCTTCACGTTGACGCTGCCACTGACGCCGCAGGCGCTGCAGGAGGCCGCGCCCTGGCCCGCCGACTGGCTGGACGCAGACACCGCCGGGACAGCCGGCAGCGCAGTGGCCACCACCGGCTGCACGCCCGCCGCGCCGGTGCCCCGCCTGCAAGGCCAGGTGCTGCTGGCCGAAGACGGCTGCGACAACCAGCGCCTGATCGGTGCCTACCTGCAGCGCGCGGGGCTGCAGCACACGCTGGCCGGTGACGGCCGCCAGGCCGTGGCCACCGCGCTGGCCGGCCGCTTCGACCTCGTGTTGATGGACATCCAGATGCCGGTGCTCGACGGCGTGGGCGCCTTGCAGCAGCTGCGGGCCGCGGGGCACGCGGGGCCGGTGATCGCGCTGACCGCCAACGTGATGGCCAGCGACGTGGCGCACTACCGCGCGCTCGGCTTCAACGACGTGCTGGCCAAGCCGCTGCAGCTCGACCGCTTTTATGCGG
>CAKZXL010000802.1 GCA_937883885.1 uncultured Aquincola sp. | reverse complement strand
TGCTGGCAGCCACGCTGGCCCTCATGGCCGCTGTACTGCCGGGTTGCAACGACGATGACGATGGCGACGACCACACGCCTGCCAGCAACACGGTGTCGGCCGAACAGGCCTGCGCTGCACTGGCCGGCAAGTCGCTGGCGGGCGCCACCGTGGTCGCGGCTGCGGCCGTGCCGGCCAGCGGCCCTGCGCCCGTCTATTGCAAGGTGACCGCCAGCATGGCGCCCAGCCTCAACCTGGAAATGCGGCTGCCCGAGCGCTGGAACGGCAAGCTCTACTACGGCGGGGGCGGCGGCTACAACGGCAGCATCCCCGGTCTGCAAGGCGGCAACCTCACGGCCTTGCAGGCAGGTTACGCCACCGTCAACAGCGACTCGGGCCATGCGGGCAACGGGCTGTCCGCCGACTTCGCCTTGAACGACACCTACGCCGCCAACCTGTTCGGCTCCTTGTCGGTGCCCACCGTGGCCTCCGCCGCGAAGGAACTGCTGCAGTCGGCCTACGGCAAGACGCCCGACCGCGCCTACTTCGAAGGCTGTTCCAACGGCGGCCGGGAGGCCCTGATGGCGGCCCAGCGCAACCCCAACCTGTTCGACGGCATCATCGCCCGCGCGCCGGCCTACAACTGGGTGGGCTTCATGGGCCAGTTCAACCGCACCGCCAAGGCGCTGGCCGCGCCGGGTGGCCAGTTCAACGCCGCCAAGCTCGGGCTGCTCGCGCGATCGGTCCGCGATGCCTGCGATGCCAACGACGGCGTGAAGGACGGCATCGTCTCCCACCCCGCTGCCTGCAACTTCGATCCGCAGGTGCTGCGCTGCGCGGGCGGGGCCGATGCCGGCGACACCTGCCTGTCCGACGCGCAACTGGCCACCGTGGGTTCATGGACGTCTGCGGCCACCTGGGCGGGCGGCACCTACACCAATACCGGCTGGGCACTCACCGGCAATGAAGACGACGCGGGCGCATGGCCCACCTGGGTGACGGGCGGCGGCACGGTGCAGGCGGCGCTGCAGTACCTGTTCCAGGACACGACGGTGAAGAACTACCTGGCGCGCGACCGCAGCCAGGACTCGCTCAGCTACGTGTGGGACAGCAACCTGAATGCGCTCTATGCCATGGCGGCCTTGAACGACGCGACCAACACCGACCTGCGCCCCTTCAAGGCCAGCAACGCCAAGCTCATTCTCTGGCACGGCGGCAACGACTCGGCCCTGAGCTACAAGGCCACCACGGCGTACTACCAGGGCGTCACGGCCAGCGTGGGCGGGCAGGCGGCGGCCGATGAGTTCGTGCGCTACTACATCGCGCCCGGGGTGGACCATTGTTCGGGTGGCCCGGGTGCCGACCAGACCGACCTGCTGGCCGCCCCGGACGACTGGGTGAGCAACGGCAAGGCCCCCGGCACCTTGAGCGCCGCCAAGCTGGGCACCAACGGTGCGCCGCAGCTCACGCGGCCGCTGTGCGTGTACCCGCAATACGCTCGCTACACCGGGCCGGCCAACGATGCCGCCGCCGCCGCGCTGGCCAGCAACTACACCTGCACCTCGCCCTGAACCCGCGGCGGCCGGCCGGCCGCTGCCGCCACCGCCTGCACATGGCGGATGAAGCACTCGAGGAAGGCGCGGGTGCGCAGCGGCAGGTAGCGCCGGCGGGGCAGCGCGGTGACCGCCAGCTCGGGCAACAAAGCGAGGCCCGCGGTCATCGGGCGCACGCAGCATCACCAGCCGATGCGCCTGCAGGTCCTGCGGGCTAGCCGGGCAACCGAGCCGGTCGAGGCAGGCGGCCGACCCGCAAAGCTCGGCGGACCGGTTGCAGCAGCGCCTGCACCAGACGTACATGGCTGCGTGGCGAGGTCTCGCGACGCATCGACCGCGGCGGTGCGGACCTGAGCAACTGCGCATGCAGCGCGCCGCCGATCAGTGGCCACACCAGCGCGTGGTGGATGGTTTCGTCGTCCAGGTCCGCCAGGCGATGGTCGGGGCGGGCGGCCTGCCGAACCCGGCGCAGCGCCGCCAGGCTGGGGGCCATCACCTCTTCAAGCCAGAAGGCCACCAGCGACGGATGCTGCGCGCCTTCCGTGAAGACGAGCCGGTTGAACATGTCGGCCTTGCTGTCGAAGTAGAGGTAGAGCGTGCCTTTGCCCACCCCCGCACGCTGGGCGATCTCCTCCATCGCGGCGGCGGCGATGCCCCTGTCGACGAACACGTCGAACGCGGCCAGCAGCATCTTCTCCGGCCCGATGTGCCCACGCCCGCGCACCGGGCGCTGTCGGTGATTCGTCGGCATGGTCGTGCGTCAGGCCGGCGCCGTTGCCGACGGCAGCGCAGCTGCGGCCGTCGCGTCGCGGCGCACCTTGAACCAGGCGGCGTACAAGGCCGGCACGAAGACCAGCGTCAGTGCCGTCGCCACGACCAGGCCGCCCATGATGGAGATCGCCATCGGTCCCCAGAACACGCTGCGCGTCAGCGGGATCATGGCCAGCACCGCAGCCGCTGCGGTGAGCACCACCGGGCGGGACCGCCGGACCGTCGCTTCGACGATGGCTGACCAGGGCGCTGCACCGCGGCCGATGTCCTGGTCGATCTGGTCGACCAGGATGATGGCATTGCGCATGATCATGCCGCCCAGCGCAATCACCCCCAGCAGCGCGACGAAGCCAAACGGCGCCCGGAAGGCCAGCAACGCAGGCACCACGCCGATGATGGCCAGCGGGCTGGTGAGGAACACCATGAACATGCGCGAAAAGCTCTGCAGCTGGATCATCAGCAGCGCCAGCGTCACCGCGAACATGGCCGGGAACACCGCGAACAGCGCCACGTTGGCCTTGTCGCTTTCTTCGATCGCGCCACCTTCTTCGATGCGGTAGCCCGCCGGCAGGTTCTCGATGATGGGCTGCAGCGAAGGCCGGATCTGCGTCGTGGCGTAAGGGCCTTGCACGCCATCGGCCAGGTCGCTGCGCACGGTGAGCGCCATGTCGCGGTTGCGGCGCCACAGCACCGGCTCTTCGAACGTCGGCTCGATGCGGGCGACCTGCGACAGCGGCACCGTGACGCCGCTGCGGGTGAACACCTGCAGGTCGCCGAGCTGGCCGATGCCGCGACGCTCCTCGGGCGTGGCGCGCACCACCACGTCCACCAGCTCTTCGCCCCGGCGGATCTGCGTCACCGGCGAGCCGTCCAGCGTGGTCTGCACCAGGCCCTGGAGGTCCGCCGTGGTCAGGCCCAGCTGGCGGGCCTTGTCCTGGTCCACCACCACGCGCATGGAGCGCACCTGCTCATTCCAGTCGAGCTGGGTGTCGCGCACCAGCGGGCTTTGCCGCACCGCATCGCGCACCCGGTAGGCGATCTCGCGCACGACCGCCGGGTCGGGTCCGATGACGCGGAACTGCACCGGGAAGCCGACGGGCGGACCGAACTCCAGGCGCAGCACCCGCGCCCGCACGTCGGGCAGCACTTCGCCTTCGTCGAACAGTGCCATCAGCCGGGCGCGCACCCGCTCGCGCTGCTCGATGCCCGCGGTCTTGATGACCACCTGGGCAAAGCCCGGGTTGGGCAGCTCCGCCTGGATGGACAGGTAGAAGATCGGCGTGCCCGCGCCGGTGTAAGCCGTGAAGTACTCGATGTCGGGGTCTTGCGCCAGGATGGCTTCCAGGCGCTTGACCTGCTGCTCGGTGGCGGCCAACGACGCACCTTCACGCATCCGCAGCTCGGCCAGCAGCTCCGGCCGGGCTGCGGTGGGAAAGAACTGCTGCTGCACCTTCGTCATGCCGGCACCCGCGGCCACCAGCAGCAGCACCGTCAAGCCCAGCACGATGAAGCGCTGGCGCACCGCCCAGTCGATCAAGCGGCGCAAGCGGTGGTACAGCGGCCGGTCGTACACGTCGTGGTGCCCGCCATGGCCCAGCGTCCTGGGCAGCAGCTTGATGCCCAGGTAAGGCGTGAACACCACCGCCACCAGCCACGAGAGGATGAGCGACACGCCCACCACCCAGAAGATGCCACCGGCGTACTGCCCGGAGATCGACTTGGCAAAGCCCACCGGCATGAAGCCGGCGGCGGTGACCAGGGTGCCGGTGAGCATCGGGAATGCGGTGGAGGTGTAGGCGTAGGTGGCGGCACGCACGCGGTCCCAGCCCTCCTCCAGCTTCACCACCATCATCTCGACGGCGATGATGGCGTCGTCCACCAGCAGGCCCAGGGCGATGATCAGCGCCCCCAGCGAGATGCGATCGAGGTTCCAGCCCGCCGCATACATCACGGCCGACACCAGGCCCAGCACCAGGGGCACCGAAGCCGCCACCACGATGCCGGTGCGCCAGCCCAGGAACAGGAAAGACACCGCCAGCACGATGGCCAGCGCTTCCAGGAAAGCCCGCTCGAACTCCCAGATCGACTCGCCGACCACACGCGGCTGGTCGGCGTACTGCTGGATCTCGACGCCCACCGGCAGTTCGCGGCGAACCTCGTCCAGGCGTGCCTGCATGGCCTGGCCGAAGGCCATCACGTTGCTGTTGTGCTGCAGCTTGACGCCGATGGCCAGCACCGGCACGCCGTTGTGGCGGATGGTCATGCTGGGCGGGTCTTCATAGCCGCTGCGCACCGTGGCCACATCGGCCAGCCGCAGCACCTGCCCTGCCACCTCCAGCGTCACGTTCTCCACGTCCTTGACGCCGGACAAGCGGCCGTCCACACGCACCTGCACCCGGTCGTGCGGGGTGTCGGAAGAGCCCGCAGGCGCCACCAGGTTCTGGCGCGCCAGCGCATCGAACACGGCCGATGGCGGTATGCCCAGGGCCGCCAGCCGGCGGGTGGACACCTCCACGTACACGCGCTCGGCCTGCTTGCCCAGCACGTCCACCTTGCCGGCGCCAGGCACGCTCTGGAAGCGGCGCTTGACGGCCTCGGTGACCGTGAGCAGTTCAGCCATCGACAGCTCGGGCGCGCTCAATGCATACAGCACGCTGTAGCGGTCACTGTACTCGTCGTTGAAGAAAGGACCCCGCACCCCTTCCGGAAACTCCTGGCGCACGTCGCCGATCTTCTTGCGCACCTGGTACCAGGCCCGGTCGAGTTCCTCCTTGCTGCTGCCGCCCTTCATCCACAGCGTGATGCCGCCGTAGCCCTGGCGGGCGAAGCTGCGCACGTAGTCGAACTGGTCCAGCTCCTGCAACTTGCGCTCGATGCGGTTGAGCACCTGGTCCTGCACTTCTTCGGCCGTGGCACCGGGCCAGGCCACGATGGCGGTCATCTGCGGCACCTCGAAGGTCGGGTCTTCCAGACGACCCAGGCGGCTGAACGAGAACACGCCGATCACCATCGTCGCGATGATCAGGAACAGCACCATCGGCTGGTGGGTCACCGCCCACTCGGAGAGGTTGAAGCGTTTCATCAGCTGCCCTTCGCGGCCGTGGTCGCGGCGGCGCTGGTGGCGCTGGTGGTGGCCTCCGGGCTGCGCTCGATGGCCCGCACGGCCATGCCGGCATCCAGGGTCTGCGCACCCACGGTGACCACCCGCGCCCCGGCGGGCACACCGGTCAGGCGCACCGTCGCCTCGTCGGCCTGGACGACGCCCACCGGCGTGAACACCAGGCCCGTGCCCGGCGCGTTCACTATCCACACACCGGGCTGGCCACTGCCCTTGAGCAGCGCGCTGACCGGCAGCGACACCGTGGCGGGGCCGGCCGCCGGGGCCGACAGCGTCAGCTGCACCGTGCTGCCCAGCGGCAAAGCGGACACCTGCGCGCGGGAAGCGGCCGTGGCGGCAAAGCGGGCGCGGAAGGTGCGGCCCTGGGCGCTGGCCTGGGGCGCCAGTTCGCGCAGCACCAGCGGCAGCGCGGTGCGGGCGTCGGCCCAGGGGCTGGCCGTGGCCGTGAGCCCGCGCGCGCGGCCCACCCAGTCCTCCGGCAGATCGACCACCACCTCACGTTCGCCGTCGCGGGCCAGCGCCATCACGGGCTGGCCCTCGGCCACCACCTGCCCCCGCTCGAAGCGGATCGCGGTGACCACGCCGGCATATGGCGCCACCAGCGCCGCATAGCCTTCACGGTTGCGGGCCAGCGCCAGCTGGCGGCGGGCCTGGTCGAGCCGGGCGGCGGCCGCGTCGGCACGGGCCTTCTGGCGCTCATGGTCGGCCGCGCCCACCGAGCCATCGGCCAGCAGGCGACGAAAGCGGGCTTCGTCCGAGGCGGCCTGCGCGGCATCCACCTGGGCCGCCTGCACCTGGTCGGCCGCCGCATTCACGGCCAGCTGATAGTCGATGGGGTCGAGCCGGGCCAGCACCTGGCCGGCCTTCACCGCCTCACCCACCTCCACCAGACGCTCGATCACCTTGCCACCGGTGCGAAAGCCCAGGTCGCCCTCCACCCGCGCCCGCACGGTCGACGTGAAGCTGCGCGACTGCGCCGTCTGGGTGGGGTGGACGGTGGTCACGAAAACGGGCCGAACGAGGGCCGGTGGCGCCGCCGGCTGGCTGCAGGCGGCCAGCCACAAGCTGGCGGCGGTGATGCCCACACGGGCAGCCACGATGAATACGTTGCTCACTTCGAAGTCCTTGCGGCAAGGGATGGAAAGGCGCCCTCCGAGGCGAGGGATGGCAGTCCGCCCCCCAGCGCCTTGTAGAGCTGCACGTCGGCCAGGGCCTGCTGCAGCCGGCTGTCGGACAAGGCCAGTTCGCTGGCCAGCACCGAGCGCTGCACGTCCAGCAGCACCAGCAGGTCGATCTGGCCTTCGCGCTGCAGCGACTGCGCGCGCTGCAGCGAGCGCTGCCGGTGGTCCACCGTCTGCGCCAATGCCTGCGAACGCGACGCCTGCTGCTGCTGCATCAACAGGCTGTCTTCCACTTCCTGCACCGCCACCAGGGTGGCCTTCTGCCAGGCCAGCAGGGCCTCCTGCGTGCGGGCGGACTGCGCCTGGATGCCGGCGTCGATGCGGCCGGCGTTGAACAGCGGCATGGCGAAGGCCAGCGCCACGTTGGAAAAGCGCACCGGGGCCAGGTCGAGGGCATTGAGCCGCAGG
This sequence comes from uncultured Aquincola sp., assembly GCA_937883885.1. The sequence continues at coordinate 3,485 of CAKZXL010000802.1, read as the reverse complement.
TCCTGGCGCCCGACGAGGGCGTTGAGGAACAGCTTGGGCCACCACTGCGCCCGCGCTTCTTCGGTGCGCAGGCCTTCGGCGCTCACCCGCGCCTCGGCGGCGGCGAGGTCGGGCCGCCGCTTGAGCAGCTCGCCAGGCTGCCCGGGCGCGATGCTGCGCGGCGAAGGCCAGGCGAAGGGCTCGGCCGCGTCCATCACCGGTGCCGAAGGCTGACGACCCAGCAGCACTGCCAATCGGCTTTGCGCCGTGCCGGCCTGCAGGCGCAGCAGCGGCACCTGGGCATCCAGGCTGTCGGCCTCGGCCCGCGCACGGTCGAGGTCGAAGGCACTGGCCTGGCCTTCGCGCTCGCGGCTGGCCACCCGGTCGGCCGTTTCGCGCTGCGTGGCCGCCAGCGACTGCACGATGCGCAGCTGCTCCTGGGCCGCCCGCAGCAGGAAATACTGCCGGCCCACCTCGCTGGCCACCAGCAGCCGCGCACCGTCCACGCCCAGCCGGGCCGCCCACGCGTCGGCCTGCGCCGCATCACGCGCAGCCCGCACGCCGCCGGCCACATCGATTTCCCAGGCCACTTCCAGCCCGGCGCGCAGCGCACGCGTGTCGGGCGATCCTTGCTTGACCGCCGCCGGCAGGCCGCTGTCGGTCTGCGAGGCCGAGAGCTGCAGACCCACGCTCGGCCACAGCCGCGCGTCCTGCGACTGCAGGCCCGCCTGCGCTTGACGCACCCGCTGCACTGCGATGCCCACGTCCTGGTTGGCCGCGAGCGCCTCGTCGATGAAGCCGGACAGCCGGGTGTCGCCATAGCCCGCCCACCAGGCCGCGTCGGGCGCCGCGGCAGCCGCGCCGGCCGTGGACGCCTGCAGATACGACGCGGCCAGCGGCACCGACGGCTGCACCGGTGGCGCCGGCGGCGTGGCACATGCCGCCGTCAAGACTGCCAGGCCGATCACCCCCATCGGCCGGCCCCACCCCAGGGCCACGGAAGGCCAGGCTGGCCTGTGATGTTTCATGGTCTGCTTTTATGGACTCACAAGTCCATGAACTCTACGCATTTTAAATGTACTGTCAAGTACACTATTTAGAATGAGGAAGCGAGCCACGGAACAACCGCCTGACCAAGCACGCAGAGGGCGGCCGCGAGACCCGGCGCGCTGCCAGCGCATCATGGATGCCGCGCGAGCGCAGTTCCACACCCATGGGTTGGACAAGGCAAGCCTCGACGCGATCGCGGCAGATGCCGGCGTCTCGAAAATGACGGTCTACAGCCACTTCAAGTCCAAAAATGGCTTGTTCGAGGCGGTCGTCCGCGACAGGAGCGAGCAGGTGATGCCGGGCCGCACCGACATCAACGCCCTGGACCCGCGACAGCCGGAGCAGGCGCTCTTGACCATCGGACAGAACTTCCTGGCGCTGGCCCGCGAGGACCACGCCTTGGCCCAGTTCCGGGCGCTGTACGGCGCGGCGGCGACGCAGCACGAGGCCTGCCGGGCGTTCTACCGCCAAGGTGCTGACCGGCTCATCTCGGACCTGGCCGACTACCTGGGGCGTGCCAGCCTGGCCCGTGCACTGACCGTGCCCAACCCCCGGCTGGCGGCCGACCTGTTCCTGGCCATGTTCCTTGGAGATGGCCACATCCGCGGCCTGCTGAAGCTGCCCATGCCCACGCCAGCCCAGGACCACGCGATGCTGCAGGAGGCGGTACGGGTGTTCCTGGCGGGCTACCAGGCCCGCTGCTAGCCCAGGCCGAAGGTTTTGCGCAGGCTGGCATCCACCGGGCCGACCGGCATGAAGCGCCGCAGGGTCTTCAGCAGCGACGCTTCTCCCTTGGGCGTCCTGCGCATCTGCCACGCGCCCAATGCGGCGTCCACGATGGTGGCAGCCACGGCCTGCGGCGCGGGCGCCTTCTGCACGTTCCGGGTGATGGCCCGTGAGACCTGTTCCCGATCGCCGTCATAGGCGGCAATCTTCGACGCCACCACCGGCGCATTCAGGTCCAGGTTGGTCTTGGTGTAGGAAGGCTGCACCAGCACCACCCGGATGCCGAACCTGCGCACCTCGTGGTCCAGCGTCTCTGACAAGCCTTCGACGGCATGCTTGGACGCCGAGTACAGGCCCATGTAAGGGGCCGGCAGAAAGCCGAGCACGGAACTGACGTTGACGATGCGCCCGGACGCCTGCTTTCGCATGACCTGCAGCACGGCCTGCGTCACGCGCAGCATGCCGAACAGGTTGGTGTCGAACAGGTGCTTGGCTTCAGCCACCGAGGTTTCTTCCACGGCGCCCAGCAAGGTGCCCCCGGCGTTGTTGACGAGCACGTCAATGCGGCCGGCGCGCTGCAGGACAGCCCCCACCGCGCGACGCACCGACGAGTCGTCCCGAACGTCCATCTCCACCAGCTCCACCTGGGGCATTGGCTCTGCCTTGCCGAGGTCGCGCACGGTGCCGAACACGAGACAGCCCTGCTGCGCGAACTGCTGCGCCGCAGCGCGGCCGATGCCGGAGGAGACGCCGGTGATGAGAACAACTTGGGACGAAGTCATGAGGCTCTTTGCTGTACCAGTAGGTACAGTTATTTTCAGCCTCCTAATATGTACCGTCAAGTACAGATATCTTCGTCAACGGCTTCGGGCCATCAGTGGCTGATCATCCAGGGCCGCTTGCTTGGAAAGGCCTTCTGGCCCTGCGCCCCCGTCACCGTCGCGCTGCGGCGGCCGCTGCTGGTGCTGCAGCAGCCGCAGCCGGCCGGGTGCTTCAGCCGGGCATAGTCGCCCGAGCGCTTGGGCTCATGCCGGGCGCGCTCGTTGGTGGCCATGGCGCCGCGCAGCGCCGGGTCCATGTCGGCGATGCGGGCCGCGGCCAGCCAAGTGCGCGGCGCTGCAGCGCCGCAGCTCGGGCAGGGCTGCGGCTGCTCGCGGTCGGCGATGCGACGCAGCGCCTCGAAGGGGCCGCACTGGGTGCAGCGGTAGTCGTAGGTGGGCATGCGGGCGGCCTACAGGTCGGGCGACAGCGGCATGTCGATGCTGCCGTCCAGGTGCTTCACAGGCCCCGCCGCACTGGGGTTGATGTCGAAGTCGAAGATCTGCGTGGGCAGCCACAGCGTGGCGCAGGCGTTGGGCACGTCCACCACGCCGCTGATGTGGCCCTGCACCGGTGCCGTGCCCAGGATGCTGTAGGCCTGCGCGCCCGAGTAGCCGAACTTCTTCAGGTACTCGATCGCGTTCAGGCAGGCCTGGCGGTAGGCCACCTGCACGTCCAGGTAGTACTGCTTGCCCTGCTCGTCCACCGAGATGCCTTCGAAGATCAGGTAGTCGTTGTAGGTGGGCGTGATCGGGCTGGGCTTGAAGATCGGGTTCTTGATGCCGTACTTGGCCATGCCGCCCTTGATCAGCGAGACCTTCATGTGCACCCAGCCGGCCATCTCGATGGCGCCGCAGAAGGTGATCTCGCCATCACCCTGGCTGAAGTGCAGGTCGCCCACCGACAGGCCC
>CAKZXL010000801.1 GCA_937883885.1 uncultured Aquincola sp. | reverse complement strand
GAAGAAGTAGCGCATGGTCAGGGCTCCTGTGGGTGTCGTTCGGAAGTCGGGTCGAAGGAACGGCGAGGCGACTGCGGCAGGGGGTCCTCGGTCGACCACCACGCGGGCCGCACTATCAGGGTGCCCAGCGTGGCGAGCAGCGGCAGCGCAAGCCACGCGAAGCTGAGCTGGGCCACGGCGCCGAACAGCCAGCCGGCGGCCGCCGAACCGAGCGTCTGCCCGAAGCCCGCTGCCGCGGCCAGCCCGCCCATCGTCGCGCCGAGCCGCCGCCGGGAGGCTCCGGCTGCGAGGTAGGAGATCGTCGGCAGCACGAGGCCGGTGCCCGCGGCGGTGAAACTGACGCCGACGTACATCCAGGCGTCGCTGCGGTGCTGCGCCAGCATCGCCAACCCGGCGATCGCCAGCACGAGCCCGGCCGCCATCACGCCGCGGCCGGCGGCACGCTCGAGCAGCCCGGTGAAGAACAGCAGCGCGTTGACGCCGAGCATCACGAGGCTGCACTCGGCGAACATCAGCGAGATCTCGCGCGACGACAACGTCGGGTGCTGCTGGCCCTGCAGCACGATGCCGAGTTCGAAGCCGGACAGCACGAACATGACCACGCCGTTCAGCGCCCACAGCGCCATCGCGCGCCTGCGATCGGCAGACGCCGGCTGCAAGTCATCCTCGAGGGCGGCTGGCGGGACGCGCGGCAGGGTGGCGGCGAGTCCCAGCATCATCAGCGCGCCCAGTGCTGCCGACATCACGATCACGAGATCCGTCGGGTCGAATGCGCCGTCACCGATGCTGGCGAGCATGGCGGATACCTGCGCGGCGCCCGCGTTGAGCCCCGGTCCGAACAGGAAGCCCAGCAACGACATCGCGCCGAGCCACGCGAAGCGGCGGGCGCGTTGAGCTTGCGGCGTGTACTCGGCGACGAGCGCCGGCACCACGGGCACGACGGCCGCCACGAAGAAGCCGGTGGCCCCGCGCAACGCGTAGATGCCGGCGAGCCCGACCCAGTCGGGCCGCAACAAGAGCAGCAGGCTGGCGACGTAGCCGACCAGTCCGATCACCAGGATGCGGCCACGGCCCCAGCGATCGGAGACCAGACCCCACAACGGCGCGCCGACCAGCACGCCGGCGGCGTACAGGCCGCTGAGCATTCCAACATGCCGCGCGACCTCGGCCTGGCCATCGGCTGCCATCAACGGCTCGAGCCAGGCCGGCAGCAGCGGCATCAGCGCGCCGTACCCGGCCGAGACAACGAAGACCGCGGCGGCCAGCCACGCGAGTTGCGCGCCCCCCAGCCCGGTCGGCTCGGAGAGCGGCGAATGGAGGCCGGGCGCAGACGACATCGTGATGTCCTCGACGAGCCTCAGAGCACCAGTCGCAAGCCTGCGCGCACTGAGTTCACGCTGGTGCTGCCACCGGCCTCGCGCTGCCACTGGCGGCCGACCTCCAGGTATGGCGAAACCGCGCGCGTGATCTCGTAGCGCAGGTTGAGCCCCCACTCGGACGACGTCGCGCCGGCCTTGATCCCCTCGGCCGGCAGCGATCGCGCCGCCCAGTCGACTCCCACGAATGGCTTGGCGATCAGGCGGTTCGTGAACAGCAGGTCGTACTCGACGCGGGTGCGCGCGAACACACGTCCATCGCTGCGAACGAAGGCAGCGAGGTCAACGTCGAAGGCATACGGCGCCAGTCCACGAATCCCGAACACGCCGAAGTTGCGGGCTTCCGGCTTGAGTTCTCTGCGAAGCCCCACCTGCAAGTCCCAGAAGGGCGCGACATAGCGGCTGTACAGCGCCTGCACTTCGGCGTCCTCGAGCCGGCCGTCGCGGCGAGAACCTTCGGTCCGCCATGCGAAGCGGTTGTAGTCGGTGCCGATCCAGCCGTCGGCGCGCCAGGCCGCCACGTCCTTGGAGTCGCTGCGGCCGGCATCGACCTCGATGCGGGTCGTCTGGAAAACGGCGTTGTCTCCCATCGCGCGGGCAGTGCCGGCGACGCCGGCGAGCGAGAGGACCAACGCGCCGGCCAGCGGACGCGCCCATTGGAATTCATTCGTGTTCATGTTTGTCTGTGCTCGGGTCTGCAGGCGGGTTCACTTCACGACGATGGCCTGCACCATGCCGGCGGCAGCGTGATAGATGAGGTGGCAGTGGAAGACCCAGGGCCCGGGTTCTTCGAAGCTGGTGTGCACCGTGATGGTTTCGCCGGGCTTGACGATGACCGTGTGCTTGACCGGCGCTCGCTCACCCTTGCCGTTGTCGACGACGAAGAACGCGCCGTGCATGTGCATCGGGTGTTCCATCATGGTTTCGTTGATGAGGCGGATCTCCAGCCGCTCACCGACACGGGCCTCGAAGAACTTCGCCTGCGAGAGCTTCTTGTCGTTGATCGACCAGATGTAGCGGTTCATGTCGCCGGTCAGGCGCATGTCGATCTTCTTCACCGGGCCTGCGGGCAGCCGCAGCGGCGCGAGCGCCTCGAGATCGGCGTAGGCGAGGCGGTCCTTCACCTCGTCGGCGCGTGGATCGGCCCCCTTGGGGCTGCCCATCGCCATGCCCCCCATGCCGGGCATTTCCCCAGGCATCGGCATGCCGCCATGCATGGCATGCGGGTCAGCCATGGCAGGCGCCGCGGGCGCGGCTCCGTGTCCGGCGTGGGGGTCGTCCGCCGCCGGCGCTGCGGCGGCGGCCGGTGCGCCGTGTGCGCCGCCGTGTGCACCCGCCATCTCGGACATGCCGCGCACCGGCCGCGGGCCCAGGGGCGGGATCTCACCCTCCATGCCGAGTTCGGGCGCGAGCGTGCCGCGGGCGAAACCGATGCGCCCCGAGGTCGCGGCGAACAGCGTGTAGGCCTTGCGCTCCTTCGGCTGCACGATCACGTCGTAGGTCTCGCCGTTGCCCATGCGCAGCTCGCGGACCTTGACGGGGCGGACGTTCTGGCCGTCGGCCTGCACCACGGTCAGGTCCAGCCCGGGGATCGAGACGTCGAAGAAGTTCATCGCCGACGCGTTGATCAAGCGCAGGCGGATGTGCTCGCCGGGCCGGAACAGTGCAGTCCAGTTGTCCTCGACGCGCTGGCCATGGACGAGGAACTGCCACTGACTGCCGCCGTCGGTCGCGTCGGTCGGGTCCATCCGCATGCGTGCCCAGGCGAGCCGCTCGTTCCAGATCGCCTCACGCTCCTGGGAGGTCGCCGCGGTCTTCAGCGCGGCGAACAGTTCCGGCAGCGTCTGGCGCCGGTCGTTGTAGTAGCCGTCGACCTTCTTCAGGTTTGCAAGCACCTTCTCGGGCGGCGTGTCGATCCACTCCGACAGCAGCACGACGTACTCGCGGTCGTAGCCGAACGGCTCACGTGCCAGCGGGTCGATGATCAGCGGGGCGTAGAAGCCGGCAGGTTCCTGCAGGATCGCGTGGCTGTGATACCAGTAGGTGCCGCTCTGGCGCAGCTCGAACTGGTACTGGAAGGTCTCGCCGGGTTTGATGCCCGGGAAGGTGACGCCCGGCACGCCGTCCATCTTGTTCGGTACCTTGAGCCCGTGCCAGTGCGCTGCGGTGACCTCGTCGAGCCGGTTGGTCAGCGAGATGGTGACATCGCGTCCTTCGTGCATGCGAAGCAGGGGGCCGGGCACCGTGCCGTTGAGGGTGATGGCCGACGCCGGTGTGCCGGTGAAGTTGACCTGGGTGCGTGCCAGCGTCAATTCGAACTTGTTGTCGACACGCGAGGACGACAAGGGCAGCGCGAGGTGCGACTCCTTCACGACGGCATTGGCGCCGAGCGGCCAAGCCAGCATGGCGGCCATGCCGGCTGAGCCCTGAAGGAAGCGGCGCCGGGGCAGGACGTGGCCGGCGGCGGCCCTCCGGTCGGCTGGGTGGCGGTTCATCGAAAAGACTCCTGTGGGTTGGATGAGATGGGCCTGTGAGTGCATGCGACTGACGGCGGGGTCCGCGTCAGGCCGACGCGCCTTGCGCGACCGGCGAGGGCGCGCCCGCGGAAGGGTGCGGACTGCGAATGCCGGCGAGCTTGGTGCGCTTGAGCATCAGCGCGTTGATCGCAACGATGGCCGAGCTGCCCGACATCGACAGCGCCGCGACCTCGGGCGACAGCGTGAAGGGATAGAACACCCCGGCGGCAAGCGGGAAGGCGATCACGTTGTAGCCCACCGCCCACCACAGGTTCTGGTGCATCTTGCGCAGCGTCGCGCGCGACAGCTCGATCGCGCCGACGACGTCGAAGGGGTCGCTCTTCATCAGCACGACCTGGGCGCTTTCCATGGCCACGTCGGTGCCTGCGCCGATGGCGAAGCCGACATCGGCCTGCGTGAGGGCCGGGGCGTCGTTGATGCCGTCGCCTACCATGGCGACCTTGTGCCCCTGGGTCTGCAGCTCCTTGATCTTCGAAGCCTTCTGACCCGGCAGCACGTCGGCGAGCACGATGTCGATGCCGAGTTCCTTGCCGATGCGCTCGGCGGTGGCTTGGTTGTCGCCGGTGATCATCGCGACCTTGACGCCGCGCTCCTGCAACTTGGCGATCGTGGCCTTGGAAGTCGGGCGCACCGCATCGGCGATCGCGATCAGGCCGATCAGGCGGCCGCCGCGCGCCACGTGGACGACCGTGCGGCCGCCACCCTGCAGCCGTGCCGCCTCGGCTGCCAGTTCCGCGAGGCCGACCTGCTCGGCTTCCATCAGCTTGCGGTTGCCGAGCAGCACGACGTCGTCGCCGATCTTGGCGCGTGCGCCCTGGCCGTCGATGTTGGTGAAGGCGGTTGCAGTCTCCGGCCTCTCCGACGTCTGCGGACCGGCGCGCTTGAGCACCGCCAGCGCGAGCGGGTGCTCGGAGAACTTCTCCACCGCGGCCGCCGTGGACAGCAGCTGCGCTTCCGTCACACCCGGCGCCGGCACCATCTCGACCACGTCCGGCTGGCCCAGTGTCAGCGTGCCGGTCTTGTCGAAGACGACCACCGTCAGCTTGGTGGCGTTCTCCAGCGCCGCGGCGTTCTTGAACAGGATGCCGTTCATCGCGCCGAGGCCCGTACCGACCATGATCGCCATCGGTGTGGCCAGCCCGAGCGCGTCGGGGCAGGCGATGACGAACACGGTGATGGTGAGCGTGAGGGCGAACAGCAGCGGCTGGCCGAGGACCCAGAACCACACCGCGAAAGTCGCGAGCCCGACGACGATGGCGATGAGCACCAACCACTGCGACGCCTGGTCGGCGAGCAGCTGTCCCGGCGCCTTCGAGTTCTGCGCCTCCTGGACCAGCTTGACGATCTGCGCGAGCGCCGTGTCGGCCCCGACCTTGGTGGCCTGGTAGCGGAAGCTGCCGCTCTTGTTGATGGTCGCGCCGATCACCGCGTTGCCGACGACCTTCTTGACCGGCATCGACTCGCCGGTGAGCATCGACTCGTCGACCTGCGACGCGCCGTCGATGATCTTGCCGTCCACCGGGATCTTGTCGCCCGGTTTGATGACCACCGTCTCGCCGACCAGCACTTCGGCGGTCGGCACCTTGGTCTCGACGCCATTGCGCAGCACGGTGGCCATCGGCGGCGCCAGATCCATCAGCGCGCGGATCGCGTCGGAAGCGCCGGCGCGCGCACGCATCTCCAGCCAATGGCCGAGCAGGATGAACACCAGCAGCACGGAGGCCGCTTCGTAGAACACCTCGCCCTCGTAGAAGAAGGTGGCGCCGAGGCTGAACACGTAGCCGGTGCCGACGG
>CAKZXL010000800.1 GCA_937883885.1 uncultured Aquincola sp. | reverse complement strand
CAACGCGATCCGCTCAAGGACTGATCCATGCGTCTCTCGCTCACCACCACTGGCCTGCTGGACCCGCGCCAGTTGGCGACATGGAGCACCGAGCGGCGTCGTGCCATCCACACCGCTGTCGCCAAGGGCATGCAATCGGGTGGGCGCGAGGTGCGTGATGCAGCACGGTCCGAGATGCGCAGTGCCTTCACCGTCAAGCGCAACAGCTTCATCTCCTCGATGGGCGTGAAGGTGTTCGACAAGAAGCCGGAGCAACTGCCTGCCTTGCTGGTCGGCAGCAAGATTCCTTGGCTCGGCCTGCACGAAAAAGGCGGCACGGTGAGCGGCAACTTGCTGATACCGCTGCTGCCAGGGCGCATCGGCCCCAAGCGCTTCAAGGCGGTAATCGACGGCCTGATGCGCTCGGGCAATGCCTTCTTCATCGAGAAGAACGGTCGCGTGCTGCTGATGGCCGAGAACATCAAAGAGAACGCATCACAACTCAATCGCTTCAAGCGCGCTGAGCGTGCTCGCACCGGGGGCAAGCAGATCAAGCGCGGTCAGGAAATTCCCATCGCCGTGCTGGTCAAGCGCGTCGATCTGAAACGGCGACTGAATCTGGCGGGCGGCGTGCAACGTGCGCTCCCTGCCTTGGCTCGGGCGATTCAACAAGAACTGGACAAAGTCTGATGGCAAGCAATCGTGCCCAAATCCTGATCAGTGCCGTCGACCAGACCAAGACCGCTTTCGACTCGATCAAGCGGGGCTTAGGTGGCCTGACCGACACCGCCAAGAGCATCAACGGCGTGCTGGCCAACCTCGGCGTGGGCGTTTCGCTGGCGGGCATCGGGGCCATGATCAAGTCCAGCATCGATTCGGCGGATGCGCTGGACGAGATGGCGCAGCGTACCGGCATTGCCGTCGAATCGCTGTCGCTGCTGGTGCCGGCCGCCGAGTTGTCAGCGGTGTCCACCGAGAAGTTCGAAGCCGGGCTCAAGAAGCTGGCCACCGGCATGCTGGAGGCCGCAACCGGCTCGGAGGCATCGGCACAGAACTTCGAAGCGCTGGGGGTGGCGGTCCAGAACCAGGACGGCACCCTACGCGACAGCGAACAGGTATTGCTGGATCTGGCCGACCGCTTCCAGGCCATGCCCGATGGCGCTGAGAAAGCGGCTTTGGCTGTCGATATCTTCGGCAAAGCCGGTGCGGAGATGATCCCCTTCCTGAACCAAGGGCGGGAGGGCATTGGTGCGCTGAAGCAGGAGGCGGCTGAACTCGGGTTGCAGTTGTCCGCTGACACCGCCGCACAGGCGGGCAATTTCAACGACGCGCTCGACAAGCTGAAGCTGGCCACCCAGAGCATCGGCAACCAGATCATCGCCTCCTTGCTGCCTGCGCTGAATGACATGGCCGGTGGCATGGTCGAGTCGGCCAAGCAAGGCGGCACGCTGCGGGTGATTCTGGACGGCATCGTGTTGGTGCTCAAGACGCTGGCCCTCGGTGCCGCCACCGTCGGCAAGGCCTTCGTCGCCTTGGGCGAAGCCATTGGCGCGGGTGTCGCCGCCGCTGTGGAGGCGCTCAAGGGCAACACCGAAGGGGCCAAGGCCATCATTGCCGACCTCAAAGGCAATCTGGTCAAACGGCTGGATGAACTGGCGTCCTTCCGTGACAGCCTGTTCGACCCCAAGCCCATCGAGGTCAAGGCACCCAAGATCCAGGCCGATCCGGAATTGCTTCAACGCCTGACCAAGCCCAAAGCCGTCAAGCCAGCGCAGGACACGACCGGCGCGCAAACCACGCTGATGAAAGCGCAGCTGGACGCCGAGTTCGCCCTGCTCAAGGACGGCCTGGCCCGGCAACAAACTGCGCTGGATGCTGCACTCGAAGACCGTCTGGTCTCGGTGCGCGACTACTACACGCAGAAAACGGCCATCGAGCAGCGCGAGATCGATGCCGAGATCGCCCGCAAGCAGCAGGAGCTGGCGCGCAGTCAGCAAGTCGCCACCACCGGCAAATCGGAAAACGACCGCCTGCGCGCCAAGGCTGAAGTGACCAAGGCGGAAGCCGACCTCATCACGCTCAATAACCGGCGCACGGACATCGAGCAGGCCAATGCCCGTAAAGCAGCGCAAGCCGAACGCGAGCTGGCCGACGCCTTGGCGCAGGCGCGTGAGGAACTGGCGCAGATCACCGGCACGGCCACGGATGCCGACCGGCAAGCTGCTATCGAGCGCAGCTACCGGGATCTACGGGCGCGACTGGCGGCAGAAAGCGATGCCGATGGCGTGTCGCTCGTTGATCGGCTGATCAATGTGAAGGCTGCACAGGCCAATCTGGCTGCACTTGAAGCTCAGTGGCGGCAAGTCACTGAGCGTCTGCGCAATGCGCAGGAGGCCATTCAGAGCCAGCAGCAGGCTGGGCTGCTGACTGAAGCACAGGCTCGCCAGCAGATCGTGACCCTGCAACAGCAATCGGCCACCGAGATGGAGCGCCTGCTGCCGACCATGCAGAAAGCCGCGCAGGCCATCGGGCCGGATGCGGTGATTCGCGTGCAGGCGTGGCGTAACGAGTTGGATCGCACCCGCCTCACGGTCGATGAAATGGCCCCGCTGTGGAATCGCATCGGCGAGAGTTTTGGCGGTGCGCTCAACGGGATGATCACTGGTGCGCAGACCTGGCGCAGTGCCTTGGCGAGCATCTTCCAGCAGGTGTCCAACGCCTTTCTGCAGCAGCTCGTGATCCAACCATTCCAGCAGTGGATCGCCATGCAGGCGCGGATGCTGGCGCTCAAACTCGGTTTCATCCAGCAGGAGCAGACCGTCGATGCGGCGGCCAGCGCCGCCAAGGTCGCCCAAAAGACCACCGAAACTACCGCCGTGGTGTCGATGGATGCAGCCAAGGCGGGAGCCGGGGCGGCGGCGTCGCAGGCTTCCATTCCCTACGTTGGCCCGGCACTCGCGGTGGCCGCGATGGTAGCCATGGTCGCCGCTGTGATGGCGCTCTTGGGTGGCATCAAGAAGTTCGCGGGTGGCGGTCTGGTCTCCGGGCCGGGCAGCGCCACGTCAGATTCGATCCCGGCGCGTCTGTCCGCAGGCGAGTACGTGGTGCGGGCGGCCGCCGTGCGCCAGGTCGGTGTGGCCTTCCTCGATTCGCTCAACGGCTTGTCGGCAGGCCCACGTTTCAAGGGTGGCGAATTGGCATTCGCAGCGGGCGGGCTGGTACCGGAGGTGAAAGTGTCGCCCGCGCAGCCGCAGGTGAATCAGGCGGTGCGCATCGTCAACGCGGTCGATCCGGGCGTGACCCACGACCACCTGCAGTCGCCTGCCGGAGAGAAAGTCATCGTCAACATCATCGGACGCAATGCACGGGCCATCCGTGCGGCGCTGCAAGGCTGAATTTTCAGGGGAAAGTCCAATGGCACTTCTGTTCATCGACGGTTTTGATCACTACGACCCGCAGGCCGTGGACAGCTTTGGCGATCCGTGGCTTGCGCGTGGCAAAGCGGCGTATCTGTCACCGCAGGCCACCAGGATCAATGGCCGTCGTCCGTCCTCCTATGCCCTGCGTTTGCCGGAAGGTTCTGGTGGTGGCTACGTCAAGAACCTCGACGCCACCAAGACCAGCCTGATCGTCGGGGCGGCTATTCGTGTGGTGCCGTACCAAAACACCTACACCGAGCCACTGCTGCTGGGCGTGCGTGACGCCAACTCGCAGGTCGCGCATCTCGTGAAAATCGGCGAGGACGGTCGGCTCAAGCTCTACCGCTGGCAATACGGCTATGACCAGTTGATCTCTGTCTCAGTCGCAAGCGCTCCGGCGCGCGGCTGGCACTACATCGAGTTGCAGGTTACGCAAGGCACCAGCAACGGCATTCTGTCAGTGCGCATCAACGGCATCCTGGCCATACAGATGACTGCGCAGAACACCATCCAGGGCGGTGGCCAACTGCTCACGGCATTTGTGGGTGCCGTGCCCGGCCAGAGCTGTCCGCTCACCATCGACGTCGACGACTTCTATATCGCCGACACCAGCGGCACGATCAACAACACCTTCCTCGGTGATGTGCGCGTCGATGCCTTGCAGGCACAGGCCGATGGCAGCCTGAACCAGTGGACGGCCAGCCCGGTCGCTACCGCCGCATGGGAAGCCGTGAGCGACGAGGACGAAGCTACGGCGATCAATGCGCCGAACGTGGGGTTGCGCCAGTCCTTCGATGTCGAACCGCTGCCGGTGATGGCCACGCCCGCCATCTACGGCGTCCAGCTCACGATGCTGGCCCGCAAGACCGACGCCGGTCTGGGCAAGGTCAAAGGCCTCGTGGTCAGTGGTGCACAAAGTGCCGTCAGCACCGACATCATCCTGCAGGAGCAACTGGCCTGGCAGAGCACGCTGTTCGAGCGTAATCCAAACGGCAACGTGCAGTGGACGGAGGCCGCCTTCAATGCCGCTGAGTTCGGCGTGGAGTCGGCATGACGGATCGCGTCCTCGTTCAAGACCTCGCGGAGGTTTCCAGCAAGCCAACGCCGGGAAGCGAACTACCCGTTTTTCAGAGTGAGGTGCTCTCGCGCGCCACCTTCGGGGCGAGCGCAGCCAGCTTCACGCCGGAAACAGCTGTCGCTCCGCTGCCGCCCAATCTGGCGGCCAGCCTGCTGGCGGAATCCTTGGCGGGCCCCTGGCCACCCATCGATGCACCGACGTTCTTGGTCGAAGTGTTGCGCCGGGACACGGCCTCGAGCGCCATCGTCGCCACCGGTATGAATGCCTTTGGCGACCAGCCTTGGCCGGATGCGCAACGCGGCGTGTTTGCCTTCCGTCATGATTGGATGGAGCCCCTCGTCGAACGGCTGGAGTGGCAGACCAGCGTCACGCGGCTGGCCAGCGGCAACGAATCCCGGCAGGCACGCCGCCGCATTCCCCGGCGCTGGCTCACCTACAAAGTAGGCAACGCCCGCCAGACCGATGCCCTGGTGGCCGACTGGCTGGCCGATCATCTGGGCCAGGCCGCGTGGTGGCCCCTGCCACAGTACGCCGTTCATCTCACTGAGAAAGCTGAGGAGGGCGCGCTGAATCTCGGGGTGTCGGAGGCTGACTGGCGGCGCTTTGGCCCACCGGCTGCCGCGCTGCGTCTGACCTATGACGGCGTGCAGGGCTGGGACAGCGACGAACGCTGGGTGCTGATCATTGCGCCCGAGGGCTGGCAAGTTGCCCAACTCAGCGACGTGGAAACCGATCTGCTGTGGCTGGCCGAACCCTTGGCGCGTGCTGCCGGAGCCGGTAGCAGCGTGATGCCCTTGGTGTGGGGACGCGCTGTCGATCCGGCGGACTTGACCCAGTGGGTGCCGGGGATGGTCGGCGGCAGCGTCACCACGACTGTCACGCCCGCGCAAACGCCGGACATGGATGCACTCGACGACGCGTGGCTCGACGAGATTCCGGTCTGGCCCGATGGCAACTGGCGTGACGATCCGACGACCGTCGCGCAAGCCACGATCACCCGACAAGACTTCTCGCCTGCAGATCCGTGGGTGCGCCGGGACGATCCCTGGGCGACGACAGCTTTGCAACGGCGCTATCTGGCCAGTTCACTCGATGAAATCGAGATCTGGCGGGCGCGGTTGTGGCAAACCCAAGGCCGTCTGGAAGCCTTCTGGCTGCCCGATGGCTTGGCTCCGATCCTGTGGGTGACGGCAGAGGCCGATCCCGAAGATGGCTACCTGCGCGTGGAAGGCAAAGACATCTCCGCGCGAATTTCGGATTTTTGGCATCGCCCCGCCGCTTGCTTGATCGTGCATCCAGACGGCTATCGGCAGTACGCCCTGACGGCGACCTGCCATCTGGATCAAGGCAGTGTGCTGGTGCTGCGCTCGGGCCTCGATGACTGGGTGCCCGCAGGCAGCCGGGTCATTCGCCTCGTGCGCTGCCGCCTCGACCACGACGCAGTCGATCTGTACTGGCACAGCCCGACGCTGCTGGAGATCACCTTGACCGCGCGCCAGTTGCCCGAACCGCGCGGCAATGACCGTCAAACCTACGAGGGAGAGTAAGCAGGATGAGCCAGAACCCATTGCTGGAAGTCGAGCTATACGCCTTCGCCAGCAACAGCGCGCAGTTCTATCTGACGCCGCACGAATTCGATGTTGATCTCGACGGCAATCTTTACAAGAGCCTGGCCTTGGAACGCAACGAACTGGCGCTGGGTGCTGAAGCTGCGAAGGCTAGCTTGGATCTGAAACTGCCGCCGAACTGTGATTTGGTGCGTCACCTGCTCGCCAACTCGCTGACCGGCGACACCACCTCGATCACCCTGCGCATCGGACGGCGCGACACCTGGGGTGACTACTGGTGGATCTCTGGCACGCGCTGGATGGGCCGGGTGCTGGGCGTCGAAGTTGCTGACGATGTCGCTCGCGTTCGCTGCGAGTCGGCTCAAGTCAGTCTCAAGCGTATCGGGTTGCGGCGGCTCTACAGCCGCAAGTGTTCTCACGTGCTGTATTCGGCTGCC
Source organism: uncultured Aquincola sp. (assembly GCA_937883885.1). The sequence continues at coordinate 25,990 of CAKZXL010000800.1, read as the reverse complement.
TGTGGTGCCTCACCCATTTCCGCCAGTGCCTTGGTGAGCAACAGCAATGGCCGCAATGTCGATCTCGATGGTGGCACGCCCGGCAGTGTCAGTGGTGGCTTGGCCGGTGGCTGGCTGCAAACCCCGGAAGGTGCGCGTCACATGATCGTCAATGACTACGGTGGCGGCGTCGAGTTGCTCTATCCGGTCGCCATTGAAGTCGGCACCGAGGTTCTGCTGACGGTCGGCTGCGATCACAGCACGGCCACGTGCGAGTCGCGCTTCGGCAACCTCGACAACTACGGCGGCTTTCCCGCCATCCCGAGCAAAAACCCGTTCTCGACGGGCGTGTTCTGAATCCCTGGAGAAATCGCCATGTGGTACCTCGTCGTCATCGTGGTGGCGGCGCTGGTTTCGGTCGCGCTCGCGCCGAAACCGCCCGAACCCAAACCGGCATCACTGTCTGACGTCGATGCCCCCACCGCAGAAGAAGGCCGACCGATCCCGGTCGTGTTCGGCACCGTGCTGCTGCGTGGCTCCAACGTCGTCTGGTACGGCGATCTCGAAGCCGATCCGATCAAGAAGAAAGGTGGCAAGAAATGACCACTCAGACCGTCATCACCATCGATCACGTACGCGCCGTGGGCCTGTGCGTGAACGGCACGCGCACTTGGTTTGCGCGTCACGATCTGGATTTCCGGGCCTTCCTGCGCGATGGCTGTGACGCCGACACCTTGCTGGCCACCGGCGATGCAATGGCACAACGTGTGGTCGAACACGCCCGCAATCGATCCAGCCAGCGGGAGCAAGGCTGATGGGTGGCAGCAGCAAATCGCAAACCGTTGGCTACCGCTATCGGATGGGGCTGCATCTGGCCTTGTGCCAAGGTCCCGTCGATGCCGTGCAGGAAATCCAGATGGGCGACCGTACCGCGTGGGGTGATGCCGACCGTGCGCCGCTGTCCACCGGCCACGGGCTGACCAGCCTGAGCATCAACAAGCCAACCCTGTTTGGCGGCGACGAGCGCGAAGGCGGCGTGGTCGGCACCATCGATGTGCTTTCTGGTCATGCCGGGCAAGGACGCAACGACTATCTGATGAGTCGCCTCGGCGGTTCCATCCCCGCATTTCGGGGCGTGCTCTCCTTGGTGGCACGCAAGATCCTGTTCGCGGCCAACAACCCCTACATCAAACCGTGGGCAGTGCGCGTCCGGCGCTTCACGGCGGGTTGGTTCGATGCGCCATGGATGGAATGGAATGCCGAAGTCCGCACCTGGGATGAGGACGAAGGCCGTGAGATCAGCGTCGGTATGAACCCAGCCCACATTCTGGTGCAGTGCCTCACCGATCCGCACTGGGGCATGGGCTATCCTCAGAGCACCATCGGCTGGAGTTTCTGGAACGCGGCATGGGCTTTGTCGAGTGAGGGCTTCGGCCTCAATCTCATCTGGACGCGCCAGCAGCCCATCGAGAGCTTCATCGGCCAGGTCATCGACCACATTGGCGGCATCCTCTACACCGACCCGGAGCAAGGCACGTTTGAGCTCAAGCTGCTGCGCGACGACTATTGGATCGACAGCCTACCGCAGTTGGGGCCTGACGAAATCGTGCGGCTGGAACGCTTCGAACGCGCCCAGTGGGGCGAGCTGCCCAATGAACTGACCGTCGTTTACACCGACTGGCAAACCGGCGGTGATGCCGCAGTCACGGTCGAGAACCTGGCCGCCATCCAGTTGCAAGGCGGCGTGATCAATCAACGCCGCGACTACCCGGGTGTGAACTACGGGCCACTGGCCGCGCGGCTGGCCTTGCGTGACCTGCGCGCCTTGGGTTCGCCGCTGGCCCGGATGAGTCTGACGGTGGCACGCGACACGCTGGAGCGTGCGCCGCTGCCGGGTGATGTGTTCCTGCTGAACTGGCCGCGCTTGGGTGTGGATCAGATGGTGGTGCGCGTCACCGGCATCGACACCGGCACCTTGGGCGCGGCCGAGTGGCGCATCGAAGCCATGGAAGACGTGTTCGGGATGAGCAACACCGTGCTGTCGCCCCCGCCACCGCACGTCGAGGAGCCGACCATCGAACCGTTGTCGCCCGCCGTGGTGCTGGCCGTCGAGGTGCCGTATTGGGAACTGGCCCGGCGCTTGTCGCGCGCAGATCTGGCCTACCTGACCGATACGGACGCCTATCTCGGTGCGCTGGCGGCCGCAGGCGGTACCGGGCAACTGAACTGGCAACTGGCCACCGGTGCTACGAGCGGCGATCTCGCTGCCGTCGTGGGTGAGGACTACGCGCCACTGCTGACGCTCGATGCAGCCTTGCCTGCCAGCGAGGTCGATGCCATCGGTGTACCGGTGACGGCCATCAGCCAGCCGGAAAGACTGGCCGAGGGCGACTACGCGTATCTGATGGCCGCCAGTGGGGCGATTGCAGAGGCCGTTGCCGTCTTGGCCTTCGATGCTGCCAACGCGACCATCGATCTCGCACGTGGCGTGCTCGACACCACACCCCAAGCACATGCCTCGGGGACTCGGTTGATCGGTGTCGGCGAATGGGTGGCATCCGAAGGTGCGGAGAGGGCCCCGGGCGAATCGGTGTTCGTGGGCGCGATTCCTCGCACATCGACCGATCAGGGTGATCCAGTGCTGGCCGCGAATGGGCAGCCGATGGTGCTGGCCGGTCGGCAGGCTTTGCCGTATCCACCAGGTCGTATCCGTCTCAATGGCCAGACCGAGCCTGCCGTGGTGGCCGGTGATCTCACCGTCGCGTGGGCCCACCGCGACCGCACCCAGCAGACCGCTTACCTCGTGCAGCAAGACGAGGGCGATATCGGGCCAGAACTGGGTGTGACCTACGCGCTGCGTATCCGCAATCGCAACGGTGTGCTGGCGCACACCGAAACGGGACTGCTTGGCACCGCCTACATCTGGACGGCAGCAGTGGCCGCGCTGGAAGCCGGAGCACTGGGCGACCGCATCACAGTAGAAATCAGTGCCGAGCGCGATGGTTTGAGCAGCTGGCAGCCGCAGGTGCGAGTGATGGATCGCGCGGGCTACGGCCTGCGCTGGGGACAGTATTGGGGAGGTGTGTGATGGAAGCACGCATCGATGTTCATCTGCTCTCCCTGAACGAGTCTGCCGAATGGCGTGAGGCCTGCATCGCCAGCCTCGAGGACGCACCGATCCAGTTGCACGTTTTGCCCGGCATTCCGGGCCGTATCGGTGAGGCACGCGCGGCAGGCTACGCACAAGGCAAGCTGCCGCTGGTGTCCTTTGTCGATCCCGACGATTTGTACGAAGCCAGTGCCTTCACACAACTGGCCGATGCGCTGGATGCCTGCCCGCAGGCCGTGATGGCCTACACCGACGAAGCACTGACCGACGAAAACGGCCAGGACATTGCCGTGCGGCGTCTGGCCTACAGCCGTTGGCAGCACGCCAACAGCGCCAGCCACGTTCACGGCCTGATCGTGATGCGCCGATCTGCCGTGGAAGCCGTGCTCAAAGAAACCACCGACCTCAACAACTTTGCCGACTGGCTGCTGACCCTGCTGGTGGCCAAACGCGGCGGCGTGCTGTATCTGCCCATCGTCGGGCGTCACTGGCGGCAGCATCCGCAGCAAAGCCACCGCACCGGCGACCCGGAAGCAGTCCGGCACATTCGCCAAGCATCGAACCTCTGGAGATAGACCATGTCATCGACCGACCCGAACCTTGGGCTCAACTACGGCTGGACGCTCGGCGAGAGCGGCTGGGACACCGGCATGGACGCCAACCTCAAGCGCCTCGGCGCTGTGGTCGGCCTATCCGTGAAAGACCGCGACCTGACCACGCCACCGGCCAGCCCCGCCAACGGCGACCGCTACCTCATTCCTGCCGCTGCCACGGGCGTGTGGGCAGGCAAAACCAACCAGATCGCGGTGCGCATTGCCGATGCCTGGGAGTACCACTCGCCCAAGATCGGCTGGCTTTGCTACATCGAGGACGAGGCCAAGCTCTCGGCCTACAAGTCCACCGGCTGGAGCGCAGGCATCGCCATCTGATTTCCCATCTTCGTACCCACCAGAAACCCGCCCACGAGGCGGGTTTCGCATTTCTGGAGACCGCAATGACCGAACCCGAACAACAACAGCCTGCTCTCGTCGAGAACATGCTCCTCTTGCGCCGCGAGGACTTCGACGAACTGCTGGACCGCGCCGCTGAACGCGGAGCCGAGCGTGTCCTGACCCACCTTGGCCTGGAAAACGGCCACGCCGCACGCGACATCCGCCAACTACGCGACCTGTTGGAAGCCTGGCGTGACGCCCGGCGTACCGCGTGGCAGACCACCGTCAAGGTCATCACCACCGGCATCCTGGCCGCACTGCTGGTTGGTGCTGCCATCAAGCTCAAGCTGATGGGAGGCCCGCAATGATCGAGACCTTGCTCGGTGGTCTCCTCGGAGGGGCCTTCCGTCTCGCACCTGAAATCCTCAAATTGCTCGACCGTAAAGGCGAGCGTGGCCACGAACTGGCGATGCAGGACAAGGCGCTGGAGTTCGAGAAGATTCGCGGCGCACAACGGATGTCGGAAATCGGCGCGGGTGCCGATGCCGCGTGGAACGTCGGAGCCATTGAGACCCTGCGGGAAGCTGTTCGCACTCAGGGCGAGAAAACTGGGGTGCGCTGGGCCGATGCCTTGTCGATCAGCGTGCGCCCCGTCATCACCTACTGGTTCATGGCCCTGTACTGCGCCGCCAAGACAGCGGCATTCGCAGCGGTCGTGACTGCAGGAGCTGGCTGGGGAACGGCCATTCTGCATGCTTGGACGGAGGCCGATCAGGCGCTCTGGGCAGGAGTGCTGAACTTCTGGTTCCTCGGTCGGGTGTTTGACCGGGTGCGGCCGTGATTGAGGTACCCAAAGCGGCTATCGAGCTGGCCAAGCGCTTCGAGGGATTCGAGCGCAAGGTGAAGCGCGGAATCGAGATCACTGCCGTTCCCTATATCTGCCCAGCAGGGTTCTGGACGATTGGGTACGGCCATGTCTGCGACCCCCAGCACCCGCCGATCACGGAGGCAGAAGCCGAGGTCTATCTGGCGCGCGATCTCCAATCGGCACTCGCCGCCACGTTGCGTTACTGCCCGGTGCTGGCCACCGAACCGGAGGAGCGGCTCGCTGCCATCGTTGACTTCACGTTCAACCTCGGCGCGGGGCGGCTGCAGACATCGACGCTGCGACGCCGGGTTAACCAGAGAGACTGGGGCATTGCCGAACAGGAACTAAAGCGATGGGTCCACGGGGGTGGAAGAGTCTTGCCAGGGCTGATTGCACGTAGGCAAGCCGAATGCTTGTTGTTGCGTGGGAGATCTGATCTATGAGTGCGAAACGTTCCCTACACGCTCATAGCCGTGTAAACTGCTCCTTATATCCAAAATTCAAGCCAAGCACAAGTACCCAGAACGTGGCCCTTGCCTATAATAAAGAAAATGCGCTGAACGCAATTTGCCCTTACTTTACGATGTTTCCGCTTGAGTATCCGAACAGGGTCCTCAAAAGGCATCTAAAGGAAAAGCCAGTTGTGCTCGACCCATTTTGTGGTCGAGGCACCACTCTATTCTCTGCGCGAAAGTTTGGGTTTTCTGCCTGGGGCATTGATTCATCACCAGTTGCTGTTGCTATTGCGAGAGCCAAACTTGCGAGCTGCGACATCGAGGCTCCTCTAGAGCTTGCTGCTGAACTAATTTCAGACGTCGAGCCAGCCGACTTGCCAGACACTCCATTCTTTCGTTCCGCGTATCACCGGTCGACGCTCCGTGATATTTGCGCCCTGCGCGAAGGATTGCTCGGACTCGAAAATGAAACGGATGCATCGTCCATATTGCGTGCTGCTGCACTCGGATGTTTGCATGGCCCACTTCCCAAGCATGTTGAGAACGCGGGCTACTTTTCAAATCAAATGCCGAGGACTTACGCGTCAAAACCGGACTACGCGGTGCGATTCTGGAAGGAACGCGACCTCAAAGCGCCAAAGATCGATGTACTCCGAGTGCTGCGTCGAAAGATCGAGCGGTTGGCTGGACTTGATGAAGCATCGCCTTGTCCAATATCTCATGTCCTACATGGAGATGCTCAGTCGGAAGAGTTGTTTCAGTCGATTAGCAAAGCGCCCTCGGTTGTAATCACTTCTCCTCCATACTACGGAATGCGGACATATGTTCAGGACCAATGGTTGAGAAATTGGTTTCTGGGTGGCCCCGATTCCATTGACTATTCAGCCGGCCCGCAACTGGATCACGGTGGGCAACAGGCATTCGCAGTTTCGCTTGGAAAGGTTTGGCGCAATATTGCCAATACCGCCTCGCCCTCCGAATCGCTCCATATGTACATACGATTCGGAATAATTCCGTCAGCGTTGGTTGATGCAAAAAAACTCTTCAGGGACTCTTTGGAGGAATCTGGAATCAATTGGCGCTTGGTTTCTACGCGCTCAGCAAAGTCAGCTGATGTTGGCAAGCGGCAAGCAGATCAAATGAAAGCCGAGTCTGCTGCCGCCGTCGAGTTCGATTTTCACGTCGAAAGAGTTTGAATACTGCAGCTGCTATTGGTGATAACGCAGCTTCGCTTGTCTCGACGTTGATCCAAACGAGACTTGATCAACAAGTTCCTGATTACAGAATTCGTCAACGTAGTCTTTGATCGCGTGTGCCGTTTCGATCGCCTTCTTGTCTTGAGGGACGTGCCCTGCGAGGGTCATTGGCATGACTACCAGGCACTTGGCCATCGCGCGTGAGATGGCCACGTTTGTCCTCTCTAGCTGCATCAGGAACGCTTCCTCTCCCATGATCACGTCCGCGTCCCCGACACCAAAAGTCACGACGATTGTGTGCCGCTGACCACCCTGGAACTTTTCCACAGTATCAACGGCCGAGTCGATCAAGTTCGGCGGATCAGCCGGGAATATTGACCGAAGTTCGCGAACCACCAGGGCACGTTGAGCGCGATGCGGCGTCACGATTCCGATGCACTGCCCCCAGAACTGATCGGGCGTAGGTGACGCATGCGTCACGGCACCTCGCCCATCAAGTTCCGCGCTCACTGTCTGCCTCAAGCACCAGGTCAAGGCGGCGACGATCTTGGCTTCGAAGGAATTGCTTTGGGACGACAGATCATCGTCATGGAGCAAGGTCAGCACCTTCTTCGTGGGGTCAAGAATATCCGGCCACAGAGATGACCAAGGGAAGGCCCCTGGAAAACCTGATGCGGGAGTTGGCACCGCCGCCAAGAGATGAAGTGCCGTCGCGGCGTTTGACGCCTTCAACGTCGATCGGTAGCCGATCGTGCGGGCATAGGCAACAATGTCCTCCGCCGAGCGGTAGTTCTCTTCCAGCGGACATGGAACGATTTGGCTGCCAAACGGACGGTCGAGCAGGTATTTCTGGATGCTGCCCACCAGGTATTCGGCGCCCTTGGGTGGTTCAAGCGCCATGATTGGCGGCATCTGAAGATGATCGCCAGCAATGATCAGTCTCGCATCGTCTTTCAAGGTGGCCAGTGGCGAGATTGCATGTGTGACCTGAACCTGAGAGCTTTCATCGACAATCACGACGTCAAAAATCGGCGCAACATGGCGACCATAGGTCCACTCGGCGAGCTTGTACGCCTGCATCGTCGCCGTGGCGACAATCGTGACAACATCGGTTTTAGCCAGACTAGCAAGACAGTCCTGTGTTTCCTGATTGCCCTGGTTCAGATTAAACGACTCAACGAGCAGATGTGACTTACTTGCCGAGAACACCTTTGGGGTCTGCGAAGAGGAATATCCAACAAAGACCTCAGCAGGACAGGTTGCATCGTTGTCTAACGCCTCAACAACACGACCAATAATCTCCTCAACAGCCTTGTACGTCGGTCCGGCGACCAGCAATTTCAATGGTTGCCCCCGCCGCACGGCATCATGCACAAGGCCGTGAATACATCCAGCTAGTGTCTGGGTTTTCCCGGTGCCTGGCGGCCCCCAGATGATAGTCAGCCCTTTTTCTGCCGCCTGGGTGACAGCATCTGTCTGACTCTTGTTCAGGTTGTGCTTGGCCTTGGCGTAGGCTGCAACCGAAGAGGCCTGCGTCGCAGCGACGACGGATGTCGCGTGAAGAGCGTCGGCCTCCCAGAGCACGCGGGCAAGAGGAGTAACCGGGTCTGAGCCGGGGCGCGGAGTCCTCGCCCCCATCGCAGTGGCCGCATTGCTATCTGCCACCGCTATCGACGGGTTTCCTACTGCAGTGAGAATCCGCTTGACCGTCTCGTACCACTTGAAGGAGCCCTGGCCTTTGGTGATAAAGATGTCGTTCAGCAGATCAACAGTCGAGTTGGCCAGCAGATAAGGTACGAAAGCCGGTTCACGCCAGTTGGTTAGCTTCAGGACAGCCTTTTGCATGCCTCTGTCAAAGGACACGAGCGTTACGGAAAGTACGGACCACAGCGGTGCGAGCAGCGTGTCGTTCTGCCCTGGGTAAAGCGGCGCGCCACCGGCGATCAGATCCCTTCCACGCTGCAAAGGAAGCCCAGGATGACCTTCCTTGCCGAGAGCCAGATAGCCTTCGTTGTCGTCGAGCTTGGCTTCGGTGGACCCAGGAAGCACGTCGAATACGTACTCATTCGAGGTTCCTGTAGGTTGCCCGTTGGTGAGCCGAACCGCTTCGTAACTAGCCTCTAGTGCCTCGGCATCAAGCGCCAGGCGCTGGTGGGACTCCAGCTTTCTAGTGTGATACTGCAATTCCTCCCACCAAACCCAAAGCTTGCTGTCGAACGCGACGTCGCGAGCACCCTGAGGAATAGACAATGTCAGCTTTGGAGCGTTTGCCTTGAGCTGCCCCTTGAAGTCCGTGCGCAGTCTCTCGACGATGCTGTTCAATGCCCGGCACTGTTTCTCCAGCGCATTGCCGAATTCCTGAATGACGGTGTTGCGGGGAACAGTAACGGACCCCCGTTTAATCGTGGTGACGTTGCTCCAAATCTCGTAAATGCGTTCCCGAGGAATGCCGTTGGTGAGGAATTCACGATAGAACGCATCACCCAGCCGAACTGGTCCAGGACCCGAATAGTAGGTTTCGACGGTATCGAACAGGGTGATCACATGAGGTGTAGGGGCAAAAACAACTCGCCGGACAATCTCATCAACGAAAACAACGCAGGGGCTGACTGCGCCATCGGGCTTTTCGATCAGTTCATCGGCAGGGAAAAGCCAGGCCAGCGCCTTGGTCTTGCGATTCGTCAGGCTCAATACCCGTGGCAAATGCCGCCCCATCGCCGCACAAAGCTCTTCAAACTGTCGTTTCTCCCAGAACGCGATTTGTGCGGTTAGCGGGGTTCGTCCGGCAGCGCGAACAAATGTCTCAGCCTGATCAATCATGTCAGACAGTGTCGACAGGAGCCCCTCCAAAGCCACCCACTCGTCAGCCAGCGCCTTCTGATCCACGACAAAGCATTTCGTCGCAAACTGCCGGGGCGACTGTCCCGTCACATAGGCCGTCGCTCTACCAAGTATCGAAAGGCCAGTGAGCAACCCAGCGCTCGGATCGAAGTTGACCGCGATCGCCACATGGAGTTGTGGCGCTGACGCCAAGCTCGCCAGAACGGCGGCGCTGTCCACCGTCGTGGCCGAAGAAATTAGGGCCTGCGCTCGCGCGGGGATACGGCTTCGTTCCTTTTTGAGATGACTGTGTTGCTGGAAGGCAGGATGTGCGGAGGGGGCGCTTGCCGCACCCGCTGTGTCCTGAATGGCATTAATCTGTAGCGTCTTTCTTGCACCTCGTGTCATACCCGCGATTTGGCTCAAGTGCCCAGTCAGCTTCGCTGCGGGGTAGCAGTAGTGGTTCGGCTGAGCCGCAATTCGCGCTTTGTCCTTCGCATTTGCCCACTTTTCGTGCCCCAACCAGTCGCAGGCACTACACCTGCCATCGACATGCCATTCAAGGTTCTGCCACCCGTTGGTTGATACGTCGCCAACAGCGATGACCCGGAGCAAGTCCTCCCGGAAGAAATGCAGAACGGTGGGCAGATAGAAGCGCAAGTTGGCGTCTTCGCTATCGGCGATCAGCGCATTGAGATACTGAATCGCTGTCACTGGGGAGGTGCCTGACATCAACGCGTCGAGTTCAGACTGCCCTTGCTTGAATCGGGTCCACAGGTAGCTGCGAATCGTTACGAAATACTCATTCTGCAACCCCTGGTCGGCGATCCAGTTCGCCAGAAAAAGTGCGTAAAGCGCGACTTCGGCGGAGTAGCTCGGATTAGCCTCGCTGGTGTGCTTTACATCAATGATGCTCAATGCACGCCGCGTCTCAGTTGCCGGGTCAATTCGCCGACGACATCCGTCTGGCCCCACCTCCTCGTCATCGGCTGTGGCCTGGCGCACGACGATGATGTCAGGGATGAGCCCTGCGATTGGCGGGACCTGAGTGATCTGTCCGGGTTGCAGGCCAATATTTGCCATCACGGCGTTCTGGAAGGAAGAGGGCTCGAACTTCCCTTGCAGGATGATCGACGGCAAAGCTGTTACCTTGCCAAGCAACGACGCGAGCGGGGCCTTGACTGGTTTGTTTGCGCCTCCCTTGTCCGGCTGATAGATGACGAGACTGCCGAACGCCTGAATCAACTGATCGTTGCGCTCATCCTCAAAATCCCGTCCTGCCGTTTGGAGGACACCGATTCCAGGACGTGCCTGCAACGGAACCGGCATGCCATGCGAGTCAAGCTCCGAGTCTTCATGCAAAGACAGATAAAGTTCGCGGTCGCACTTGGTCCGCAGGAACATGGACAACGTGCTTTTGGAGATTCGTTTCTTTGCAGTGCTCGGCATATCAGATCATTTCCAGACAATCAGGCATTTGTAGAATCGGCAATCACTCTGTCACACGCTCATACGCTTGTCGGACCACGTTGATCGAGGCCGGCACATCGTCTTGCGAGTCCAGGTTGTACAGCACTCCACCCGTCTCAGTTGCGCCGATGATGAAGGCGAACTCCGTAGCATCGCGGGCTTTCCCTGATGGATCTTCGCAGTCGGCAAAATCCAGATTCAGCAAGAGGCTCAGCCGCTGCTTACGCGGGATGATTTCGACGAAGAAATCGAACACGCGGTAGATAACGCTCCGGTCGTTGGGCAGCTCGACTACGTCTTCACCAAATGCCTGGATCTGTGGACGTAAAGCTTCCAGTAACCGCTTGGCGATGTCATCCAGTTCCAGGTCCTCGATCCTGTAGTTGGCGGCAAAGGCCTTGTGCTCCTCCAACTCCCGCTGCTTCACGGCCAGCAAATCGACGACCAATGGTCGCCATACGGTCACGGCCTTCTCGGCGAGCAACTTGCCTCGCTGCTCGATGGTCGTACCGTCCCACGCTGATTGTTCGCGAATGAACTTGTTCAAGCGCAGCGGGCTCTCATCGAAACCACCGGCAATCGTTTTCTTCTCGGAAAATGGGCGGTCGCTGTAAGTGGAGTTGTATCCGGTCAGCGTCAGATTGCCCAGGCGGTGTAGCCACGTTTCCTGTATTGCTTTCCAGTCGCTACCGAGCATCGTTCGCCATTCCGGACGCAGATCCTCGTTCTGCGGCATAACGTGCTCAATGGAGAAGTTCGAGGTATCGATGCGCTCCTTGCTGAAGTTTTCAAGCCGATCCAGCAGATAGAAGCAAGTGCGCATGTCGTAGACATCTCGTGTTTCGAGCGCCTCGCGAAATTCGGTATCGCTCGGAAAGCGGCGCTTCTTGCCTTGCCGATACAGCGCCACCTTCAAACTGAGCAAAGGCTGGTTCTCGGTGATCCGATAGGCGAGGCTTGCGAATATTTGTCCGAGGCTGCGCGTTTGCATGTCGCACACTGAACGCCGGAACACGAAGCTTTCCAGCAATTCGACAGCCTCGACGAATTCATCGGAACGCAGGGTCTTTGCTCGGTCATGAAAGTCGTAAAGCGTCAGCACGACCGGCGAAGCCACCTCGACCAGGGAACGCAGGCGGGCAAATGCCTCCTTTAATGCCGGCTGCTTCTCCTGTCCGAGACTGAATGCCGTGTAGTAGGTGCCGAAGCGCCGCAGGTCGCTGAGAATGCCATCGACACCACGCTTTTCGACAGTACGCGAGAAATAGCTGCGGAACTCGTGATAGATCTCGGCCGCCTTCAATGGCGTGCCGGGACGCATTTGCAGCGTCAGAAAATCCTTCACGAATTTATCGAACTCGGTACGGTAGCGCCGCCCGAATGCCTGCTCGATTGGCTGCCAGTGTTCTTCGTAAAGCTGGGTCTGGGAGGACTCGTCCAGACGCATCAGCACGAAATTTCGAATCAGATCGGCCTGAGTCAAATCCACCCCGGTAGAGTTCAGGCTTTCAAAGATCATCTGCGGGTCATCCTGGCCGCGCGTCAGACTCACGTCCACGACCACCAGTTTCTTGATGCCGTTGTAGACGGTTTGCACGTCCGCCTGGGCGACCAAATCACGCAGGAACAGGAAGTTCTCCTTCACCCGTTCCGAGGCGGCCTCTGGCAACGTCTTTCCATCCAGAAGCGCAATCAGCGTTTCGTGATCTGCCCGGCGCAGATGCAGCTTGTGCCGCCGCTCTCCCTTGCCGTGGCGGTTGCGCAGGTAATAGTCGTCCAGCTCATCGGGCGTCGCTTCCTCCTCTCCCTGACCGGAATTGCCAGGAAGCTGTGCCATCTGGTCACGAAGCGCGATCAACAAAAGCGTCAGCGTAGTAAGGCGTTGTTGGCCGTCGATCAACAACCAACGAGTGATGGTGGCTGTGTTGTCCTCGGCTGCGACATAGACCACTGAGCCAAGGAAGTGCCCCTTCACGTTTGGGTCGCTACCGACGCGAATCACATCCTTCCACAGTTGCTGGCAGTGCTTCGTGCCCCAGCTGTAGTCGCGCTGAAAGATCGGCACGATGAATTGCTTCGCGCCCTGCAGCAGATTGGTAACCAGCGTGTCTTCTGCTTTCATGCTCGGGCCTCAGTAATACTGCCGGATGTAGCTGTACGCTTTCTCGAACAGCTCTTCATCCGCATGCAGCTTGTACTTGAACAAGGATTTCCTGAGCGCCTTCTTGATCTCGCGCTCGCCAGCGAGGGTGTCCTGCCAACCGGGAAACCGGACCAAGCGCACGATCTCGTCGATATCCGCCACCACGCGCTCGACCATGATCGGCGTCTCGGCGGTCTTAACTTCATTGAACAGCTCGGTGAGCGCCGCCTTGCCACGATCCTCGTCCTCTTCCGGAGGTGTTTCCTTCTCCGCCTGCAACACTTCCTTGGCCAGTTGCAGCAGTTGCTTGAGAAACTCGACGCTGTTGAGCACACCGGACTCGAAGCGGTCCCGTAGGGCATCCAGGCGTTCCGAGAGCGCCTTGAACTTTGGGTTTCCGAGGTGTTTGCGTAACCGCCGGGCAACCTTGATCTCGATTTCCTTGGCCTTTTTAGGATCGGGATTCGAGAGCACCGCCTCCAGCAGATCCGCGTCCAGCACCAGAGTGTCGAGATCGTCGCGAACGGCGTCGACGTGCACGTTCTGGTGAATCAGCTCGATGGTCTTGGCCCCGAGGGAATGCCAGATCAGCTTGCCGTGGCCGCTGGAGGGCTGCACCGACTGGTACACCTGCGAGAGCCACTTGTAGTCCCTCTCGTACTCACCGAGGATCGGATCTGGCGAGATGGCCTCCCAGAGCTTATTGAGCAGGCTGTACTCGACAGCGAAGTTGTCGCGTACCTCATTGTTGGGCAGGCATTGCTGGGCGGCGATCAGCCCCTCGTAACCCTCGACAGTGCGATCAACGCCGGCAAAGAAAGCCAAGCATTTCTGCATCGCCTCCGGCAGCCGGTCCTTGAGCTCCTGAATATTCGACACCACCGCCGTGACGCTCTTGTCGTCGAACTCCAGCGCCTTGGCCACGTCGTCGAAGATGCCGAGGTAATCCACGATCAGACCATGGGTCTTCTGCTCGGAGTAGGTGCGGTTCACCCGGCAGATGGCCTGGAGCAGCGTGTGGTCGCGCAGCGGCTTGTCCAGATACATCGCCTGCAGGATGGGCGCGTCGAAGCCGGTCAACAGCTTCGAGGTGACGATGATTAGTTTGAGCGGGTCGTTGGGGTCGCGGAAGCGGTCGAGCAGCCGCTCTTCCTCATCCCGCGTGCGCGCATAGGCCTTGTACTGCGGCTCGTTGGCGTTCACCGTCATCACGATGTCGGAGGACTCCGGCGGCAGCAGCTTGTCCAGCTCCTGCTTGTAGAGCAGACAGGATTCGCGGTCGAAGGTGACGATCTGGCCCTTGAAACCGTTCGGCTCTACCTTGCTCTGGAAGTGCTGGACGATGTCCTCGCACACGCGTCGGATGCGCTCCGGGGTCTTCACCAGCACCGCCATCTTGGCGGCGGTCTTGCCGAGGTTGTCGCGGTCGAGGTCGGAGAGACCGCCGGTCATCTCCTTGAAGGCGGCATCGATGGCTGCCTTGTCGATGTGCAGCTCCAGCAGGCGCGGCTCGAAGTGCAGCTTCAGTGTCGCGCCGTCGCGGATCGACTCCTCGAAGCCGTAGCGGCTGAGATACCCCTTGTCATCCTCCTCCGCGCCGAAGGCGTAGAAGGTGTTGCGGTCGAAGCGATTGATTGGCGTACCGGTAAGGCCGAACAGGAAAGCATTCGGTAGCGCCTCGCGCATCTTGCGGCCGAGGTCGCCTTCCTGAGTGCGGTGCGCCTCGTCCACCAAGGCGATGATGTTGCCGCGATCATTCAGCACACCACCGGCTTCGCCGAACTTAAAGATCGTCGTGATGATGATCTTGCGCACGTCCTGCGCCAGCAGTTGGCGCAGCTTGTCGCGGGAGTCGGCCTTCTCGAGGTTGGGGATATCGGCCCCGGTGAAGGTGCCGGTGATCTGGGTATCGAGATCGACACGGTCGACCACGATCAGCACCGTGGGATTCTTCAAGCGCGGATGCAGGCGCAACTTCTGCGCCGCGAACACCATCAGCAGCGACTTGCCTGACCCCTGGAAATGCCAGATCAGGCCCTTCTTCGGATAGCCGGCCAGCACCCGCTCGACGATCTTGTTGGCCGCCTCGTACTGCTGATAGCGACAGATGATCTTGATGCGCTGCTTTTTCTTGTTGGTGGCGAACAGGGTGAAGTTGGCCAGGATGTCGAGCACCACATGGGGCCGCAGCATGCTCTCGGCAGCCAGTTTCAAGCCTTTCAGCGGGTGCTTGAGCGCGTCGCCGTCATCCTCCAGGTTCCACGGCCCCCAATCCTTGATGGGCAGGCCGAGCGAGCCGTAGCGATATTCCTTCCCTTCGGTGGCCACCGAGAACACATTGCAGACGAACAGCTCCGGCACGTGCTTCTCGTAATCGTCATGCACCTGCAACGCGCCATCCACCCAGCTCACCGCCGAGCGCGTAGGCGTCTTGGCCTCGATCAAAACCAGCGGCAGGCCGTTGACCAGCAGGACCAGATCGGCGCGACGCTCGGCGCTGCCTGCGCGGAAGGTGAACTGCTGGGTGACGACGTACTGGTTCTGATCGAGGTTGTCGAAATCGATCAACCGAACCGGCACGTGCTCATTGTTCTGGCCGAAGGGCATGGAACGCTCCCCCCTGAGCCAGGCCGTGAATTCCTCGTTGGCGCGGATCAGACCATCGGAGCGCACCGCTAGCACAATGGCGCGCAGCTTGTAGAGCACCTCGTCGGCGAGATCGGGCTGGGCGGCAATTTCCGGATTGAGGCGAATCAGCGCCTCACGCGCCCAGGACTCAACCAGTACGTCCTGGTGCTGGCGCGGAATCTCAGCGCTGGCGATGCGGCGCCAGCCGATGCCCTTGTGGCTGCGGCCGTAGGTGGCTTCTGGCTCCTGTACGACATTGGCGGGGATGGGCTTTGCCGGTCCAGATAGCAGATCGTAGAGATAGGCTTCTACGGTATTTGCCTCAGTGAAACCTGTCATTCCCCAACCTCGCTAAAGAGCCGCCCGTTTAGAAATGCTCGCTTCACCGCCAAGGCATCTTGCCGACGCTGCTCTGCCTGATGGCACGCTTGCCGGAGGGCATCGATTTGGGCAATGAATACATCTTGTTCATCAAGTGAGACTGCGGGAACGGACAGTGAAAAGAGCTTGTCACTCTCCAGACGCTTTGTTCCATGTGAAGACGCTGATACGAGCTGAAGGTATCGCTCAGCCGAATGTTCAAACCAATACTGAATGTATTTCGGTCGGAAGCTGTCGGACACCACAAGTGCTTTCATGTCTTGATTGAAAGCGGCCGGCACCAGCGTCCTAGCGACGGGAAATGTATGGGCCAGAATCATTCCCCTCACCACGATCATGATTGTGTCGGCAGGCATCAACTTAGAACCCGCCTCTACTCCCGAAGGGGTTACAGTTTCGGTTGCACTGCCCAGCTCTGCGGCTTTCATGTCTTTAGGGCTGATCCAAGGAATGCTTCCGCCCCAATACGATGGGTTGCCACGTGCCGGCGTACCTCCGCTATGCCATGTTCCAACATTGGCGACTGACACTCTGTTCGGGTGATCGGCGTCAAAGTGGTCTATCGAAAGAGCACGTTGAAGTTGCCGTGCGGTCGAAATCAAGGATTCAAACGCGCCAGACTGTTCGTCGAATAGCTCGAGGGCCTCGGCTGCTTTTCGCTGCTCCTCCAGCGGCGGTAACGCGAACTCAAATCGCGCCAAGTCAGAGAAGTTGATATACGGATTCACTGAGCCTTTGGAGTTCTTGACGGAGAACTCGTTAAAAGCATCCGTTTGCATGAGGAACGGAAGGAACTCGGGCAGCAGCTCCTCCGCGTCCTTTGGCTCAATCACAAAGGTAGTGTTGGCGCAGATGCCATCGAAGTCTGCGACGGCCACCTTGCGGAGGTAGGTTCGCCGAGATCCGTAAAGCACCTGCCCTGGCCGGAAGCGCATATGAAATGCAGGCCCGAGATAGCCACTGCCGATCTCACCCCAGCGACGGATTCGCAAATCGTCGGTATCCATGTGGTCACCGGCGACGTAGCGCTCCAGCCCTGAAGTCTCTGGATCAACTCTTTCCTTAACTTGGCGCACCACGTCGCCGAACTTCACCTGGCGCCAGCCTTGCTTTTTGGCCTTATCAAGCACGCTCGACCTCCTCGACTTCCAGGCCATCAAGCGTTTCCACCAAGGCGTCCATTTGTTGCCAGAAGGCGCGCCCGTCGATTTGCCACTGTTCCCAGGCCGATCTCAGGCTGATGGCAGCATTTGTGCCGTTGCCATTCACCGAGCCAGACACTCGCCTCACGTAGAACGGAATCGACAGGTTCGCACCGTTGCTGGCGATCTGGTCCAGCGTCGCCACCGCTGCAAAGCCATCGATCGGTGCGAAAGCGCGGAACGCTTCCAGGATGCGTTGCTGGTGTTCCGGCTTGAGGAAACTCTGCGCCCGCTCGCGGGTGACTTCGTTCAGCGCGTCGATGAACAGCACCTTGCCCTTGCGCTCGGCTGGCTTGCACCGGTTGCAGACCATGACGCAGGACTCCATCGGCGAGTTGTAGAAGAGATTCGGCCCAAGGCCGATCACCGCTTCAACCCAGTCCTGCTCGACCATCCTGGCGCGCATGGCTTGTTCTTCGTTGCGGAACAGCACGCCGTGTGGCCACAGAATGGCGCAGCGGCCACGGTCTGACAGGCTGGCCAGGATGTGCTGCTGGAAGGCGTAGTCGGCCCGACCTTGCGGTGGCGTGCCGAGGAAGTTGCGCCCCCATTTATCCTGGCCCCAGGCCTCGCGATCCCACTGTTTGATGGAGTACGGTGGGTTGGCGAGGATCACGTCGAACTGGCGCAGCCGGTCACCTTCGATGTGCTTGGGATCGGCCAGGGTGTCGCCCCGGATGATCTGGAAATCCTCGACGCCATGCAGGAACAGGTTCATCCGGGCAATACCGGAGGTGATCAGGTTGCGCTCCTGCCCGTAGAGCTTGAGGGTGCGGTACTCGCCGCCGCTGCGCTTGACCTCGGCCAGAGCGGAAATGAGCATGCCGCCGGTGCCGCAGGTGGGGTCGTAGATCGACTCGCCGGCCTGCGGGGCCAACAACTGTGTCATCAGATGCACGACCGTGCGGTTGGTATAGAACTCGGCGGCTGTGTGGCCGGAGTCGTCGGCGAACTTCTTGATCAGGAACTCGTAGGCGTTGCCGAGCTCGTCCTCGGGTACATTGGCGACCGAGAGTGTTTGCGTCGAGAAATGCTCGATCAGATTCTTGAGGGTTTCGTCCGGCAGGCGCTCTCGGTTGGTCCAGGGCGCATCGCCAAAAATCCCGGCCAGCATGTCCGGGTTGGCCGCTTCGATCTGCCGCAAGGCTGACTGGATCGCCATGCCGACGTTTTTCGGGACCTGGCGTACGTCCTTCCAATGCGCGCCATCCGGTATCTGGAAGCGATGGTTTTCGGCGAACTCGGCATAGGACAAGTCGCCGCCCGACTCCCTGAGCGCCGCCTGATATTCCTCGTCCCAGACATCCGAGATGCGTTTGAAGAACAGCAGCGGAAAGATGAACTGCTTGTAGTCGCCGGCATCGATGAGGCCACGCAGCAGTACGGCGGCGCCCCAGAGATAGGATTCGAGTTCTTGTTGGGTAATGCGGGCACTCATTGCAGCCAGCCTCCTTCCACCATGACCTTGGCCAGCCTGTCTTCCGCTTCCCGGCAGCGAGTGAGTGCACTCTTGAAGGACTCAATGGCTTCTGGCAGCGGCGGGATATCCTCCTGCAACGGCGGCAGGACATAGCGCGAGATATTCAGCGTCCAGTCCTCGGCCTTGATTTCATCCAGGCCGACGATGCGCACCGCGTCCTGCACATCCTCAAACTTCTCGAACCAACCCTGGATTTCGAGGCCGTGCTCGGGTTCCAGATAGTTCTGTGCCCGACCACGTCGGAAGAGCCTGGAGGCGTCAGCGATCATCACCTTCTGACGCCGCTGGGCCGGCTTCTTCTTGCGGAGTACCAGGATGCAAGCGGCGAGGCCTGTGCCATAGAAAAGGTTGGGCGCCAGGCCGATGACCGCCTCGACCAGATCCATCTCCAGTAACTTTTGGCGGATACTGCCCTCGGCCCCTTTGCGGAACAGCGCGCCCTGGGGCAACACCACGGCCATGCGCCCGGCCCCTTCGGCCATCGACTTGACCATGTGCTGCACCCAGGCAAAGTCACCGCTGCTGGACGGGGGCAGTCCTGCGAAGTTGCGCCCGAAGGGATCGTTCACCCATAGGTCTTCGCCCCACTTTTCGAGGGAAAAGGGCGGATTGGCGATCACGCAATCGAAGCTCGCCAGACGGTCACCCTCGAAGAAGGCCGGGTTGCGCAGGGTATCGCCGCGCACGATCTGAAAATCCTCGATGCCGTGCAGGAACAAGTTCATGCGGGCAATGGACGAGGTGGTGAGGTTTTTTTCCTGCCCATAGAGCTTGCCCCACAGACGCTTCACATCGCCATGCTGTTCTTGAACGTGCTGAACGGCAGCGAGCAGCATGCCGCCCGTGCCACAGGCCGGGTCATAGATGGTTTCGCCCTCTTTGGGGTCGAGCATCTCGATCATCAGCCGCACGACACTGCGCGGGGTATAGAACTCGCCGGCCTTCTTGTTGGTGGCATCGGCAAATTTCTTGATCAGGTACTCGTAGGCATCGCCCAGCACATCGGAGGCGATGTTTTTGTTGCCGAAGGAGATGCGCGAGAAATGCTCGATCAGATCTTTGAGCAGCGCGTCAGAGAGTCGATCCTTGTTGGTCCACTGGGCATCACCGAAAACGCCGTACAGGGTGTCCGGGTTGGCCTTCTCGATTTCGCGCATGGCGCGCTGCAGGGCATTGCCGACGTTGGTTGCCACGGCACGAACGTCATTCCAGTGGCAGTCATCCGGGATCTGAAAGCGATGCGACTCGGGGAAGAGGGCCAGTTCGGCATCGCCGGTCTCATCGACGATCTCGGCGTATTCCTCGTCCCAGACATCGCAGATCCGCTTGAAGAACAGGAGCGGGAAGATGTAGGTCTTGAAGTCAGCCGCATCCACCGGGCCGCGCAGGATGTTGGCGGACTCCCAGAGGTGGCCTTCGAGCTGACTGAGATTGATTGGAGCTTCTTGCATCAAGTCGTTCTCTTCATGCTTGGTCCGGCGATCGGTAGCCAGGCGCGAGCACCGCGTTCCTGACGCCGTATAGGGCCAAGGGGTTCTTTAGCCAGAGCCGGTACTCCGGCCCTCTCAGGCTGTGATCGGGCGAGCTGTCCACGCTCCACTTGCGCAGAATGTATCCAGCCGTCGCGGCGCGGAGCTTCATGCGCAGCACGCCATCCCGCATGCCGTAGTCCATCTCGGTAACCTCAGAACGTGGCTGGTCTGGGTGGGGAATCAGTTCCAGCTCGACGATTCGCGTCCATTGGATATCCTGGTCGCCGCGCTCATGGGCCTGCACTTCTTCATCTCGCAACAAGACCGGTCCCTTGATCCGGGTGATCACGAAATCCCGAAACTCCTGAGACCTGCGATCGAAGGCCCGCACATGCCAGCGCAGGCCGTTGTCGATCAGCGCAAAGGGAACGATCTGGCGCTCGGTCTGACCGCTTGAGATCGAGTGGTACTCCACCCGAATAGGACACTCCTGATGGATCGCGCGCGTTACACAGGCCAGTACATCCAGGTCGGGATGCGTGAGCCTTGACGGGATTTCACTTGCCACCCACGCCTTGAGCTGGGAGGGCTCGCCGTCTCCGAAGCCTTGTGTCAGCCAGGACAGAACCCGTTCAGGCGGAAAGTCGAAGAGCGGTTTGAAGTCCTCTCCAAGGACATAGCACTTGGCCTTGGTGTCGTAATCGATGTTGCCTGGTGCCAGCTCCTTGTAGATCGCCAGGTCACGCGTGGCGGCGGCCGACTGGATTCCAAACCGCGACACCAGGTCCTGGCGGCGGATATCTCCGATGAAGCGCACGCGCAGTTCCACGAAGGCAAGGCGATCGCGCTGCGGCTGGGTAAGGTCGTCAAGCTGTTCGTCAGACATCCTTGGGGCTCATGCGGGTTAACAAATGCTTGTGATGATAGTTGCGGGTAGTATATGGCACGCACTACAATCCGTCTATGCGATTCCCAGAGCGCCCATATCCGCATCCTTGTGATTATGACCATGCAGCAAGCGGGTCGCTCGCTATAGAGAAGGAGCGAACCTGCATGAGTGGAAACCGTAGGGCCCAGCCAGGACTCCCCAACAAGGGCTGGCATCGCGTTGAATCAGCGAAATGTCAGGAGGGAGCATGATTGACCCGGCAAGCCAGGCCCAACTGAAAGAGGCCATCGCAGACTGCATCGGAACCGACCAAGGGGTGCTGGATGCTCTGCGAGAAGAAATACAGTCGTTGAAGAGTGCCACGCGCCGAATCCAGCCGCGCGCCACGACGTCGATCTCACTGGTTGGCACAGATGGGGGAAACAACCAGCTTCAGTTCGACCCCTTCCTGATTCAGTTGGTCCGAGTCGTAGATAGCAGCAACAACGAGTACTGCCTTGAAGCAGTTTCGCCCACGACACCGGTGCAGAAACTGAACCAACGCCAGTTCGATGAGGACGGGACGCCCAAAACAGCACTGGGTGAAATGATGGTTTTCCTAGGAGTAGACAGTCTGCAGGCGCTCTCCCACATGATCCGACCGACGGACAGCGGAAAGCCGGTTTCTCCCAGCTGGGTTCAGGTTTATCGGGAGCTGGTCGAGTGGGCGATCCTGTTCAAGATCCTCGATAAAGATTACGGCACTGACACGTTGATCATCTGCGACGGCCTTCTGCGAAGCAAGGTGTTCGCCAAAGACCTATTCCAGCGTTTGCTCCAAGGAATGAAGGAGCGTATTGACAAGCAATGGAGCAAGAGCCGGCGGCGGGTATATCTCGCGGGTGTAGCCAAGCACAGCAAGGTGCTTTCTCGGTATCGCTTGGCCATGGCTTTGGAAGGCGTCCTTCAGACTGATTACCCCGTCTACGTCGAGGTACCCCGCGAAGTTGAAGAAAAGGCATACGTCTGGTCGGAGTTCGCACGAGGCGATGACCGTACTGGCGATGGCGGCGAAATCAACAAGTTCGTCGGCGGCAAAATGTTCTTGGTGAAGTTTGGCTCCCAGCGCCGCGATCCCGTGTGGCCAATCGATATCTTTGTTCCACAAGTCGGCGAGTCCCAGGCAATTCTCGGGTCCATGCTTGCTGATGCGATCAACGGTTTTCCAGTTCCCCATTACCCACGCTGCCTGCAAAAGGCGCATGAAAATGCGGCGCTGGTCGATTTCGACTTCGATATTTTGCAGGACTTCATCTACGAGGGTGTGCGTTCGAGTCTCGGCGGCGACGCAGGCACATTGGATGCGTTTCAGCTGCAGGATGCCGATCCAGCGCAGCGTCGGTACGGATAAGGGAGAACAACATGGCAGAAATCCAACTCTTTCCCAGAGAACAGGTCGTCGGGATCTTTCGTGGCTTCCAGCAGGGGGGCATGGAATTCCACGCCGACCTCGTTTTGCCGTACCGAAACGAGTTCCAGAACATCCCGATGCACGGGCAATTCCTCATCGTCCAACTGGAGACACCCGATGAGGCGGTGTTGGGCCGCATTGCATCCTTTTCCTCTGAGGGCAAGCTGTCGTTCGGCTCCGGCGAGGAGTTCAACATCCGTGCAGTTCGCGAGGAAAGACCTATTCCGGAGGATTTGCGTGAGCAGTATCTCAAGTATCGGATCAACATCCGCGTGCTCGGTGTCCTACGCAAGAACGGCAACGGGCTGACATTCGTTCCCTCCCATCGTCGACTTCCCCATGTCGGCAGCAAGGTTGCCTTTCCAAGCGCCGAGGTGTTGCGCGAGATCGCTGGACACAACATTGATGGAGCCCCCATAGGCCATCTAGCCTTCGGGGAATACATCTACGCAGCCGGCAACAAATCATTCCAATCGCAGGAATGGATGCAGGTGGTCGACCCGGAGGTGCTGGTTCGCTTCCCGATCGAGTCCCTGGTCTCTCGCCGTAGCTTCATCTTCGCGCGAGCGGGCTTCGGTAAATCCAACCTCAACAAACTGCTTTTCTCGAAGCTCTACGAAAACACGCCCTTCGTGACCAAGCGCGCAGGTAAGCAGGTCCCTGTGGGCACGGTCATCTTTGACCCGGATGGGGAGTATTTCTGGCCAGACGACAAGGGTCGACCCGGCCTATGCGATGTCCCGGCGCTGGAAGACAAGGTCGTCGTTTTCACCGACCGAAAGAATCCAAGCCCTTTCTACCAATCGTTCGTTGCGGGCGGTATCAAGCTTGATATCCGTCGCCTTCGGCCTGGGGATGTAATTTCAATTGCACTCGGAGCAGAGCGCCAGGAACAGCAGAACGTGCGGAAGCTCAGGGGGCTTCCACAAGATCGCTGGGAGTC
This sequence comes from uncultured Aquincola sp., assembly GCA_937883885.1. The sequence goes on along the minus strand of CAKZXL010000800.1, from coordinate 2,573 downwards.
GCTGGTCAATCTAATAGACGCCAATGGCAACACCACGCCGCTCGAAGACGTATGTGGACTGCTCGATCTCGACCCTCAGCGACAGGAGGCCGAGGCGCTGGCAGCCCGGGGCAACATGACAGCGATCGTGAAGATGCTGCATGACAAGAGCAGTCAGCTCATGGACATGCTGGTTCATGCGCTTTCCGAGGGAAAGCTGTGCGTTATCGACGTCTCCCAGATGCGCGGGGGCCAGTCCCTGGTGCTCTCTGGCCTGATCCTGCGCCGGATCTTCGATCGGAACCAGCAAGAGTTCACCGCTGCCGACCCCAAGACCATCCCGACGATCGCCGTTGTCGAAGAAGCGCAATCTGTGTTGAACGAGAACGCACCTGCCGCCGAGCCTTACATTGCCTGGGTGAAGGAAGGCCGTAAATACGACCTCGGGGCACTGCTGATCACGCAGCAACCCGGCAGCATTCCAGTCGAGATCCTCAGCCAGGGCGACAACTGGTTCATCTTCCATTTGTTGTCCGCAGCCGACCTTACATCCCTGAAACGAGCCAACGCCCATTTCAGTGACGACCTTTTGAGTTCGCTACTCAATGAGCCGATCCCAGGCCAAGGTGTGTTCTGGAGTTCGGTGGGAGGCAAACCTTATCCGGTCAGCCTCCGCGCACTGTCGTTCGAGAAGATGTATTCAATGCGGGACCATGACTACAACCAACCCGTAGGGAATACATATGCGCAAACGCTGCGCAGCACTTTCTCTGGAATGAAGCAGAGTGCTGCGGCAGCCCGGGTTCCAGACGCAAACGCTTCAGGCTCGCTCTTTTCTGCTGAGGCTGGTTTCGAAGACTCCGAGCCAGTGGACGTCATGGCAACCATAGAGCAGCGAGCGATTGATGCCTTGCAAGGAGATACCGACATCCGCCAGAAGCTCGAATCTTCGAATGGCATGCCTTGGTATGGAGTTCAGCAGTTTCTGATTGACCACCTGCCGGAACACTTGGAAGACCGCCGTCAGTTTGCTTACAACCTGGTTTCAAAGGCGATGAATGCGATTTTCGGCTCACAACCCAGAGGATGGGAGACGTTCAAGAGTACGTCGACGGGCAAGACATGGATTAGGGCTCACAAGTGACTGCCGACATCCGGCACTTGTGGGGAAGTGAGTGATGAGCCAGGAGAAATGAAAAATGGCCAAACCTGTCGTCATCGGCTCGCGGAGCTTCCGAACCCAGAAAAGCGCACTGGACCATTACAAGACGCTGCTACACCGGTACCAGGACGGGGATCGTATCTCTGACCCAGGTGACCACGCTGACTTGGTGGCCCTCATCGAACGGTATGACCCGATTCTTGACCAGGTTGGTGAGCCGGCGAAGGGTTGTGGCCAGATCGGCCACTTCGAACGGCGCATGAACACGGGAACGGGCTGGAGCAACTCCGGCTTTTGGGTGGTTCGACGGGACGGGTCCGCCACGGACTTTTCGTATATCTGGGCCGTCAAAGGCCTACCAGGGGACCGGTCGAAGGATTTCTACGGCGCATGCCGGGAGGCTGTCGCACTCGATCTCGTTCTGGCCAAGAAGCGTGCCTTCGCGGAGCATGGCGACGCTCATGGGCTGGTTGCATGCGAACTGACTGGCGTGATGGTCAGCATCGACGACGCCCATCTGGATCACGCTTGGCCAAACTTCTCGCATATCGTCAGTGGCTTTCGGGCGGCCAGGGGCTGGTCAGGTGACATCCCTGACGGGATCGTGTCCGCTCCGGCTGATGGGCAGACGACGCCAACATTCATCGACAAGGCTGTCGCGGATGCCTTCCGCGACTACCACCACAACCAGGCGATGCTACGAATCCTCTCCAAGTCAGCCAACCTCCAGACCGCGAGCCAAGCTCGAAGACCTAAAATTGCGCGCCCGGTACGATTGACTTGACCAATTGCGGACGCGGGTTCAATTCCGCAAATGGGAATCGAACTGGCGCCCTCAGTGATGCCCTGGACGGATGACCTCGACCAGGCAGAACTGGTAGGATTGTAGGCAGATGGGGCTGGAGTCCGCGCCTTTCCGCAGGAGTTCGCAGCGGTCGTAAGGCGCTGAGTTACATAGGTTTGGCGCAGGGTTCCACCCCACCCAGACCCCGCAGGAGTTCGAATCTTTCCGCACGAACCCGCAGAAACCCTCACTAGCCTGCACGGCCCGATGCTAGGTCGTTGACTTTCAACAAATCACTCGATCGATCCGCGCTTGCGGACTGCGGACTTCCAATGGGCCGGAAATCTGGCTCGCCCAGACGGTTCTCGGTACCGACACGTTGCAAACAGTCGGTACTTCTCGATAACTACCCGACGAATCGGAACATCTCAGCTCGCCCTGATGTTGCCCCTGCTTACTGACGCAGCTTGGAAGTTCTGGCTGCAATAATGCCCCCCCCCAATCGCTGTGGAAGGTAGTTCCCAGGGCAAGTGCAATCGAGGGGGATCGCTGCGTAGGGCCGTGTGACCCCCATCCTGCAGCGTGACCTGATTGGGTCAAGGCCGGGTTGTCATGCAGGCAGTTTGGCTGCAAGCAGTTCGACCTTCT
>CAKZXL010000799.1 GCA_937883885.1 uncultured Aquincola sp. | reverse complement strand
GCGCGCCGCCTGTACCTGGGCGAGGCCGAGCAGCAGTACCGCGCGGCCGCTCAGGCCATCGACGCCGTCTGGGCCTACAACCTCAGGCTGGGCGAGCAGCTCACGGCCGATGGCCGCAACACCTTCGAGGCGGCGCTGGTGCTGATCGCGGCGGTGTGCGCGGCGGCGTTGCTGCTGGGCGCCGGCGCCGCGCTGCTGATCACCCGCTCCATCACGGCGCAGATGGGCGGCGAGCCGCGCGACGTGCTGGGCGTGGCGCAGGCCATCGCCGAAGGCGACCTGAGCATCGACTTCAACCTGCCGCCGGGCCGCTCACGCAGCGTGGTGGGTGCCATCCGCACCATGCGCGATCGCCTGGCCGACCTGGTGGGCCAGGTGCGGCAGAGCAGCCACAGCATTGCCACCGGCTCGGCCCAGGTGGCCGTGGGCAGTGTCGACCTGAGCCAGCGCACCGAAGAGCAGGCCAGCAACCTGCAGCAGACCGCGGCGTCAGTGGAGCAGCTGGTGGGCACTGTGCGCAGCAATGCCGAGACCGCCCGCCAGGCCGACCAGCTGGCCGCGAGGGCCTGCGCCGCGGCCACGCAGGGCGGGGCGGTGGTGGGGCAGGTGGCAGCCACCATGCAGGACATCGCAAAGGCTTCGCAGCGCATCACCGACATCATCGGCGTCATCGACGGCATCGCGTTCCAGACCAACCTGCTGGCGCTCAATGCGGCGGTGGAAGCGGCCCGTGCCGGCGACCACGGCCGCGGCTTTGCGGTGGTGGCGGGCGAAGTGCGGGCGCTGGCCCAGCGCTCGGCCGGCGCCGCGCGAGAGATCAAGTCGCTCATCGGCGACAGCGTGTCGCGCGTGGATTCGGGTTCGCAGCGGGCGCAGGAAGCGGGCGATGCGATGCGCGACATCGTGGCCCAGGTGCAGCAGGTGAGCCAGCTGATCGCGGCCATCTCGCTGGCCACCAACGAGCAATCCACCGGCATCGGCCAGGTGGGCGACGCGGTGAGCCAGCTCGATCAGGTGACGCAGCGCAACGCCGCGCTGGTGGAAGAAAGCGCCGCCGCTGCCGACAGCCTGAAGCAGCAGGCCGAGCGGCTGACGGCGCTGGTGGGCACGTTCAAGCTGCGCCAGCCGTGATTCATCAGCCGCCGATGCGCCCCAGCAGCAGGTACTCCATGAGTGCCTTCTGCACGTGCATGCGGTTCTCGGCTTCGTCCCACACCACCGACTGCGGGCCGTCGATCACGTCGGCCGTGACCTCCTCGCCGCGGTGGGCGGGCAGGCAGTGCATGAAGAGGGCGTCGGGCTGGGCCTCGGCCATCATCCCGGCGTCCACGCACCAGTTGGCAAAGGCCTGGCGGCGGGCCTCGTTCTCGGCCTCGTAGCCCATGCTGGTCCACACGTCGGTGGTCACCAGGTGGGCGCCGGCGCAGGCTTCCTTGGGATCGGCGAACACGCGGTAGCAGTCGGGGTTCTTCACGCCGGCCACCGCGGGGTCGATCTCGTAGCCGCCGGGCGTGCTCACATGCACCGTGAAGCCCAGGATCTCGGCCGCCTGCAGCCAGGTGTTGGCCATGTTGTTGCCGTCGCCCACCCAGGCCACCACCTTGCCTTCGATCGAGCCGCGGTGCTCGATGAAGGTGAAGATGTCGGCCAGGATCTGGCACGGGTGGTATTCATTGGTCAGGCCGTTGATCACCGGCACGCGCGAATGCGCGGCAAAGCGCTCCAGCTTGCTTTGCTCGTAGGTGCGGATCATCACCAGGTCGACCATGCGGCTGATCACGCGCGCGCTGTCCTCGATCGGCTCGGCCCGGCCCAGCTGGCTGTCGCCGGTGGTCAGGTGCACCACCGAGCCGCCCATCTGGTACATGCCGGCCTCGAAGCTCACGCGGGTGCGGGTGCTGGCCTTCTCGAAGATCATGGCCAGCGTGCGGTCGGTCAGCGGCTGGTACTTCTCGTAGTTCTTGAAGCGCTGCTTGATGATCAGCGCCCGCTCGAACAGGTAGCCGTATTCCTCGGCTCGGAAATCCTTGAACTGCAGGTAGTGCTTCATCAGGCGGGCTCCGGGTTTCATGCCTTGCCACCCGCCAGGAACTGTTTGATCAGCGGGCACAGGATGGCCACGATCTGTGCGGCTTCTTCAGCCGTGAGGATCAGCGGCGGCACCAGGCGCACCACGCGGTCGGCGGTCACGCTCAGCAGCAGGCCCTTGTCGCAGGCCTGGCCCAGCAGCTCGCCGCAGGGGCGGTCGAGCTCGATGCCCAGCATCAGGCCCTGGCCACGTACTTCCACGAAGCCTTCCACGCCTTCCAGCTCACGTTCGATGGCGGTGCGCAGCAGGCCGCCCACGCGCGCGGCGTTCTCGAGCAGGCCGTCTTCTTCCATGATGCGCAGCGTCTCGACCCCGGCGCGCATGGACAGCGGGTTGCCGCCGAAGGTGGTGCCGTGGTTGCCCGGGCCAAACACCTTGGCCGCCTTGGGCCCGGCCACCACCGCGCCCACCGGCACGCCCGAGCCCAGGCCCTTGGCCAGCGGCATCACGTCGGGCTGGATGCCGGCCCACTGGTGTGCGAACCACTTGCCGGTGCGGCCGATGCCGCACTGCACCTCGTCCAGCATCAGCAGCCAGTCCTGCTCGTCGCAGAGGCGCCGCAGCGACTTCAGGTAATCGGTGCGGGCGGGGTTGATGCCGCCTTCGCCCTGGATGGTTTCCAGGAACACCGCCACCACGTTGGGGTTGGTGCGCGCCACTTCCTCCACCGCGGCCAGGTCGTTCATCGGCACGCGCACGAAGCCTTCGACCAGCGGGCCGAAGCCGGCCTGCACCTTGACGTTGCCGGTGGCCGACAGCGTGGCGATGGAGCGGCCATGGAAGGCCTTCTCGTAGACGATGATTTCGGGCCGTTCGATGCCCTTGTCATGCCCGTATTTGCGGGCGATCTTCAGCGCCGCTTCGTTGGCTTCCAGGCCGGTGGAGCAGAAGAAGGCATTGGTCAGGCCCGACAGCTCGCACAGCTTGGCGGCCAGGGTTTCCTGCAGCGGCACGTGGTAGTAGTTGCAGGAGTGGATCAGCTTGCCGATCTGGTCCTGCAGCGCCGGCACCAGCTTGGGGTGCGCATGGCCCAGGGTGTTGACGGCGATGCCGCCCAGGCCGTCGAGGTATTCGCGGCCCTGCGTGTCCCAGACCTTGCAGCCTCGGCCGTGCGACAGCGCGATGGGCAGGCGGCCGTAGGTGTGCATCACGTGCGGCTCGGTCGGCAGGGCGGTGTCAACGGTCATGAAATGGCTCCGGCGGGGCAGGAAAACGCCCGTCTGATGGGCAAGAGGGGCCGGATTCTAAAGGCGTGCGCATGACGGCACGGCAGCGCCCCCTGGCGCAAGCCCCGGCGTGCTGCGGCGCAACAGGCTCAGGGCACAATCATGGGCTTGCGGCCGCGCACACCCCGTGCCGCGCCCGAGCCAGATCCTGCATGAAGCCACTCACTACTCCCCCCAAGCCGCGCGAATTCGTCGTCCAGGGTCTGACCAAGGACGGTCGCACCTTCCGTCCCAGCGACTGGGCGGAGCGGCTGGCAGGAGCCATGTCGTGTTTTCGGCCGGGCGGCAACGTGGGCGGCCCGGGCGCGCGCATCGGCTATTCGCCCTACTGCGTGCCCACGTCGGTGGGCAAGGTCAAGGCGGTGCTGATCAGCGAGGCGCTGAAGGAAATCGAGCCCATGGCCTGGGACTTCGTGATGAACTTCGCCCGCGACAACGACCTGCAAGTGGCCGAGGTGTGCGTGCTGCCCGACGTGCCGCCGCCTGCGGCGCGCTGAAGGCGAGGGGCCGGTGGCGGCCCCGGATGCGACAAGGGGTGCCCGCGGCACCCCTCACGTAAAAAGGGCCTGCAGAGCAGGCCCTTTTTTTACATCACCCGACTGGCCGGCTGATCAGGCCGAGGCGGTCGCGGCCGACAGGGCCTTGACCTTGGCCGACAGGCGGCTCTTGTGGCGGGCAGCCTTGTTCTTGTGGAAGATGCCCTTGTCAGCGACCGAGTCGATGACGCTCTGGGCGACTGCGAACAGTTCGGTGGCCTTGGCCTTGTCGCCAGCGACGACGGCCTTCTGCACGTTCTTGACGACGGTGCGGAACTTCGAGCGCAGGGCGGTGTTAGCAGCGTTCAGCTTCACGTCCTGGCGCGCGCGCTTGCGGCCGGAGGCGAGGCGGACGGTCTTCTTCTTGGCTTTGGAAGAGGTTGCCATAGCGTATGTGGTTTGCCGGGTGATGCAGAGCCAGCGAGTATAGCACGCCAGCGCCGGGCGGCATAATCGCGCGCCGCCGGCCTGGCTCAGGCTTGTGCGGACCGGGGCGCCGCGCGTGCTTCGGCTCCATTTTCAGTGACCGCGGCTCCAGGCCGCCCGCCCCGTGAACCTTTTCAAGGCCGCTTCCACCGTTTCGCTGCTGACGCTCGCTTCGCGCATCACCGGCCTCGTGCGCGACCAGTTGATGGCCGGTGCCTTCGGCGCCAGCGCCTGGACAGACGCCTTCAACGTGGCGTTCCGCATTCCCAACCTGCTGCGCCGGCTGTTCGCCGAAGGCGCCTTTTCGCAGGCCTTCGTGCCCATCCTGGCCGCCACGCGTGAGCGCGACGGCGACGCCGCCACCCACCAGCTGATCGACGCGGTGGCCACCATGCTGTTCTGGGCGCTGGCTGTCACGGTGGCGGTGGGCATCGTGGCCGCGCCGCTGCTGGTGCTGGCCATCGGCTCGGGGCTGCAGCGCTTCGACGACGCGGTGCAGCTCACCCGCTGGATGTTCCCGTACATCGGCTTCATGTCGCTGGTGGCGCTGGCCGGCGGCATCCTCAACACCTGGCGGCAGTTCACGGTGCCGGCGCTCACGCCGGTGTTGCTCAACGTGGCCTGGATCGTGGCGGCCATCTGGCTGGCGCCGGTGTTCCAGCGCCACGGCATCGAGCCCATCTACGCCATTGCGGTGGGCGTGCTGGTGGGCGGCGTGCTGCAGCTGGCGGTGCAGGTGCCGGCGCTGGCGCGGCTGGGCGCGCTGCCGCGCATCGGCCTGCTGCCGGGGTCGATCAAGGCCGCCTGGCACCACCCGGGCGTGCACCGCGTGCTCAGGCAGATGGCGCCGGCGCTGGTGGGTGTGTCGGTGGCGCAGCTGTCGTTGCTGATCAACACCCAGATCGCGTCGCGCGTGGGCGTGGGGGCGGTGTCGTGGCTGTTCTATGCCGACCGGCTGATGGAGTTTCCGACCGGGCTGCTGGGCGTGGCGCTGGGCGTGGTGCTGCTGCCGCAGCTGTCTTCGGCGCAGGCCAGGGGCGATACCGAGCGTTACTCGGGCCTGCTCGACTGGGGCCTGCGGCTGATGCTGGTGCTGGCGCTGCCGTGCGCCATCGCGCTGCTGGTGTTCGCGCGGCCGCTGGTGGCGGTGCTGTTCCACTATGGCCAGTTCACCCCCACCGACGTGGAGCAGACGGTGCGCGCGCTGATGGGTTACGGCGCCGGGCTGATGGGGCTGGTGTCGGTCAAGGTGCTGGCGCCGGGCTTCTACGCCCGCCAGGACATCCGCACGCCGGTGCGCATCGCCATCATCGTGCTGGTGGTCACCCAGCTGATGAACCTGGTCTTCGTGCCCTGGCTGGGCCATGCGGGGCTGGCGCTGTCCATCGGCCTGGGCGCGCTGGTCAATGCCAGCTGGCTGCTGTGGGGGCTGCTCCAGCGCGGCGTGTACCTGCCGCGGCCGGGCTGGGGTCTGTTCCTGCTGCGCATCGGCATCGCCACCGCGGTGCTGGGCGCGGCGTTGGCGGTGGCCTCGGCACGCATCGACTGGATCGGCCTGCAGGCCCATGCCGGGCTGCGCGCGGCCTGGATGGCGGGCGTGCTGGGCGGGGTGGCGCTGCTGTACTTCAGCGTGCTGGCCCTGCTGGGATTGAGGCCTCGACACTTCGCCCGTCACGGTTGAAGCCATCGCCTACACTGGGTCGATGACAGGTACGCTGCGCTTCGAGGCCCCGTCCCCGCTGACTTACTTCGCGTCGCTGGTGGCCGAGGTCGAAAGCCTCTCCTTGCTGGAGGCGGCGGTCTCCATCGCCCAGGACGACTATCCGCAGCTCGACCCCCAGACGGTGCTGGCCGACATCGACAGCCTGGCCTGGCAGCTCAAGCGCCGCATCCCTGCCGATGCGGCCGCGCTGCAGAAGCTGCGGCTGCTCAACCGCTACTTCTTCCATGAGCTGGGCTTCGGCGGCAACGTCAACGACTTCTACGACCCGGCCAACAGCTACCTGCACAAGGTGCTGGAAACCCGCCGCGGCATCCCCATCAGCCTGGCCATCCTCTACATCGAGATCGCCACCCAGATCGGCCTGACCGCGCGCGGCGTCTCATTTCCCGGGCACTTCCTGGTCAAGCTGCGCATGACGCAGGGCGAAGTGGTGATCGACCCGTTCAACGGCCAGTCGCTGTCGCGTGAAGACCTGGACGAGCGCCTGGCCCCGTACCGCCGCCAGCAGGGGCTGGAGGGCGATTTCGAGGTGCCGCTGGGCCTGTTTCTGCAGTCCACGCCGGCGCGCGACGTGCTGGCCCGCATGCTGGGCAACCTGAAGGAAATCCACCGCAGCGCCAACGACTGGCCGCGCCTGTTCGCGGTGATCGAGCGGCTGGTGGTGCTGCTGCCGCAGCAGTGGGACCAGCGGCGCGACCGTGCGCTGTGCCTGGAAGAACTGGGCCGCGCCGACGAGGCCGCCGACGACCTGGCCATCTACCTGCAGCACCGCCCCGACGCCGAAGACGCCGCCGCGCTGCGCCGGCGCATGACGCAGCTGCGCCGCAGCGGCAGGCCGCCGTTGCACTGAGCCAGTGGCCCCGGGGCGGGTTCTTTACAATGCGCGGTTTCGCGCGGCGTCGCCCGGCGAACAAAAAGAACCCATGAGACAGTTGCCGCTGGCGTTCGGGCCGCGCCCGCCGCAAACCTTTGAAAGCTACCTGGCCCGCGCCAATGCGCCGGCCGTGGCCCACCTGCAGTCGCTGCAGCCGCCTTCGCCGCCGGTGTACCTGTGGGGGCCGGCGGGCAGCGGCAAGACCCATCTGCTGCATGCGCTCACGCTGGCTGCGCAGGAGCGTGGCGAGCGCGCCGGCTGGTTCAATGCCGCATCGCCGCTGCCGTTTGAATTCGACGACACTTGGTCGCTGATCGTCATCGACGAAGCCGACGCGCTGGACGCCGCCCGCCAGCACGGCGCCTTCACGCTGTTCATCGAGGCCATGAGCCACGGCGTGCAGCTGGTGGCTGCCGGCCGGCTGCCGCCGGTGGACCTGCCGGTGCGCGACGACCTGCGCACCCGGCTGGGCTGGGGCCCGGTGTTCGGGCTGCAGCCGCTGACCGAGGCCGAGGCCCGCGCCGCGCTGCGCCGCGAGGCCGACCGGCGCGGCATTTTTCTCTCCGATGAAGTGATGGACTACGTGCTGAGCCGCTTGTCGCGCGACATGAAAGACCTGATGGGCCTGCTGGACCGGCTGGACGACTTCGCGCTCGCCGAGCAGCGCCAGGTGACGGTGCCGCTGCTCAAGCTGATGCTGGCCGAAGAAGGGCAGGGCGCATGAACCTGACGCTGTTCGACCTCGACGGCACGCTGCTGCCCATCGATTCCGACCACGCCTTCGGGCAGTTCATGGTGCGCACCGGCTGGGCCGATGGCGCCGCCTTCCAGGCCGAGAACGACCGCTTCTTCGCCGACTACCAGGCCGGCCGGCTCGACCTGGCGGCCTACATCCGCTTTGCCACCTCGCCCTGGCGGGACCGGCCTTTCGACGAGATCGAGGCCGGCCGTGTGCGCTTTTTCAACGAGGCCATCCAGCCGGTGCTGCACGACAGTGCCCGCGCGCTGGTGCGCGGCCATGCCGAGGCGGGTGACCTGATCGCCATCGTCACCGCCACCAACGAATTCGTCACCCAGCCCATCGCCCGTGCCTTCGAGGTGCCGACGCTGATCGCGGTGGAACTGGCGCGTGATGCGCAGGGCCGCGTCACCGGCGACATCCAGGGCATCCCTTCCTACCGCGAAGGCAAGGTGCCGCGTGTCGAAGCCTGGCTGGCCGCCCAAGGCCGCCAGCGTGCCGACTTCGACCGCATCACCGTCTACAGCGACTCCACCAACGACCTGCCGCTGCTCGAATGGGCGACCGATGCCGTCGCCACCAACCCGAGCGCCGCGCTCGAAGCCATCGCGCGGGAGCGCGTCTGGCGCATCCTGAGACTTTTCGAATGATCAAGACCTTCATCGACAGGCTGCTGGGCAAGTCGCCCGCCAAGGCCGGCAAGGCCGGCGTCGCCAAGGTGCCGCTGGGCAAACGGGTGGAGGTGCCGGCCACCGAGCACCGCATCAACCCCGAGCTGCTGGACGAGCGCGCGGTGCGCGTGGTGCGCACCCTCAAGGACGCCGGCTTCGAGGCCTACATCGTGGGCGGCGCGGTGCGCGACCTGCTGGTCAACCGCCGTCCTAAGGACTTCGACGTCGCCACAAATGCCACGCCGGAAGAGGTCAAGGCACTGTTCCGCCGGGCCTTCATCATCGGCCGGCGCTTTCGCATCGTGCATGTGATCTTCGGCCGTGGCCGCGAGCATGAGGTGGTGGAGGTGTCCACCTTCCGCGCCTACCTGGACAACAGCGCGGCCGAGCAGGTGGGCGGCAACGAAAAAACCTCCAAGGCCGAGCTGGCCAACAAGAGCCATGCGGTGGACGCCGCCGGCCGGGTGCTGCGCGACAACGTGTGGGGCCCGCAGATCGAAGACGCCGCCCGCCGCGACTTCACCATCAACGCGATGTACTACGACCCGGTGAGCGAGATCGTGGTCGACTACCACGGCGGCCTGAAGGACATCGAACGGCAGGTGCTGCGCATGATCGGCGACCCGGTGACCCGCTACCGCGAAGACCCGGTGCGCATCGTGCGCGTGGTGCGCTTCGCGGCCAAGCTGGGCTTCCAGATCGAGGCCAAGACCCGCGCCCCCATCGCCGAGATGGCCGCGCTGCTGGACAACATCCCGGTCTCGCGCCTGTTCGACGAAACCATCAAGCTGCTGCAGACCGGCCATGCGGTGGCCAGCGTGCAGGAGCTGCGCAAGCAGGGCCTGGGCAGCCGTTTCCCGATGCTGGACGTGCTGATCGGCCCCGGTGCCGACCAGCCCCAGCATGCCAGTCGCCGCAAGTTCGTGGAAATGGCGCTGGCCGACACCGACCGCCGCGTGTCCGAAGACCGCCCGGTGGCGCCCAGCTTCCTGCTGGCCTGCCTGCTGTGGCATGAGGTGCTGGCCGGCTGGCAGCGCCGCCGCGATGAAGGCGAGCCGCCGTTCCCCGCGCTGATGCAGGCGGTGGACGCGGTGTTCGACGCCCGCGTGGGCGACATCTCGGGCCGCGGCAAGCTGGGCACCGACATGCGCGAGATCTGGGGCATGCAGCCGCGCTTCGAGCGGCGCACCGGCAGTGCGCCGTTCTCGCTGGTCGAGCAGCCGCGCTTTCGCGCCGGCTACGACTTTTTGCGGCTGCGCGCCGACGCCGGCGAGGTGGACCCGGCGCTGGCCGAATGGTGGGAAGACTTTGCGCTGGGCACGCCTGAGGAGCGCGAAGCGCTGCTGGCCGCCGCGCGTGAGCAGCAGGGCAAGACCCGCCGCGTGCCGGGCGCTGCAGGCGCCGCCAAGCCGGCCCGCAGCCGCAAGCCCAAGGCCGAAGCCGGCGCGGCCGGCGAAGGGCTGGCCGACCGCGGCGCCGCCGCCGCCGAGGGCGCCGACGCCACCGACCGAACAGACGAGCACGGCGCCGACAGCACCGCCGACCTGGACGGCGACGAGGACCTGGCCACCGCGCCGGCCGACGGCGCCCCGGCCCGCAAGCGCCGCCGTCGCCGCCGCAAGCCGGCGGGCGCTGGATCGGCTGGCGCCGAAGGCACTGACGCCGGCGCCGCCGCGCCGGGCGGCGAGGGCGCTTGAGCCTGCCGGCCGCGCCCCTGGCTGACGAACGCATCTTCGTCGGCCTGGGCGCCAACCTGGGCGATGCGCGGGCCACGCTGGAAGCGGCCCTGGCCGCATTGGCCGCACTGCCCGACACCCGGCTCATGGCCCGTTCCAGCTATTACCGCACCGCGCCGGTGGACGCCGGCGGGCCGGACTACCTGAACGCCGTGGCCGAGCTGCGCAGCAGCCTGGCGCCCGAGGCGCTGCTGGACGCGCTGCAGGCCATCGAGCAGCAGCATGGCCGCGAGCGGCCCTACCGCAACGCGCCGCGCACGCTGGACCTCGACCTGCTGCTGGTGGGCGCCCTGCGCCTGGACACCCCGCGGCTGACGCTGCCGCACCCGCGGCTGCACCAACGCGCCTTCGTGCTGGCGCCGCTGGCCGAACTGGCGCCGGAACTGGCCATCTATGGCCTGGGCGACGTGTCCACGCTGCTGGCCGCCTGCGCCGACCAGCGGATCGAGCGCCTGTCCCCACGCTGAACGGCATCGGCCATGCTCGACCGCCTGCGCCACATCGCCATCGAAGGGCCGATCGGCGTGGGCAAGAGCACGCTGGCGCGGCTGCTGGCGGCCCGGCTCGATGCGCAGCTGCTGCTGGAGCGCCCGCACGACAACCCGTTCCTCGAGCGCTTCTACGCCGAGCCCGCGCGCTACGCGATGCAGACGCAGCTGTGCTTTCTGTTCCAGCGCATCGAGCAGTACCGCGGGCTGGCGCAGCCCGGCATGTTCACGCCGCGCGTGGTCAGCGACTTCATGTTCGCCAAGGACGCGCTGTTCGCGCAGCTCACGCTGTCGGACGATGAGTTCCGGCTCTACAGCCAGATCCATGCGGCCATGGCGCCGCAGATGCCGGCGCCCGACCTGGTGATCTGGCTGCAGGCCGATGCGGCCACGCTGCTGGGCCGCATCGCCCACCGTGGTCTGGCGATGGAGCAGGGCATCGAGGCCGCCTACCTGCAGCGGCTGGGCCACGCCTACGCCGCCTGGTTCGGTCGCGAGTCCGCCTTGCCGGTGCTGGCCATCGACACCACCCGCTTCAATCCGCTGGCACAGCCCGAGCACCTCGACCGTCTGTTGCAGCGGCTGCACAACTTCGTCGGTCCGCGCGAGGCGTGGTAGGGGCGCCCGCTTACACTGCGCGCCCCTGTGTCTTTATGACTGTGCCGTGACCGTCCTGTGACAGTCATGCGCCGCCCGAACGAGGAAAAGCCCGATGCTGTTCGGCAAGCTCCTGCCCCGCGAGGGCAATTTTTTT
>CAKZXL010000798.1 GCA_937883885.1 uncultured Aquincola sp. | reverse complement strand
GCTCCAGGCCTTCGTAGAAGGTGGGGTAGTACAGCATGCCGTTCTCCTTCTCGAAGATCGGCAGCACCGCCTTGCGCGAGGCACTGGTCCAGCAGCCGAACACGGCGGCCACGCGGTCGTTGACCAGCAGCTTCTTGCTCTTTTCGGCGAAGGTGGGCCAGTCGCTGGCACCGTCTTCCTTGATCACCTTGATCTTGCGGCCCAGGATGCCGCCCATCGCATTGATCTGGTCGATGGCCAGCTGCTCGGCCTGGATGGAGCCGGTCTCGCTGATGGCCATGGTGCCGGTGGCACTGTGCAACTGGCCCACGGTCACCTCGGTGTCGGTCACCGCCAGCTTGCTGGTGTTGACCTTGGCGGTGGGGTACTGCTGGGCCCAGGCCGCACCGGCCAGGCCGGCCAGCGGCAGCGCGGCAGCGCCCTGCAGCAGGCGCCGGCGGCGCAGCGATTCGAGCATCCGGGCTTGTTCACGGGCTGGGTCAGACATGGTTTCCTCCTGCGGGGTTGGGCTGATCGGTGTCGATGGCGGCCATGTTCCCGGCGCGGGCTGCGCATGCGAATACGTCATTCAACGTAGACCGCAGCTGCGCCATGGCGCACCGCGATGCCGCATGCGGTGCCACAGTTCGGGGCACCGGCGCTGGGCGCCCAGGGTTCGGTTCTTGCAAGCCCACCGACCCGCCGCCCGGCCAGGAGTACCCCTTTGGCACAGCCCACGCAGAAGATCTTCCGCATCCGCCGCGACTACAACAGCTGGGTCGCCGACGAGACGCTGGAGGACTACGCGCTGCGCTACACGCCCAGCACCTTCCGCAAGTGGAGCGAGTTCCGCGTCGCCAACACGGCCTTCGGCGCCACCTCCTTCCTGGCGCTGGAGGCCATCGGCGCCGCCATCGCGCTGAGCTACGGTTTCCAGAACGCGCTGTGGGCCATCCTGGTGGTGGGGCTGGTCACCTTCCTCACCGGCCTGCCCATCAGCTACTACGCCGCCCGCTACGGCGTGGACATGGACCTGCTGACCCGCGGCGCCGGCTTCGGTTACCTGGGCTCCACCGTCACCTCGCTCATCTACGCCACCTTCACCTTCATCTTCTTCGCGCTGGAGGCGGCCATCCTGGCCCATGCGCTGCAGCTGTATTTCGGCTGGCCGCTGCTGGCGTGCTACCTGCTGTCGTCGCTGCTCATCGTGCCGCTGGTGATGCATGGCATCACCCTGATCTCGCGCCTGCAGTGGTGGACGCAGCCGGTGTGGATCGTGCTGTTCGTGCTGCCCTTCATCGCCATCGCGCTCAAGCAGCCGCAGCTGTATGCGCAGTTCAGCGGGCTGGCGGGCCGGGTGTCGGGCAGCGCCGGCTTCGACGGCGTGATGTTCGGCGCCGCCACCACCGTGGCCTTCAGCCTGGTGGTGCAGATCGGCGAACAGGTGGACTACCTGCGCTTTCTGCCCAAGAAGACGCATGCCAACCGCCGGCGCTGGTGGGCCGCGGTGCTGGTGGCCGGGCCGGGTTGGATCGTGCCCGGCATGCTCAAGATGCTGGGCGGTGCCTTCCTGGCCTTCGTGGCCTTGCAGCACCAGGTGTCCACCGACAAGGCGGGCGACCCCACGCAGATGTACATCGCCGGCTTCGGCTACGTGTTCGACCACCCGGAGTGGGCGCTGCTGGCCACCGTGGTGTTCGTCATCGTGGCGCAGGTCAAGATCAACCTCACCAATGCCTATGCCGGCTCGCTGGCCTGGAGCAACTTCTTCGCGCG
>CAKZXL010000797.1 GCA_937883885.1 uncultured Aquincola sp. | reverse complement strand
CAGTGTGCGGGGCAAGTGGCGCGCAGGGTCGGTCACCAGGCCGCAGCGGTAACGCTCGCCGGCCCAGCGCAAGGCGCGGCAGCGGCCGGTGCGGCGCCGGCTCACCAGCATGCCGGCCGGGCAGGGCTCGGCCGCGCAGCACACGCCGCAGCCATTGCACGGCTGGCCGGGCAGGGGCTTGGCGGGCGCATCGCTGCGCAGCAGGAAGACACGGGGCATGGCCGCATCATCGGCGCCCCTGCGGCGGCGTAGCGGGCAAAAAAGCGGGGCGACGCCTGTGCTGCTCGGCCGCTGGCACCACAATCCCCCCATGGAAGCGGATGCCATCGTCACATTGCTGCGGCAGCGGCTGCCCACGCTGCTGGCCGTGCATGCCTTCGGCAGCCGGGTGCAAGGCACGGCCGGGCCCGACAGCGACCTCGACCTGGCCGTGCTGGTGCCCGGCTATGCCGACCCGGTGGCCCTGTGGTCGCTGGCCAGTGAGGTGGCCGATCTGGCGGGCTGCCACGTCGATCTGCTCGATCTGCGCGCGGCGTCCACCGTGATGCAGCACCAGGTGCTCACTACCGGCGTGGCCTGGTGGCGGCGTGACGACGAAGTGATGATGTGGGAGGCAGCGATGCTCAACGAGATGCTGGCGCTGGACGAAGCTCGCGCACCTTTGATCGCCGACATCCTGCGCAGGGGCCGTGTGTATGGTGAATGAAATACTGCTGAACAAGGCGGCCGCGATCGAGCGCTGCGTACGCCGCGCGCGCGAGGAATACGAGCGCGGCCCCGACACCTTCGCCACCGACTTCACCCGCCAGGACGCGGCCATCCTCAACATCCAGCGCGCCTGTGAGGCGGCCTTGGACATGGGCCAGCACCTGGTGCGCCGAGATCAGCTGGGTGTGCCGCAAAGCGCGCGGCAAGTGTTCGATCTGTTGGCGCAAGCCGGCCTGATCGAGTCGGCGCTGGCAGAGGCCAT
Organism: uncultured Aquincola sp.; assembly: GCA_937883885.1. The sequence continues at coordinate 1,714 of CAKZXL010000797.1, read as the reverse complement.
GAAGCGCATGGTCGGCTTCCGCAACATCGCGGTGCACGAGTACCAGAAGCTGCAGCTGCCCATCACCGTGGCCATCATCCGCGACCACCTGGATGAGTTCCTGCAGTTCACCCGGGCCGTGCTGGGGCACGCAGGCTCTTCCAGCTGATCAACGGATCCAGGCTTCACGCCGTCACGCGGAACGGCTGCGGGTCGAGGGCCGGTTGGCGGTTCTCCATCAAATCGGCCAGCACGCTCGCACTGCCGCAGGCCAGCGTCAGGCCCAGGGCGCCGTGGCCGGCGTTCAGCCACAGGCCGGGCCAGCGGGTGGGGCCCACCTGGGGCCGGCCGCTGGGCGTGGCAGGGCGCAGGCCGGTCCAGGGTTGCACGTCGTCATGGCTACAGGCGCCGGGAAAGGTCTCGCGCACCGCCTGGCACAGCGCCTCGATGCGGCGCGGTGGCAGCGCGCGGTTCATGCCGATCAGCTCGGCGAAGCCGGCCACGCGCAGCCGGTCGCCCAGGCGTGCGTGCACCAGCTTGCGGCCGTTGTCGGTGATGCTCACGCGGGGCGCCGCGCCGTCGTCCACGATGGGCAATGACACGCTGTAGCCCTTGATCGGCTCGATCGGCGGCCGGCCGCCCAGCGGGCGCAGCAGCTGCAGCGTGGCCGGCCCGGCGGCCAGCACGAAGTCATCGGCCTCCAGCCGTTCGGCCGCCTGGCCAGTGGCGGCACCGGCGGGAGCCAGCAGGCAGGCCACCACGCGGCCCGCCCCATCGCGCTGCAGCGCCGTCACCCGCTGGCCCAGGCGCAGCGTGGCGCCGCTGCGCTCGGCCAGCAGCACCGCCAGCCGGGCGGCGTCGATCACCTCTTCGCTCTCGGTCCACACGCCGAAGGCGATGGGACCGCCGCCGGTGGCGGCCAGCGCAGGCTCCAGCCGCTTCACCTCGTCGGCGCCCACGATGGCCTGCTCGCAGCCCCAGGCGCGCTGCCAGTCGATCTGCCGCTGCACGCCGGCCAGTGCCTCGGGCTTGCGGTAGATCACCAGCTTGCCCGGGCGGGTGTGGCGGGTGGCTTCGGCGCTGCCCGGCTGCGCGGCCAGCCAGCGGTGCAGGGTGCGGCGGCTTTCGGCGGCCAGCGCCAGCAGCTGCTCGCTGGTGCGGCGCACCGTGGGCCACTGGCAGGCGGCGATGAACTCGCTCAACCAGCGCGCATGGCCCAGGCGCGGCTGCGGCCGCCAGCGCAGCGGGCTGGTGGGCGACAAGAGCCACTTGGGCAGGTTCTTCAACGCATCGGGCGTGGCCAGCGGTTCCACGTAGCTGTAGCTCAGCTGGGCGCCGTTGCCCAAGCTTTCGCCGCGGCCGGCCTGCGGCTGTGCGTCCACCAGGGTCACGCGCCAGCCGCGCTCGGAAAGCGCCTGCGCGGTGGCCGCGCCGACGATGCCGGCGCCGATCACGCAGGCATGGCGCTGCCCCGCCGGGGCGGTGTGCGGGTTCATCCAGGGCTCCTTCAGGCAGGCACGGCGCTGCGCTGCGCCAGCGACCAGGCCACGGCGCGGCGCGCCAGGGCTTCGGTCGCGTCGATCACCGGCAGCGGCGCGCCGGCTGCGGGTATCACCAGCGGAATCTCGGTGCAGCCCAGCACCAGGGCCTGGGCGCCGCGCCGGGCCAGCGCTTCGGCCACCGGCAGCAGCAGGCCGCGGGCGGCTGGCAGGTCGCCGGCCTTGACGGCGGCGAT
>CAKZXL010000796.1 GCA_937883885.1 uncultured Aquincola sp. | reverse complement strand
GCCAGTGCCTCGCGCCAGTGGTCGATGGCCGCGGCCCAGCGGCCCTGCAGCCGCGCCAGGTGGCCGCGCAGCGGCGGCAGCAGGCGGGTGCCGGCCTGCACCGCCAGGTCGCCGGGGCGCGTGGGCAGGGCTTGCAGTGTGCTCAGGCAAGCGGCCAGCAGCGGCAGCTCGTCCACCAGCGCGGCGATGCGGGCGGCCTGCAGTTGCACCTGCCAGTGCGCCCAGGCGCTGTAACCGGCGGGCATCTCGGCCAGCCGTGCGCGCGCCAGATCAAGCGCCTGGGCCCGCCGGCCCTGCACCGCATGCAGCACCACGGCCAGCGCCTGCAGGTGGTGGCGCAGGTTCACCGGATCGCCCACCCAGGCGGCATCGGCGCAGCCGCGCTGCCAGGCCTCTTCGGCCTCGTCCAGCCGGCCCTGCCACAGCAGCCGCCAGCCGTGCTGCACCATCGCGCTGGCGCGCAGCGGCGTGGGCATGTCGCCGGCCACGCGCAGCACGCCGTCGGCATAGCGCTGCAGCGGGCCGGCGGTGCCCGGCAGGCCGTTGAAGCGCGGCAGCGGCACGCAGTGGTACCAGCTTTCGATGCGCGGGTCGCCCTCCAGCAGGTCCATCAGCTCACCCAGCACCGGGCCCACGCGGTGCAGCGCGCCCACCTCCAGCGCATGCCACGAGCAGGCCACCAACACCACGATGCGCGCATCGGGCGACAGCGCCTCGCGCCGCAGCACGCTCAGGCGCTGGCCGGCCTCGTGCATGCGGCCGAAGGCATTGAGGGCCAGCGCCTGGTAGGCCTGGGCGGCCTGGCGGCCGGCTTCGTCGCCGCGGGCTTCGCAGGCGGCCTCGGCCTGGCGCATCGCGTCCAGCATCTCGGTGAAGTCCCAGCGCGCCCAGGCGGCCAGGCCGCGCACGCGCTGCAGCTCGGGCGATTGCTGCGCCCAGTCGCCCGGAAACTGCTGCACCAGCCGGCTCACGCTGGCCACCGCGCCTTCGGCCAGCTGGGCCGGTCCGTGGGCCATCAGCACCTCGGCCGCTTCGGCATGCTGGCCGGCGCGCAGCAGCAGGCCGATGCGGCGGATCGGGTCGGGCTCGGTGGCGGCGGCGCGCTGCAGCAGGGCCGCCAGCTCCTGCGGCCGGCCGCGCTGCAGCCGGTGTTCCAGCGCGTCGCGGAACAGGTCGTGCAGCTTCAGCGTCAGCGTGGGTTGCTCGTCGCTGTCGTCGTCCACCTCCAGCACGCTGACGAAAAGGCCCCGGCGCTCGATCTCTTCCATCAGCGCGGCGGCGGTGCCCGGCGGCAGGCCGGTGACGGCGGCGCAGCGTGCGGCCGTGAGCTCGGGCAGCACCGAGGTGTGCAGCAGGAAGTCGCGCAGCGCCACCGGCAGCTCTTCCAGCACCTCGGTGGCGAAGAACTCGAACACATGGCGGTCGATGGTGGCGCGGCGCAGCGCGCCGCCGGGCTCGCGTGCGGCGCTCACGGCCAGCCGCAGGCCCACCGCCCAGCCGGCGGTGCGTTGCCACAGCCGGTCGGCCAGGCCGGGGTCCAGCCCGGTGGCGGTGGCCAGCGCGCGCACCTCGTCGCGGCTGAACTGCAGGTCGCCCTGCTTGAACTCGGCCAGCTCGCCGCGCACGCGGTGGCGGGCCAGCGACAGCGGCGGCTCGGTGCGGCTGGAAATCACCAGCGTCCAGCGCGGGCCCAGGTGCTCGAGCAACTGGTCGATGAAGTCGAACACCGCCGCATCGTCCACCCGGTGCATGTCGTCCAGCACGATGAGGCCGTGCGGCACCTCGCAGGCGTCCAGCGCATTCAGCAGCTCGGCCGCTGCGGCATGGCGCTGGCGCGGGTCGTCCGAGGCGGCCAGCGCCACCACGGCCTCGGGCGCGATGCGCCAGGGCGGGTCGTAAGGCTCCAGCGCGGCCACCAGGCAGGCCAGCAGCCGGTGCAGGTCGTCTCCTTCGTCGGCCGCCACCCAGGCATGGGCGGTGCCGGGCGGCAGGCGGTCGATCTGCCGCGAGAGCGCAGCCGTCTTGCCGTAGCCAGCCGCGGCGCACACCAGCACCAGCCGGTGGGTGAGCAGCGCGGGGCCCAGCCGCGCTTCCAGCCCGCGACGCTCGACCAAGGCCCCCACACGCGGGCGCGGCGGCTGGATCTTGGTGCGGGGAAAACTCATCTCGGGCTTGAACTGCGGGCCGAAGCCGAGATTGTGGCCCGGCGCCCGGGTGGCGACAGGGCGGGAAAGCGCTCAGGCGCCGAGGCGGCTCAACGCGTCGGCCGCTTCGACGATGGCGATTCCTCTGTGCGAGCCGATGGGCAGCAGGTGCTTGCGATCGCCAGTGACGATGAGCTGGGCACGCGCTGCCACGGCGGCGGCGATCACGTGGTCGTCGTCCGCGTCATTGGCCACCACGCGCGGCACACTCGCCGGCACCACCAGCGTGACCAGCGCGGTGAAGTGCGTCACCAGAGCCGTTACGCTGGTGCCGAAGCCGGCGATGCGGCCGGCGAACTTCGGATAGGCCAGCGTGTGGGCCAGCTCATCCAGCAGCACCGCGCTGCTGAACAGCTCCACAGCAGGTCCTTCGCCAGAAGCGATGGCCAGCTCCATCACACGCCTGGGCGGCCCGTTCCATAGCAGGCCCGCCACCACCACATTGGTGTCGAGCACAAGACGGATGGGTGGACCTGCGCCCAAGGGCGAGGTGGCCATCAAGGGGCCCCGCGCAGGCGCCGCTCGGCACGCACCTGGCGCACCTCGTCGACGATCTCCTGTTCGATCTCGGGCGTGAGCTCATCGGCAGGCTGGCGCTGCCACATCGCCTGCAAGGCATCGCCGGCGCGGCGGCGCAGCTGCTCGCGCAGCATGGCCTCCATCGCCTCGGCCGACAGCAAGCCGGCGCTGGCCGCCTTCTCCGCCAGCTCGTCCGGCAAGGTGATCTGGACCGTGGTCATCGCAGGACTCCTTGGCTGCTGGGGTCGGGCGGCCCGTGGTGGATCACACCACCGAAACGGGGATCTTCCCGATCTTGGCCTGCCACTCCTTCGGGCCGGTCTGGTGCACGCTGGTGCCGGTGGCGTCGACGGCCACGGTCACCGGCATGTCCTTGACGTCGAACTCGTAGATGGCTTCCATGCCCAGGTCGGCAAAGCCCACCACCTGCGCGCCCTTGATGGCCTTGGCCACCAGGTAGGCGGCGCCGCCGACGGCCATCAGGTAGGCGCTGTTGTGGCGCTTGATGGAATCGATGGCCACCGGGCCGCGCTCGGCCTTGCCCACCATCGCGATCAGGCCGGTCTTGTCCAGCATCATGTCGGTGAACTTGTCCATGCGGGTGGCGGTGGTCGGGCCGGCCGGGCCCACCACTTCGTCGCGCACCGGATCGACCGGGCCCACGTAGTAGATGACGCGGTTGGTGAAGTCGACCGGCAGCGGCTCACCCTTGGCCAGCATGTCCTGGATGCGCTTGTGCGCGGCGTCGCGGCCGGTCAGCAGCTTGCCGCTGAGCAGCAGCGTGTCGCCCGGCTTCCAGCTGGCCACTTCGGCCGGCGTCAGCGTGTTCAGGTCGACCTGCTTGCTCTTGTTGTAGTCGGGCTGCCACTTCACGTCGGGCCACAGGTCCAGGCTGGGCGGCTCCAGGTAGGCGGGGCCGCTGCCGTCCAGCACGAAGTGCGCATGGCGGGTGGCCGCGCAGTTCGGGATCATCGCGATCGGCTTGCTGGCCGCGTGGGTGGGGAAGGTCTTGATCTTGACGTCCAGCACCGTGGTCAGGCCGCCCAGGCCCTGGGCGCCGATGCCCAGTGCGTTGACCTTCTCGTACAGCTCGATGCGCAGTTCTTCCAGCTTGTTGCTGGGGCCGCGCTGCAGCAGCTCGTACATGTCGATGTCTTCCATCAACGCTTCCTTGGCCATCATCACGGCCTTCTCGGCGGTGCCGCCGACGCCGATGCCCAGCATGCCCGGCGGGCACCAGCCGGCGCCCATGGTGGGCACCGTCTTGAGCACCCAGTCGACGATGTCGTCGCTGGGGTTGAGCATGTACATCTTGCTCTTGTTCTCCGAGCCGCCGCCCTTGGCCGCGACGATCACGTCCACCGTGCTGCCGGGCACCACTTCCATGTGCACCACGGCCGGCGTGTTGTCCTTGGTGTTCTTGCGCGCGAAGATGGGGTCGTCCAGCACCGAGGCGCGCAGCACGTTGTCGGGGTTCAGGTAGCCCTGGCGCACGCCGGCGTTCACCGCGTCGGCGATGGAGCCGGAAAAGCCTTCCCACTTCACGTCCATGCCGATCTTGAGGAAGACGTTGACGATGCCGGTGTCCTGGCAGATGGGGCGCCGGCCTTCGGCGCACATCTTCGAGTTGGTCAGGATCTGCGCGATCGCGTCCTTGGCGGCCGGGCTCTGCTCGCGCTCATAGGCGCGGGCCAGGTGGGCGATGTAGTCCGTCGGGTGGTAGTAGCTGATGTACTGCAGCGCGGCGGCTACGCTCTCGATCAGGTCTTGCTGGCGAATCGTCGTGGTCATGATGGCTTGCTGGCGACTGTGTTCGGATGGGGCAGGGGCGATTATCGGCGCCCGCACGGAACCTCGGCGCCGCAGGGCGCACGAACCCCGCTGTGCCGGAGGAGGGCACCCAGAAGATGAACGGATTGCTGGTGTGGGCGGTGGTGCTGCCCTTGCTGCTGGGCGTGCCGCTGGTGGCCTGGGTGGGCCATGGCCCGTCACCCGCGCGGCGCCGCGCGGCCGCGCTGCTGGCCGGCGCGGTGGCGCTGGTCTGCCTGGCGATGGTCAGCGCGCTGGCGCCGGCGGTGTTCGCCGGCCAGACGCTGCTGTGGCAGCAGCCCTGGCTGCCCGAGATCGGCCTGACGCTGGGCTTTCGGCTCGACGGGCTGGCGCTGCTATTCGTCTGGCTGATCACCGGCATCGGCCTGCTGGTGGTGGTGTATGCCGCCTGGTACCTGCATGCCGACGACCCGGCCGGCAAGTTCTACGCGCAGTTCCTGCTGTTCATGGCCGCCATGCTGGGCGTGGTGATGGCCGACAACCTGCTGCTGCTGGTGGTGTTCTGGGAGCTGACCAGCATCTCTTCCTTCCTGCTGGTGGGCTATTGGGGCCACAAGCCCGAGGCGCGGGCCGGCGCCCGCATGGCGCTGGCGATTACCGGCGGCGGCGGCCTGGCGCTGCTGGCCGGCGTGCTGCTGCTGGGGCAGATGGCGGGCACCTATGAGCTGTCCGAGATGCTGGACCGCGGCGCGCAGGTGCAGGCCCATGCGCTGTACCCGGTGGCGCTGGTGCTGGTGCTGCTGGGCTGCTTCACCAAGAGTGCGCAGCTGCCTTTCCATTTCTGGCTGCCGCAGGCCATGGCCGCGCCCACGCCGGTCTCGGCCTACCTGCACTCGGCCACGATGGTCAAGGCCGGCGTGTTTTTGCTGGCGCGGCTGTACCCGGTCATCGGCGGCACGCCGATGTTCGAGTGGCTGGTGGCCGGCGCCGGCCTGGCCACGCTGGTGTTCGCGGCCTGGGTGGCCATCTTCCAGCACGACCTCAAGGGCCTGCTGGCCTACTCCACCATCAGCCACCTGGGGCTGATCACCTTCCTCATCGGCCTGGGCTCGCCGCTGTCGGCGGTGGC
>CAKZXL010000795.1 GCA_937883885.1 uncultured Aquincola sp. | reverse complement strand
TGAAGGATCTGGGCAGCCTCAAGCTGCTTCAGGGCCTTCTCAACATCGTGGAGCACCTGGACGCGCAACAGGAAGCAGTTGAAGCGTTCGTCCGCACAACCGAGCCGGAGACCTGGGCAAACCGGAACGATCGCATGGCGCCACTGTTCCTCACGAACGACCTGCGGATCGCCGATGCACATGAGTCGTTCGGTCGAGCCCTGGCGACGCTGCAGGCACTGGGCTTCGACACCGCCACGGTGAACCAAGGCTACGGGAGAGCGCTTGACTTCGTGTTCGATGGTGTCATCGGCGCGTTTGCAGCGGTCAACGGCCCGATCACGAGATTGCTCGCGCGCTAGCTGCCGGGACGAAGCTTCGAAGCGCCCAGGATGGACCGAAAGGGCCCCTCCTGCCGGAGGCCCCAAAACAGCCGAAGCGCTCGCTAGAACTTCTGCTGCCTTCGGACTGTCCCGACCAATCGCTCGCCGGCGGCACGGCAAGCCGCACTTTGCCCACAACGGCGACAGACGTGCTCGCACTCGGGCCAGCGCGGAACCTCCACCCCATCCATCAATCGCCAACGCCGCTCGACGAGCGAGTCGATCGCGGCGCGAGACATCAGCTGGACTGATCGCACGGCCACTGGCGCGGGGGCGCGGGCAGGAATGAGCACGAACGCCTCGTCCGACACCTGCAGCCCCAACTCATCCTCCAGCGCGATGCGTTGCGCCGACAACTGGATCACATCCGAAGGCAGCACCACCTCCATCGACCGTGTCTTCAGCTCCATCAGCGTCACTCGGCCGCTCGGCAGGCGGTAGGCTCTGTCCACCCTGGCCACGATGGGTCGCGCGCCCTTTGACCGGTACTCCGCCTCCACGCTGAGGAGTTGAGCATCACGCAGGGCAGCCGGTCGCTGGCGCCACTCCGCCGTGCGGGCGCGACGACGCCACAGGAGCCCCGTCCAGACGGCCAGGACGGCCAGCGCGATGGCCAGCCCTGGCATCCATAGCGACATCGATTCGAACTTCATCGACGACGACCCGCCGACCATCGAAGCCAGCCATGAGCTGCCCAGCCCAGGATGCACCGCGTCATCCGCAGCAACGTCGGGCTTCGTCGAAGCACGCGGCAGATGTGGGGGCCGTGGCGGTAGTAGGACGCGACCGCCCGCCGGCCCCAGGGCCGCCGGCGCAGGACCGCGTCCCTGAAGTCGCGCAGGACATCGGTCTGCCATTCGTCCCCGAACGTCAGCGTTGCGATGAAGCACCGATCGCCCTGGCGCCTCGCAGATCCGCCAGACATGGAAACCGCCTGTCGTCCTAAGGTCTCGAAGCGTGCGTGGGCAGCGATACCTCTCTTGCGTGCCGCCTCCTGGACGGCGTCCCTCTTCGTGCCATGCATGGCCTCCAGAACCACCAGGCGCTCGCACCTGCCCATCTGCGCCAGATCGGAAGCCCGTGTCGCGGTGCGGTCCGGGCCCCGCGTTCTGCTGCGTCTCATGACCCACCCTGCGCATCTACGGCTGGCTCGAAGAGTCCGTTCGTGACCTCCGCGCCGTCGCCGTCGAAGCCGATCGAGCCGGACACATCACTGGATACCTGCCCTGGGAGCTTCAGGACTCCCTGCTGGACCAGCAGGCCCTCGTAGGCCAGCGTGCGCAGTCTGCCGACGCGCTTCACACCCTTGTGGAACCGTGCGAGCTCGTCATAGAGGCGAGGCAGTTCCGCCCGCTCGAGCTGGAACACAAGCCGGATGCGCGGCGGCTCCGAGGTCTTGGTGGGGCCGGTCATGCGGCATCTCCTGCGGCGCGCTCGGGCGTGATCGACCTGTCGCGCTCGGCCGCCAGCACGGTTCGCGCGTAGGTCATGCCGGCCAGCTGGAACCCCCTCACGTTGGCGAACACAGGCTCCTTGATCTCGAGGATCCGGTGGCGCGGAAACGCCGACTTCACGGCCTTGCGGAACAGGAAGGCGCCTCCGCCCACGAGGATGATGTTCTGCAGGCTGTGCGGCGATTCGATCCACTCCTTCATGCTCGACACGGCCTGCTCCGTCACGCTCTCGGCCAGCGGCAGCAGCCGCTTGAGGTCGTAGGGCTTCTGGAAGATCACCGGGGCCTTGCCGCTCCGCAGCGCCATGTCGATGGCGTCCAGATCGCGGAAGGGCGCGCCGATGTCCTTGGTGATCTCGGCGGCGAGCAGCTTCAGCACGTCGGCGACACCCCGATTCACGGAGTGGCTCTGCTTCTGCACCAGTCGCATGCCCTGGGCGACGAGCCAGTCGAAGGTTCTCGCACCCGGATCGATGATCAGGCTGCGCTCCTTGGCGATCTCGCCGAGCTTGCCGTGGGCGTGCGCGTAGAAGGCCAGAGCGCCCTGCGGCTGGGCAACGGCAAGCGTGCGCACCACGCTGACCTTCTTGCCTCCGCCGACATCGTGCTCGCCCGTCATGACCCGCTCCAGGGCCGCCTTCTTCACCGCGAACAGCGCCACCGGAAGCCCGACAACCAGCAGGTCGATCTGGCTCTGCCGCATCGAGCGCAGCGCACCGCGCAGCAGCGCCATGTACTCCGGCGACTCGATGTAGTCGTCGTGCAGTTGCGTCGCCCGAAAGGTGTCGGCCGCGAGCCTGACCTCCGGACCGACTTCATAGAAGAGCGACCCGACCGGGATGAACATCGTCTTGGCCCCATCGCCGCCGGGCCAGAGCGGTTGTCCGTTGCTGGACGGGTAGGCCAGCGACGGAAAGCTTGCGCAGCGGATCTCGCTGTCGGCCGTGCCGGTGACGAACTTGGTGTTGCCGGAACCGACATCCACCGCCCTCACGATCAGGTTCATGGTGTTCTCCGAGTGAACGAAAGAGTGCTCAGGATCGACAGATCGACCCTGTTCCTCCACGCGGATACCTGCCTCTGCAGGCGCGATTTCGACGTCGGATACCTCTCGGTGTCACTGCGCTGGCACTGCAGCCTCACTGCACTGCCCCTCGGATGACACCGAACGGACGAGTCGGCCGCGTGGTGTCACCACGGTCACACTGCAAAGTCACTCGTCAACCCCGTCGATCGGGCCGCATGCCGGTGCCTCACACGGCCTTGAAGGGCCGATGCCGGCCCAGTCGAGGTACCTGAGGCGGCAGCCTTGCCTGTCAACCCCGCGCCGTTGCTGGCGATCCGGGCCGTTGCCACGCTAGATGGGCCCTGCCGCCGAATTGCACGCGGTCAACTGCCTGCCCCAAGGGCCCGCCTATCAGGGGTCTTGCGGCAGGCGCTGCGCATGCGGCCTTGACCGTGGATGCCGTCGCGGTTTCCACTGTGGGCTCCCGAGGGCTCCTGGCCCGCTCCGTCCTCTCGAAGAAGACGAGCATCGCAGGCGTCGCAGTCGTTACCTGCCTCGTGCCTTCAACCGAAGTTCCCGTTCCGAACGGGTGGCGCGACCGGCCTCGACCTCCAGAAGGATCGACGCCGCGAGCGTGCCGAGTCATCCACCACAGCAGTGACCTGCCCGGTCCTTGCCAGCCTCATCCC
>CAKZXL010000794.1 GCA_937883885.1 uncultured Aquincola sp. | reverse complement strand
TGCTGGGACGCCTTGATCGTGCAGGCTGCATTGGATGCGCGCTGCACGACGCTGCTCACCGAAGACCTGCAAGCGGGCATGCGTTTCGGTGAGCTGGAGGTGGTCAACCCGTTCAGCCAGGCGGTGCAAGAGCCGCCCGGCGCCTACACCGTGCCACGCACCAAAGCGGCGCGGGCGCGGCGGGGTTGAGCCCGCCTCAGCGCGGCCTCACACGTCAAAAAACACCGTCTCCAGATCTTCCGCCCCGCCCTGCCCCTGGATGCGGATGTCGAAGCGGTAGACGGTTTCGCCGCCGCGCTGTTCGCGCTGGGCGATCAGGGTCTTGCGGCGGGTGGCCCACTCGATGCTGGTCAGCACCGGGTCGCGCTCGTTGGCCACCTGCTCGTCGCTGAAGTACAGGCGCGTGTGCAGCCCCAGGTTGATGCCGCGCGCCACCACCCACACCGCGATGTGCGGCGCCTGGGTGCCGCCGTTGGGCAGGGCCACCGGGCCGGGCTTGATGGTCTCGAAGCTGTAGACGCCGGTCTCGAAGTCGGCACCGGTGCGGCCCCAGCCGCGGAAGCTGCTGGGCTTCGGGTCGGCCGGGTGGGCGTAGTGGCCTTCGGCGTCGGCCTGCCAGATCTCCAGCAGCACGTCGCGCAGCGGCAGGCCCAAGCCGTCGTACACCGTGCCTTCGATGCGGATGCGCTCGCCCGGGGTGTCGGGCTTGGTCAGCACATGGCCGAAGTTGTTCTCGAAGATCTCGAAACCCGCCTGCTGCGGCGCCAGGCCGATGTGCACGTACGGGCCGCCGGTCTGGGAGGCGGTTTCGCGGTAGTGGGTGAGCTGTTGTTGGGGTTGGGTTTGCATCGTCGTCTCCTCGCTCAGGCCTTGTTCTCGAACCAGGTCATGCGCCGGCCGCGCAGGTAGATGTCGAAGCGGTAGGCGCGGCTGTCCAGCTCGATGAAGTTGGCGCGGTCTTCCAGCGCGATCAGCCCGCGGCGCTGCTCGTCGTTCGGCACGGTGGCCAGGATGGGGCAGGTGTTGATCAGCGTGTCACCCTCGAAGTACATCTGGGTGATCAGCCGCTGCGACCAGCCGTCGCCGTGGATGGCGTAGTGGATGTGCGCCGGGCGCCATTCGTTGATGCGGTTGCGCCAGGGGTACGGGCCCGGGCGGATGGTGCGGTAGCGGTAGTAGCCGTTCTCGTCGGTCAGCACCCGGCCGCAGCCGCCGAAGTTGGGGTCCAGCGCGCCGATGTAGGTGTCCTTGCGGTGGCGGTAGCGGCCGCTGGCATTGGCCTGCCACACCTCCACCAGCGCGTTGGGCACGGGGCGGCCGAATTCGTCGCGCACAAAGCCGTGGACGATGATGCGCTCACCCACCGGCAGACCGTCCTTCGCGAAGTTCAGGATCAGGTCGTTGTCCTTCGGACCCAGTTCGTTGGCCTGGAAGAGCGGGCCGCTCATCTCGGTCAGCGTCTGCGGGATCGAGATCAGCGCGTTCTTCGGCGAGCGCAGCACGCTGGTCTTGTAGGTGGGCGTCAGCGCCGGCGCATGCTGGGCGCTGTCGCGCATCACAAAGGGGCCGTAGTGGGCCATGGGCGTCTCCTTCTGGTTGTCCGCGGTGGCAGGGGATGCGGCACTTTAGAAAGGCACAGGCCCCGGCGCAATTGAAAAGCGCGCTGGCCAGTGATTACACCCGGTTATGGCTTGCGCAGCGCCGTCGCTGCCAGCGCCCGGCGCCGCGCCGCCTCGGCCCGCACCGCCTCCACCATCGCCTGCAGCGCCGGCCAGGGCGGCTGCTGCGTGGGCAGCAGCAGGCCTACCGGCTCTTCGGTGCCGCCGGTGTCCACCGGCAGGCGCTGCAGGCTGCCAGCCTCGAAGTCGGCCTCGGCGGCGCTGAGCGGGGTGAACCACAGGGCATCGCTGCCCAGCGTCATCGCGCGGCCGAGCGAGGCGGAGACGGTTTCCGTCAGCCCCGCCGCCGGCATCACGCCGCGGGCGCTGAAAAAGCTGTCCACGCCATGGCGGATCACGGTGCCCGGCATCGGCAGCACCAGCGGCCAGGCGGCCACGTCGGCGGCCGAGGGCGCACGGCCCGCCGCCAGCAGCGGATGGCCGGGCCGGGCGGCCAGCACCAGCGGCTCGGCGTACAGCAGCTCGAAGCTCAGGCCCACCATGTCGTCGGGGTCGGCCAGGCGGCCGATCACCAGGTCCAGCTCCTGCGCGCGCAGCGCCTGCAGCAGCGTGGTGTTGAGGCCGGTGACCACCTGCAGCTGCGTCGCCTCGCCCGCGGCATCGGCCATGGCCTGGCGCCAGGCCAGGGCCACCCGCGCCATCACCGAAGGCGCCAGCGTGGGCAGCGCGCCCACCCGCAGCGGCCGCTGCACCGCACCGGCACTCACGCTGCGCACCGCCTCGCCCAGCGCGCTGATGCTGGCCTGCGCATGGCGCAGGAACAGCGCCGCCTCGGGCGTGGGCAGGGTGCCGCGGCGGCCGCGCGTGAGCAGTCGCACGCCCAGGATCTCTTCCAGCTCGTGGATGGTCTTGGTGACGGCCGGCTGGGTGATGGACAGCCGCTCGGCCGCGCGGCGCAGGCTGCCGGTGTCGGCCACCGCCAGCAGGCATTGCAGGTGGCGCAGCCGCATGCGCGCCAGCGCGCTGGCGGGCGGCAAGGTGGCCGTCGACGGGGGCAGCGGCCGCTCGCTCAACCGCGGCCCACGTACGGCATCTTGGTGGCCATCACCGTCATGAACAGCACGTTGGCGTCCAGCGGCAGGCTGGCCATGTGCACCACGGCGTCGGCCACGTGCTGCACGTCCATGCGGGCTTCCACCTTCATGCTGCCGTCGGCCTGCGGCACGCCGGCGGCCATGCGCTCGGTCATGTCGGTGGCGGCATTGCCGATGTCGATCTGGCCCACCGCGATGTCGTAGCGGCGGCCGTCCAGCGCGGCGGTCTTGGTCAGCCCGGTGACCGCATGCTTGGTGGCGGTGTAGGCGATGGACTGCGGCCGCGGCGCATAGGCCGAGATGGAGCCGTTGTTGATGATGCGGCCGCCCTGCGGGCTTTGCGCCTTCATCACCCGGAAGGCCTGCTGGATGCCGTAGAACGCGCCGTTGAGGTTGGTGTCCACCACCTGCTTCCAGCGTTCGATGGGCAGGTCTTCCAGCGCAAAGCCCGAGGCCGAGATGCCGGCGTTGTTGAACAGCAGGTCCACCCGGCCGAAGCGGGCCACCACGGTATCGAACAGCGCCTGCACCGAGGCCGGGTCGGCCACGTCGGTGGGCACGGCCAGCGCCCGTTCGGCGATGTCGCCCTGCGGGTCATCCGCGGCGGCGATGGCGGCCTGCAGCGTCTGGAGCCGCCGGCCGGCGAAGGCCACCCGCCAGCCGGCCTTCAGCAGCGCCAGCGCGGCGGCCTGGCCGATGCCGCTGCCGGCCCCGGTGACGATGGCAATGCGGTGTTGTGGAGCGGATGAGTTCTCGGGCATCGGGGGTCCTGTGACTGCACGACAAGACCCGGGAGTCTGCCAGCAGAGCGCTCACCTGACGGGAAAGCGCCGCGACGGATGAGCGGTGCGACCGCCCAGGGCGCGGCGCAGGCCCGAGGCCAGCACCCGCATCTCCACCGGCTTGATCCAGTACTCGAAGGCGCCCAGGCTCATCGCCTTGATGATGTCCATCGACAGCTTGTCGCCGGTGAGGATGGTCACGCGCAGGCCACGTTCGGCGATGTCCTGGTTGAGGATGCGCACCACCTCCAGGCCCGAGATGTCGGGCAGGTGCATGTCCAGCAGCACCAGGTCGGGCTGTTCCTGCCGCACCAGGTCGACGCCCTGGCGGCCCGTGGTGGCCTGCAGCAGCTGCACGCCGGGGAAGTGCTGCATCATCCCTTCGACCACGGCCATGCTGGTCTCTGCATCTTCGATGTAGAGCACCTTGCCGCGCAGCGCATTGGCCGCGGGCACCACTTCATCAGGAAGTTCGGATGCAGCCATGGTGGGAGTTCTCCAGGACTCCGCAGCATAGTCACATCCCTAGAAATAGGGACGGCCCGGGGAATTCCCGGGCCGTCGCAACACGACGTATCAGGGGCCTCGCCCGCCGGGCCGACCCAAGGGCGGGTGCGCCCCCACTGGGGGCCGCGAGCGCAGCGAGCTTGGGGGCCGCATCACTGTGAGGCGGATGACGCCGGCGGATGCGCGGCATCGATGCCGTGCTTCTCGCCGCCCATGTCCACGCTGCCGCCCGCCTTGCTCAGCACCCAGATGGCCACTGCGGCAAAGACGACGAAGCCCACGAAGATCTTCCACATGCGCCGGCCTTCAGTCGTTGGCGTAGATGTCCACGTCCTTGGTTTCGCGCACGAACAGCATGCCGATCACCAGCGTGGCCACCGCGATGACGATGGGGTACCACAGGCCGTAGTAGATGTTGCCGTTCTGCGCCACCATCGCGAAGCTGATGGAAGGCAGCAGGCCGCCGAACCAGCCGTTGCCGATGTGGTACGGCAGGCTCATCGAGGTGTAGCGGATGCGGGTGGGGAACATCTCCACCAGCATGGCCGCGATCGGGCCGTACACCATGGTCACGTAGATCACCAGGATGAACAGGATGCCCACCACGGTGAACCACTGGCCCGAGCCCACCGGGATCGGGTCGGCCTTGGCCGGGTAGCCGGCCGCCTTCATCGAATCGGCCACGTCCTTCTTGAAGGCGGCGATCTTCTTGGCGCTGTCTTCGTCGAACTTGTGGCCGCCGGCGGTCAGCGTGCCGGTGGGCACCTGCAGCACCTTGTCGCCGATCTTCACCGTGGCCGGCGCGCCCGGCTGGGCCACCGTCTCATAGCTGGCCGAGGCCTGCGCCAGCGTGCGCTTGGCGATGTCGCAACCGGTGGTGAAGTCCACCTCGCGGGCGATCGGGCTGCCCTGGAACGAGCACTGCGCCGGGTCCACCGTCACGCTGATCTGGGCCGAGGCCTGGGCCGCCGCCAGCTTGGGGTTGGCCGCTTCGGTCAGCGCCTTGAACAGCGGGAAGTAGGTGAGCGCGGCCAGCAGCAGGCCACCCATGATGATGGGCTTGCGGCCGATCTTGTCGCTCAGCGTGCCGAAGATGACGAAGAACGGCGTGCCCAGCAGCAGCGCGATGCCCACCAGGATGTTGGCGGTGGCACCGTCCACCTTCAGCACCGCGGTCAGGAAGAACAGCGCGTAGAACTGGCCCGAGTACCAGACCACGGCCTGGCCGGCGGTCAGGCCGATCAGCGCCAGGATCACGATCTTCAGGTTCTTCCACTGGCCGAAGGATTCGCTCAGCGGCGCCTTGGAGGTCTTGCCTTCCGACTTCATCTTCTTGAAGGCGGGCGACTCGTTCATCGACAGGCGGATCCACACGCTGATGCCCAGCAGGAAGATGGACACCAGGAACGGGATGCGCCAGCCCCAGGCGGTGAAGGCGTCTTCGCCCAGCGCGGTGCGGGTGCCCAGGATCACCATCAGCGACAGGAACAGGCCCAGCGTGGCGGTGGTCTGGATCCACGAGGTGTAGGCGCCACGCTTGCCGTGCGGCGCATGCTCGGCCACGTAGGTGGCGGCGCCGCCGTACTCACCGCCCAGCGCCAGGCCTTGCAGCATGCGCAGCGCGATCAGCAGGATGGGCGCGGCCACGCCGATGGACGCATAGCTGGGCAGCACGCCGACGATGAAGGTCGACAGGCCCATGATGAGGATGGTGACCAGGAAGGTGTACTTGCGCCCGATCATGTCGCCCAGGCGGCCGAACACCAGCGCGCCGAAGGGCCGCACCAGGAAGCCCGCCGCAAAGGCCAGCAGCGCGAAGATGAACGCCGAGGTCGGGTCCAGCGCGCTGAAGAACTGCTTGGCGATGATGGCCGCCAGCGATCCGTACAGGTAGAAGTCGTACCACTCGAACACCGTGCCCAGCGACGAGGCGAAGATGACCTTCTTCTCCTCCGCCGTCATCGGCGTGTTGGCTGCAGGCTTTGCGCCCGCGGTCCCCGCCATTGCCATGTTTGTCCCCTCGAAAATGCCAGGACGACTGCCCAGCGTGGCACCCACTTTCAAAGCCCTGCCTGACCGCGACCTGACGCCAAGCTGAACGTTCGCTGACAAACTCCGGCCCAACCCTGAGGCCGCGTTTCTCCATATGCAATTCGTCCGGGTTTGCCCGCTCAGGACAAACATCCTCCGCCCCGCTGAATGACTTCGCCTTCGCTGTTCGACGACCTGAAGCCCGACCCCCTGATCGACGTCGTGCACGACGCGCTGTGCCTGGCCGCCAGCCCGCGCAGCCGCGGCTGGCTGCTGCAAGTGGCCCGCTGGCTGCTGGAGGCGCGTGGCCACGCGCCCGAGCGCCCGCCCTCGCTGGCCGCCATCACCGACGCGATGGACGAGCTGGTGCAACAGGGCCGCGCACAGCGCGTGGAAGGCCTGGGCGTGGCGGTGCCGACGGATGCCGCCTGGCAGGCGCGCTTCACCGCCTTGATGCAGCACCCGGCGGCGCCGAACTACTGGCGCGCCTTTGCGGCCGCCAATGGCGGTGGCCTGCCGCTGCGGCCCGATGGCGAGCCGGCCTGGGTGCGCCTGCCCACCGCCGCCGACCGCGTGGGCCTGCTGCGGCTGGTGCTGTACAGCCCGCGCCCGGCCGCTGATCTGGTGCGCCTGCTGGACGGCCCGCTGGTGGAAACCAGCAGCGCCGCCACGCTGACCGCGGCGCTGACCGCGCCCTTCGTGCGCCCGCTGTTCGACGGCTTGCCCACCGAGCAACGCGGCCTGCTGGCGCAGATGGTGATGGCCGCCCACCCCGACACGCCCGCGGCGCTGCGCGAGGCGGTGGACGACTGGCTGCGCCGCACGCCCGACGAGGTGCCGCCGCCGGTGCGCTGCCGCCTGGCCGCCCACCGGCTGCACGCGGGCGACCTGCCGGGCATGCACCAGGCGCTGCTGGGCCTGGCCGGCCCGCTGGTGGAGCTGTTCGATGCGCTGGCGCTGGCCCATGCCGGCCAGTGGCCGCAGGCCGCGGCCGACGGCCAGGCCGCGATGAAAGCCGCCGCCAAGGGCGCGGGCAAGCGGCAGGCGGCGTTGCCGCCGGAGCTGGTGTGGCCGCTGGTGCTCTCGCTGCTGGCCCAGCCCGAAGCCGCCGCCTGGTCCACCGCCCGCAAGCTGTGCGTGGCCCAGTCCGGGAGCCGCAGCCCGGCGCCGCACAGCTTCTGGGGCCTGTGGGCGCATACGGCGGCGGTGCGGCTGGGCGACCAGGCCATCGACCCGCAGGCGTTTTCATTCGCCAGCAGCCAGGCCCTGGACCCCGACCACCTGCTGATGCAGGCCAGCCGGCTGCTGCTGGCGGCCTGGGTCGGCCACTCGCCCGGCGGCTGGACCGCATTGCGCGCCCGCCATTTGATCGACGGCCTGGCCGAGCTGGGCCAGCACTGGATGGCCGCGCTGGCCCGGGAAGCCGCGGTGCGGCTGGGCCTGATGCCGGCGGCCGATGGGGCAACCGATGGGGCGGCCGAAGTAGCGGCCGATGGGCGGGCGGACGCCCCGCCCCACACCACGCCCCCGGCGCCCTTTCTGGCCGCCCCGCGCGAAGCCTGGCGCGATGCGCTGGCCGCCATCGCCGCGCTGGGCGGCGACGGCACGCCCGACCATCCGCTGCAGGCGGCCGTGCCCACGCTGCTGTGGTGCCTGACGCTGGACGAAGAAGGCCGCGTGCAGGCGATGCAGCCCTATGAGCAGCCGCCCGGCGCCCGCAAGCCCAAGCCGCTGACGCTGAACAAGGTCAAGGCCAGCGCCCGCCTGGATGCGCGCGACGCGGCCGTGGCCCGCAACATCGAGCGATCACGCTGGTCGGCCCGCCAGCTGGTGCTGGACGTCACCGGCGCCGCCCAATCGCTGGTGCGCCACCCCGGCGTGTTCTTCCACGACGCGCCGGGCCAGCTGGTGGAATTGAGCGAAGCGCTGCCCATCATCGAAGTGGCCCGCCGGCTGAACGAAGCCGGCGAGCAGTTCGTCTTCCGCATCGACCCGCCGCTGCAGCCGGCCACGCCGCCGCACCTGGGCGAAGGCTGGTTCTATGCCGAAGAGCGCCAGGCGGAGGTGGAGCGCCGCAACAGCCTGCGCGTGGTGCGCGACGCGCCCGACCGGGCGCGGCTGATCCGCATCACCGCGGCGCAACGCCGCGTGGCCGAGCTGGTGTCGCAGGACTGGGCGGTGCCGGTGGGCGCCAAGGCCGAGCTGGAAGCCGCGCTCAAGGTGCTGGCCGGCCACTTCCAGCTGCACAGCGACGCCGCCGCCGGCACCGAAGTGCCGGGCGAGAGCCGCCTGCGCGCCCAGCTGGTGCCGGTGGGCGATGCGCTGCAGCTGCGCCTGGTGGTGATGCCCTTCGGCGCCTTCGGGCCCGCGGTGCCGCCGGCCGTGGGCCGCGAGCGGTTGATGACGGTGCATGAAGGCCTGAGCCTGGCCACCCGCCGCGACCTGGCGCAGGAAGCGGCCCACCTGCACAGCGTGCTCGATGCCCTGCCCTGGCTGGAAGGCAGCGAAGCCGGTGAAGCCGGCTGGCTGCTGGACACGCCCGAACTGGCGCTGCAAACGGTGGAAGCCCTGCCCACGCTGCCCGCCATCGCCGCGCTGGACTGGCCGCGCGGCAAGCCGGTGCGCCTGACCACCGTGGCGCCGCATGCGCTGGCCGTGCGCGTGAGCAGCGAGCGGCAATGGTTTGCGCTGGAAGGCGAGCTGAAGGTGGACGACCACCGCGTGGTGGGCCTGCAGCAGT
>CAKZXL010000793.1 GCA_937883885.1 uncultured Aquincola sp. | reverse complement strand
GCGCTTGCTGTCGTACAGCGCTCGAATGGCACGCTCGTCGTACACGCCGTCGTAGAGCACGTCAACGGGGGTGATGCCGAGCAGCTCGAACCACTGAAGTGTTGAATCACGAGCAAAACTGAGCCACTAAAGGGCATCCGTCACGCCCAATTTTGAGCCACGTTATCCACCTACCCTGCTGTTTTTTGCAGCAGTGGGGTGCAGGAGTGATCAACGTGAGCACATTGAGCAAATTGCGCCGCATGGTCCACCGTGACCACCTGAGCGTGCGCGAAGCCAGCCGAAGGCTGGGCATCTCCCGCAATACAGCCGCCAAGTGGCTCGAGGCCGACGAGATGGTCGAGCCCCGCTACCCCAAGCGGGCCTCTCTTCCCAGCGTTCTCGATCCCTACAAGGAACAGCTGGCCACCTGGCTAAAGGCCGACAGCCACCGCAACAAGCGCGAGCGCCGTGGCATCAAGGCCATGTTCCGGGCACTGCAGGCCGTGGGCTACCCTGGCAGCCGAGGCCCGGTCTATGAGTTCGCCAAGCGCTGGCAGCAGGCACAGTCCGACGCGCCAACCCGAATGGCCTTCGTACCCATGAGTTTCGAGATGGGCGAGGCCTTCCAGTTCGACTGGAGCTGCGAGTACCTGTTCGTGGGCGGCCTGCGCAAACGCCTGGAGGCTTCGCACACCAAGCTGGCGGCCAGTCGGGCCTTCATGCTCACCGCCTATTTCAGCCAGGCCCACGAGATGTTGTTCGACGCCCATGCCCGAGCCTTTGCGGCTTTTGGTGGCGTGCCGCGCCGGGGCATCTACGACAACATGAAGACCGCCGTCGACAAGGTTGGTCAGGGCAAGAGCCGCACCGTCAATGCGCGCTTCGAGGCCATGACGGGTCACTACCTGTTCGAGCCAGAGTTCTGCAACCGCGCCGCTGGCTGGGAGAAGGGTATCGTCGAGAAGAACGTGCAGGATCGCCGTCGTGGCATCTGGATGGAGGCAGCGGAACGCCGCTGGCCCGACCTGGAGAGCCTCAATGCGTGGCTGCACCAGGCTTGCCTGGACGCCTGGCATGAGCTGCCTCACCCCGAGTGGCCAGAGCTGACGATCGCCGACGTCTGGCAGCAAGAGCAGACGCACCTGATGCCCAACCCTGCGCCATTTGATGGCTATGTCGAGCAGATGGCCAGGGTCACAGCCACCTCGCTGATCCACTACCAGCGCAATCGCTACAGCGTGCCATGCGAGTGGGCCCACACCAGTGTCAGCGTGCGGGCTTATCCCGATCGCCTGGTGGTGGTCGGTGCCAACTCGGAATCGCCAGAACAGCCGGTGAGCCTGCCGCGCAGCTTCGAGCGTGGCCAGACCTTGTACGACTGGCGGCACTACGTCAGCTTGCTCGAACGCAAGCCCGGCGCTTTGCGCAACGGCGCCCCCTTCAAGACCATGCCCGAGCCCTTGCAGCATCTGCAAGCGCACCTGCTTCGCCACCCTGGCGGCGACCGGGTGATGGCCCAGGTGCTCATGGCCATCACCCTGCACGGGCTCGATGACGTGCTGGTGGCCGTGGAGTTGGCGCTGCAATCGGGCCGCGTGAGCGCAGACCATGTGCTCAACGTGCTGGCCAGGCTCAAGGAGCCCCAAGCCGTGCAAAGCCTGCCTGAAGCAGCCTTGCCTTCACTGACGCTGCACGAGCCGCCTCAGGCCGACGTGTCGCGCTACGACAGCCTGCGCCAGTCCCAGGAGGATGACCATGTCCAATGACATCGCAGCAAGCCTCAAGGGCTTGAGCCTGCACGGCATGGCCAGTGCCTGGCCGGAACTGCTGGGCATCGCCCGGCTCAAATCGCTCGACCACGAAGCCCTGCTGCATCAGCTCATCAAGGCCGAGGGTGCACATCGGGAAGTGCGCTCCATGGCCTACCAGATGCGGGCGGCCCGATTCCCGCACCACCGCGACCTGGCTGGCTTTGCCTTTGATCAGGCGCAGGTGGACGAGGCGCTGGTGCGTCAGCTGCACGAGTTCAAGTTCATCGACTCAGCCCACAACGTGGTCTTCGTGGGCGGCCCTGGCACGGGCAAAACACACCTTGCCACAAGCCTGGGCGTTCATGCCATCCGTGCACATGGTAAGCGGGTGCGCTTCTTCTCGACCGTCGAGCTGGTCAATCTGCTGGAGGCCGAGAAAGCTCAAGGTAAGGCCGGGCAACTGGCACATCGGCTCATGTACGTGGATCTCGTCATCCTCGACGAGATGGGCTATTTGCCCTTCAGTCAAGCCGGTGGGGCCTTGCTGTTCCACCTGCTGTCCAAGCTGTACGAGCGCACCAGCGTGGTCGTCACCACCAACCTGTCGTTCTCGGAGTGGGCCAGCGTGTTCGGCGACGCCAAGATGACCACCGCGCTACTCGACCGACTCACCCATCACTGCCACATCGTCGAAACCGGCAACCAGAGCTGGCGCTTCAGGCACTCGACTGCACAACCGTCTTCGATCATCAGAGCCACACGAACCAAAACGGCCAAAGGAGCACCCCAGACAGATCACGCAGTAGACTTATCCACATCCGAACAGTCCATTTCTTCGTCAACTTAGTGGCTCAGTTTTGGACGTGACGCCTGGCTCAGTTTTGCTCGTGATTCAACAGCCTGCCTCGCGCAACTGCTGCACGAGGTCCTTCTCCTGGGCGCCGCGACGCGCAGCTCCTGCAGCTGCTTCTTCATCGCGACACTCTTTGTTGGTGGACCCTGGGGGAGTTCAACCCCCTCTCACCGGGTG
>CAKZXL010000792.1 GCA_937883885.1 uncultured Aquincola sp. | reverse complement strand
CGTCACCTGCCCGACCTGCCACAGCGAGTTCCTGGCGGCCTTCGGCTCCGTGGCGCGGTCGAACGACCACTGCCCGTTCTGCAAGCTGGTGCAGCGGTATGGGACGGACCCGCGGGTGCAGGGGGCGTTTCCGGTGCAGCCGTTGGCTGCGCCTAGCGCGGAGCAACTTGGGATGCTGGTCCTACTACAGGTGGAAGCCGGCCCGTCATACATGCACCCTTCTACACCGATGCGAGGCCAGCATGGGTCATGAGTCCGGAGTCCAAGGCCGCCGACGCTCTGCATCTCGCCCATGGTCGGCAAGCGGCGGTTGCCGCCATTGGCGATCAGCGGGTGACCTCACGATCACAGCCACAAAGCTGACCTTCAGCGCCACGACGAGCAATGCGTTGAGTGTCGACATGCCGCAGGACAGCGAACGGCCGCGGCGTCGCCTTAGGTGCACTGGCCTTGAACGACCGGTCCCGCTTCGCGTGGCGGTCTCAGGTCAACCCCCAAGCGGACATCTGCCTGGCGCGCAAACAGTCGTCCGCTGCCGATAAGATCTGCACGCGTGTTCCGAAATCCACAATGGCGTTTGCCGCCTCCCGCGCCGGTGCTATGGTGCGTCCGCCACAGCGCCGCCGAGTGCGGTAAGAATCAGCTCTTCCAATGGTCGCCATGTCGAAGAAGTACAAGTGGACAAACCCTTCGGTTCTGCGGTTTGCGCAGGACGAGGACCCCGTCGCGAAAATTGAACGGGCGGCCCGTGAGCTCGCGCTGCAGGCCATGGATGAGGGCTGGCCTGGGCCGCCGTTCGACCCGCTGGCGTTGGCGCAGTGGCGCGGCTTGACACTGGACGCCCGCGGGGACATACCTGACGCGCGGCTCGTGCCGAGAAGCGACGGGAAGTCCATCCTTCAGTACAACCCGCTGCGTCCGCGCGGCCGGCTGCGGTTTTCCATCGCGCATGAGATTGCGCATACGTTGCTACCCGACCATGCGGAGCAGGTCAGAAATCGCGCGTCGGAGGACGCCTCGCGTGCGGACAACTGGCAGTTGGAAGTCCTGTGCAACATCGGCGCCGCTGAGCTCTTGATGCCGCTTGGCAGCTTCGCGGACCTCGCTGCGGAGCCTGTATCCATCCAGAAGGTGATGGATATCAGGAAGCAATACGACGTCTCCGTCGAGGCCTGCATCATCCGCCTGGTCAAGCTCGCAACTAAGCCGATGGCTGCCATTTGCGCGTCGATGCACAAGGACGGTCAGTACCGCATCGACTACGTCATCCCCGCTGCAGGCTGGAAGTGCCCCGTGGGCGTTGGCCAGGCCATTCCACCAACAAGCGTCATCAACGAAGCCACGACCATCGGCTTCACGGCAACTGGCCGCGAGGCCTGGATCGGCGATGTGGAGTTGCAGGTCGAATGTGTCGCATTGGCCCCGTACCCTGGTTCTGCTGACCCCCGAGTCGTGGGCATCTTGCTGGACCCTGAGCCGAAGCACGAGTTGCTTCCCGCTATCCAGGAGGTCGACGGGGACGCTCTGCAGCCGCGCGGCTCCGGCAAGAAGGTCCTTGCGCACGTCGTTCCAAACACCACGGTCATCTGGGGCGGCCGCGGCTTCGCATCTGCCCTGAGACGCAAGTTTCCTCAGACTTGGGAGTCGTTTGTGGGCGAGACAGTGACAGCCAAGCGTTCTCCGGCCTTGGGTGACGTGTTCCTGGCGAAGGTCTCCGAGGACGTGACGGTTGCGCACATGGTCGCGCAGCAGGGCATTGGCCCTTCCAAGACCCAGCGGCTTCGCTATGCAGCGCTGGCGCAATGCCTTCAAGCCGTCCGCGAGTGCGCGCTTGATCTGGGCGCAACCGTCCACATGCCACGCGTTGGCACGGGCCACGGCGGCGCGCAGTGGCCAGTTGTCCGCGAGCTCATTGCGGAAGAGCTGGTGGACAAGGGGGTCAAGACTACTGTCTACCGGTTGCCCGCGAACGCTGGGGCCTAGAACGAGAAACGGGCGGCTGAGGGACGGGATGAAGTTCGGCGCCATTGTCATCACGGGACGATTCTGCTCAGGAAAATCCACGCTCGCTGATCGACTGGCGCAGACGCTCGAGATCGAGCGCATCAGCGCGGATGAACTGCTGCGCCTGGCCCTAGGCAAGCAGCCGGCTGCGAGCAGTGTCGAGCGCCAAAAGCGCCAGCTGGAGGAGCAGACCAATGGCAGGTGGGCCAAGGACGGCTTGGCACGCCACCTGGTGACGCTCAAGCCGCCTTTCGGCGTCCTCATCATCGACGCGCTCGAGACCGCTGGGCAGGTCAATGGGCTTCGAGAGCTTGGCTTTCGGGTCCTCCACATCCATCTGCACGCACCTGACGACGTGCTCTTGGCGCGATTTCAAGCCGCGACAGGTGGAAGCGCATCGCGCAGCGCCTTCGAGTCGCGTCGGCGCATGTGGACACAGTCACGAGAGGAACTCCTCACCAAGGTTGCCGACATTGTGATCGACACCGAGCGCTGCAGCACCAGTGATGTCTTCGCGCGCGTCCGGGCTCGCCTTGAGCCCAATCCGATCACGTCCGCCGCATGCGTTGACATCCTAATCGGCGGCCAGTTCGGTAGCGAAGGCAAGGGCAATATCGCTCACTACCTCGCACCGGAGTACGAGGTTCTGGTTCGCGTCGGCGGCCCCAACGCCGGCCACAAGGTCTATCGGTCCAACGACAAGCCGTACACGTTCAAGCAGTTGCCCTCTGGCTTCTTGGGCAACTCGCAAGCCATGCTCGTCATCGGAGCGGGCGCCGTCATCGGGCTGGATACGCTGCGCAAGGAGATTGGCGAGCTGCAAATCGAGCCTGGCCGCCTCATCATCGACCCGCAAGCGATGATTATTGACCCTCGTGATAAGGAGTGGGAGGAACAGACGCTCGCGAGCGCCATCGGTTCCACAGCGCAGGGCATCGGGATGGCGACAGCCCGGAAAATCGTCAACCGCGTTCCGAACACAAACGTCCGCCTGGCGCGCGACGAGCCGACACTGTCACGGTTCGTCGAGGACACGATTGAGTACTTCGCGCAGTGCTTGAGCCGTGGCAAGAGAATCATGCTGGAGGGAACGCAGGGGACGCTCCTGAGTCTGCATCACGGCTTCTACCCGCACGTCACGTCGCGCGTGACCACGGCTGCGGCCTGCCTGGCCGAGGCTGGATTGACCCAGCGACATGTTCGCAGGGTAGTCATGGTCTGCCGCACGTATCCCATCCGCGTGGGCGATTCGAGGACCGGCAACACCTCAGGCTACATGGGCAAGGAGCTCACGTTCGAAGACGTGGCTTGCAGGTCGCGAGTGCCGCTGGATGAAATCAGGACGACGGAGGTTGGCTCAGTTTCCGGGCGGACCAGGCGCATCGCCGAGTTCGACTGGCATCTTCTGCGCCGTTCGCTGCTGCTGAACGGGCCCACCGACCTAGCGCTGACTTTCGCTGACTACCTCGGCGTGGAAAACCAAAGTGCGTACCGGTACGAGCAGCTCACCTCCGAGACGCAGCGCTTCATCGGGGAACTGGAGCAGGTGAGCGGCATCCCTGTCTCCCTGATTTCGACGGCGTTCAACGAACGCAACATCATCGACCGGCGCATGTGGTAACAGTGCAAACAAGGAGTCGAATTGGACGTCAACAAGTTCGTCGGCCTCTACCCGCGCTTGTTCCACATGGCGGAGGCGAACACATGGCCGTCCATCAAGCGGCGCGGACTCCTTAGCACGGTCGCTGTCCTCGACAAGCTGGGCATCAACGGCGCGGCGCGGCGCCAGTACGAGACCGAGCATCGACCTGAGAAGATGGCCGTTGGCCAAGGCGCCGAGGCCGTCGTGCTTCGTGACCAAAAGCCCATGCCACCTGAGCGCATCGCGAATGCCTTGCCCAATAACGTGACGCCGCAGCAGTGGTATCAGTTCCTGAACGGCAAGGTCTTCATGTGGGCTGAGGAGGAACGCCTCCTCACGCTGCTGGGCGCTCGCGCGTACCGCAACCTGGAGCACGACGTCCTGACAATCGACACGGCCTCGCTCGTTGCGGCCTACAAGGACAGGATTTCGCTTTGTAGGATGAATTCCGGCAATACGTTCCCGTATTGGCACGAACGCGGATTCGAAGACTTCCACAGAATCGAGACTTATCCGACCAAGAAGTCTGGCGCCCCAGAGAAGCCAGTTGTAGAAGTCGTGGTGGACTACGCAGTGCCGGATTTGGCAAAGTACGTGGTGCAGGTTCGGCGCATGAAAGGCGGTGAGGACCTCGGGACTCTCCCCCTATGAATCGGCTCACGGACTTCTGTGACCGGCGGCCTGAATGTCTATGGCGGCGGGCGCCGCCTTGATGGGAGCTTTAGTCATGGTGGTCCTGTGAACGCCGTTCATGGCTCCCCGGTATGGGTACTGGAACATGGCTTCTCCTGATCTTGTTGTACTCCTAAGCGGCCCGGTTTCGGTCGGAAAAACGACCTTACGCGACTTGCTGATGTCGGACCAGGGATTCGGCGCCATCCGCTCCAGTGCGTACTTGCGCGAGGTCGCCGCCAAACAGGATGGCAGCCCCGGTCGGCTTGACCTGCAAGAATTCGGTGACGCGTTGGACGTACAGACGGACTACCGGTGGGTCGTCGATTCGGTTGCGCGTCCTGCGATGGCGGCTGAGCCTGGCACGAGGCGCTGGCTGTTCGACGCTGTTCGCAAGAAGCGGCAGGTGGAGCACTTCATTGCCGCTTTCGGCGCAGCCGTCTTCCACTTGCACCTGAACGCACCGGAAGACGTTCTTCGGGCGCGCTACGAGGGGCGCCTTATGGAGCAAGGTGAGCCGGTTGAAGGGGCCTACGACCGCGCAGTGGCGCACGACAATGAGCAGCAGTCCAGAGGACTGATTCAGTTCGCAGACGCCACCGTCGAGACATTCCCAGCCTCGAGCGAGGAAGTGCTCGCACGCGCACTCGCAGCCATCCGACAGAAGCAGCGGGCCGTGACTTGATGTCCATGCCGGTTGCTTCTGAGAAAGCGACATCAAAGGGCACTTCAATTCGCAGAGCCCGCCCGGACTAAGCTCCCAGCCAGTTGCCGACGGCCGCTTTCCTGGGCAGCAGTCAGACCTCTCTGCCGAAGGCGAGCGGCCGGCTCCGGTTCCGGCCGACACGGGAGATCGCGGAACGAACAGCGGTATCCGGTCTTCAAGGGTCAGTCGCGTTGGTCCTGACGGTCTCGGCGCTCGGCCAAAGCGCTTGTTCGCAGACAACGTGCGATGTGGTAGTGCCCCGAGTGGCTGACCTCGATAGCCCTCGACCAGACCGCTCCTTTCGTCGTTCAAGGTTTACCCTTTGGCATCAGCATGGCCGCAGCACTCGCCTGCACCCGCCATGCAGTCCCCAGCCTCGCTCGCTGCTTTCCCGGTCACCGACCCGGGCTTCGCCGCCCTGCCCGTCTCTGACGTGCTCGCATCGACCTACGACCTTGTCAGCCGCATTCGCCTCTGCTTCGGCTTGTCCCGTGACGCCTTCGACGCCGAGGTGCAACCGCTGCTGCAGCGCTATGCCAGCTACGTCCACCTGCTGCCAGCCACCGCCGACAACTACTTCAGTTCACCTGCCGGCCTGCTGAACCTGGGGCTGGAGGTCGCGTTCTACAGCCTGCAAGGCACCGACGCGCACATCTTCTCCGGCCGGTCGACGATCTCGGCGCGCCGCCAGCTTGAACCGCG
>CAKZXL010000791.1 GCA_937883885.1 uncultured Aquincola sp. | reverse complement strand
CGCGCGGCTTTGCGCTGCGTTTCGACGGCCGCGTCGTGGGCTACGTCAACCGCTGCGTGCATGTACCCACCGAGATGGACTGGCAGGAAGGCCAGTTCCTGGACATGGACCGCCGCTGGATCCTGTGCTCCATCCACGGCGCCGCGTATGAGCCGGCCGACGGCCGGTGCGTGGGCGGCCCATGTGGCCGCGGCAAGCTCACGGCCATCACGCTGCAAGAGCGTGACGGCCAGGTGTATTGGTATCCTTCACGCGACATCCGGCCCGTCAGCTTCGACGCGCCGCCCTCCGAAAGCGCCCCCGCATGACCCCCCAAGACGACGCGCCGTCGGCACATCCGCTGCCGCCCACCAGCGCTGCCCCCGCCCCCGTTCCTGCAGCCGCCGCGCCTGCCGCGCGCCACACGCCGCTGGAATCCGCCGTTGAACAACTGGCCGATGGCCTGCTGCGTGAACGCCGCAGCGACCGCCGTTGGCGGGTGTTCTTCCGCGTGGTGTGGCTGGCGGTGACGCTGGCCGTGCTGTACGCCTTGTTCGTGCAGCGCGTGCAGCATGCGGCGCCCACCGGCCCGCACACCGCCCTGGTGGAAGTGCGCGGCGAGATTGCCGCCGACACCGAGGCCAGCGCCGAGAACATCAACTCCGCGCTCAAGTCGGCGTTTGAAGACGCCAATGCCAAGGCGGTGGTGCTGCGCATCAACTCGCCCGGCGGCAGCCCGGTGCAGGCCGGCATGGTGTACGACGAGATCCGCCGCCTGAAGGCCAAGCACGGCAAGAAGGTGTACGCGGTGGTCGAGGAGATCTGCGCCTCGGGCGCCTACTACATCGCCGTCGGTGCCGACGAGGTGTACGTGGACAAGGCCTCGATCGTCGGCTCCATCGGCGTGCTGATGGACGGCTTCGGCTTCACCGGCCTGATGGACAAGCTGGGCGTGGAACGCCGGCTGATCACCGCGGGTGAAAACAAGGGCATGCTGGACCCGTTCTCGCCGCTGTCCGAGCGCCAGCGCGCGCTGGCCCAGGCGATGATCGACCAGATCCACCAGCAGTTCATCGCGGTGGTGCGCGAAGGCCGTGGCAACCGGCTGAAGGAAACGCCGGACACCTTCTCGGGCCTGTTCTGGAACGGCGAAGAGTCGATCAAGCTGGGCCTGGCCGACCACACCGGCACGCTGGACTACGTGGCGCGCGAGGTGGTCAAGGCCGAAGAGGTGATCGACTACACGCCCAAGGAAAACGTGGCCGAACGCCTGGCCAAGCGCTTCGGCGCTGCGATGGGCGAAGGCGCGGTCAAGGCGATGCGCTCGCTGGGCTCCATCCGCTGAAGACGGTCCGCGGTGCCCGCCGCGGACTTTGGTTTCAGAACTGCAGGAAGGTGACGCCCAGCCCCAGGCTGGTCTGGCGGAAGTTGTAGTCGGTCAGCGTTTCGCCATAGCCGCTGAACATCTGCAGGTACCAGCGCAGCCCGTTGGGCTGCTGTTTGAACACCGGGTAGGTGTACTCCAGCTGCAGCGCGCCGTAGTGGCCGTTCTTCAGCGTGGTGCGGTACAGCACCGAGGCGGTGGACAGGCCCGACGCCCAATTCAGCTGGAATTCCCCACGGCCGCGGTAGTCCACCAGGTCGGGGTTGTTGTCGTCGTCGATCGATTCCTTCAGCCGCCGCAGGAAGCGGGTGCTGAACGACCAGTCGCCACGCTCGAAACCCGCGCCCAGGTACACCCGGTTCCAGCTGCGCGACAGCGGGTCGGACTGGCCGTTGGACTGGTGGGCGATGCCCAGCTGCGTGTAGCGCCACTGCCAGCCGAAGGGAAGGCTGCGCAGCCCCGGCGTGGTGGCCACCACATAGGTGGCTTCGGGCTCGTAGTCGGTGTTGCGGAAGGGCTTGGAATCGGCCCCGGTGTACACCTGCCAGGTGGCCTGCTGCGTGAAGGCCAGCCACAGGTCGGCATTCGGAAACACCAGCCCCTGCGCCACCTTGGTACGCAACGACACCTGGAACTTGGCCTCGACGCGGCGTGCGTTGGGCTGGTTCACCGCGGCCTGGGTGGGCGAGCTGGGGTTGCGGTTGATGCGGTCGGTGTAGCGCGCCGGCAGCACGTAGTTGGGCCGGTAGCCCACGAAGTTGAAGGTGCCGCGCTTGTCCTGCGGGTCCAGCTCCCAGTACTTGGACAGCAGGCTTTGCTCGCCGGCCGGGCTGTTGGCTGGTGCCAGCGGCGTGTCCTTGGGCGCCAGCACCGAGGTGGCGGGCACGGCTGAGCCGTCAGCGGGCGTGGGCGGTGCCACTGCGGCGGCCGGCGCGGGATCGGCTGGCGCCCGGCCGGCCAGGTTGTCGTAGCAGGCCAGGCGGTCGGCGGCCGGGCCGATGGTGGCGCAGTCGGCCATCGTCAACCGTTGCACGCCGGGCGAGGGGGCCGAGGCGGCCACGGTGGCCGGCACCTGCTGCGCCCCGGCAGGCGCGGCGGCGGCGGCCAGGGTGCCTGCTGCCAGCAGTGGCAGGGCCAGTCGATTCGGCATCGCGCCGGCGGGCTTGGAAGGTGGGACGTTCATCGTGGGCGGACGGTTTGGGCGCGCAGTGTAGGGGCGTGCGAAAAAACGCACCGTCAAGCCTAGGCAAGCCCCGAGCCTGTAACCGATTCGCTCACAACCAGCCGGCGCGGCGAAAGCGCCAGGCGGTGATGCCGCAGGCGGTGAAGATCATGCCCAGCGCCAGCGGATACCCGTACTGCCACTTCAGCTCGGGCATGTGCTCGAAGTTCATGCCCCAGATGCCGACGAAGGCGGTGGCCACCGCGAAGATGCCGGCCCAGGCGGCCAGCCGCTTGGTCACCTCGGATTCTTCGATCGTCACCATCGACAGGTTGACCTGGATGCCGGTGGCGATGGTTTCGCGCAGCGTATCCAGCGTGCTGTTGATGCGGGTGAGGTGGTCGTACACGTCGCGGAAGTACTCGCGCGTGTTGTCGCACACCCGCGGCACGCGGCCCATGCTCAGCTTGCCGGTGGCCTCCATCAGCGGCGCCACCGCATGCTTGACCATCAGGATGCGCTGCTTCAGGCCGTACAGGTTCTCGATGTTGGCGCGACCGCGGCCGCGGTCGAAGATGCGGTTCTCGATTTCTTCCAGCTCGGTTTCCAGCTGGTCGATCACCGGGAAGTAGCGGTCCACCACCGCGTCCATCAGCGCATAGAACACGAAGCCCGAACCATGGCGCAGCAGGTGGGCCTCGCGCTCGGCACGGCCGCGCACGCCTAGGAAACCCTGGTTGCTGCGGTTGCGCACCGACAGCACGAAGTTGGGCCCGACGAACACGTTCACTTCGCCCACGCGCAGCTCGCCGCCCGGCTCGATCTCCACCGTGTGCATCACCGCGAACACGGTGTCGCCGTACTCCTCCACCTTGGGCCGCTGGTGGCCATGGCGTGCGTCTTCCACCGCCAGTTCGTGCAGGCCGAACTCACGCTGCATCTGGCGCAGCTCGGCGTCGGTGGCGTCCAGCAGGGCCACCCAGACGAAGCAGTCCTCCCGGGTGACGTAATCGCTGATGTCGTCGACGGTGATGTCTGCGAGCTTCTTGCCGTCCTGGTAGACGACACAGTTGATGAGCATGGAACCGGTCTCCTCGTGTGGCGGGCACTGTAGCGCTGCCGCTGGCGCCTGGTGCTGCAAATGATTCGCAGCAAGACCGCAGCCCGGGGGACATGCGGGCTGCACGCAACGCCGCACGCGCACAATCCGCACTTGCGCCCACAAGGAGAAGATGCATGCAAGGCGACCCCAAGGTCCTCGAATTCCTGAACGCCCAGCTGAAGAACGAGCTGACGGCCATCAACCAGTACTTCCTGCACTACCGCATGCTGAAGAACTGGGGCTTCGAGAAGCTGGCCAAGAAGGAGTACGAAGAGTCGATCGAGGAGATGAACCACGCCGACCGGCTGATGGACCGCATCCTGATGCTGGAGGGCCTGCCCAACCTGCAGGACCTGGGCAAGCTGCTGATCGGCGAAGACGCGGTGGAAGTGCTGCGCTGCGACCTGCAGATCGAGAAGGGCTCGCATGGGCTGCTGAAGGACGCCATCGCCTACTGCGAATCCGTGCGCGACTACGTCTCGCGCGAGCTGCTCGAAGACATCCTGTCGGACACCGAGGAGCACATCGACCACATCGAGACGCAGCTCGAACTGGTGGACAAGATCGGCCAGCAGAACTACCTGCAACTGGCGGTGGGCGAGATCAGCTGAAGCCGCAGAATCCGTAGGTTTTTACAAACGAGAAGGATTCGCATTCTTGTAGACTGGCGGCCAGCTCACTGCTGCGCCCGCCATGATCGTCTGCCTCTGCCACCGAATCTCTGACCGCGACATCCAACGCGCCGTGCGCGAAGGCGTGGCCGACTTTGAAATGCTGCAGGACGACACCTGCATCGCGCGCAACTGCGGTTGCTGTGAAGACTGCGCCCGCCAGGTGTTTGATGACGCGGTGGCCGCGGCCGCCCCGGCACAGGCGGCAACGCAGGTGGTGCACCTGCATCGCCGCGCTGTGGTGTAAGCCGCCCCGATCAGGCCGCGGGCGGGATGCGCAGCATCTGGCCGGGGTAGATCTTGTCGGGGTGCGTGAGCATCGGCTTGTTGGCCTCGAAGATCACCGGGTACTTGTTCGGGTTGCCGTAGAACTGCTTGGCAATCTTCGACAGGTTGTCGCCCGACACCACCGTGTACCACTGCGACTCAGGCTCGGCTGCCTGGGCCACCACCAGCAGGTCGTTCACGCCGGCCACGTTTTGCACGTTGCCGCAGCACAGCAGCAGTTTTTCCTTGGTGGCCTGGTCGGCCACCGTGCCGCTGACCGTCACCGTGCTGCTGGCGCCATCGAACTGGATGTCGATGCCATCGGTCGACAGGTTCTGCGAACGCACGTAATTGGCGATGGCTGCGCTGGCCTTTTCGTTGAGGGCCGCTACATCCACGGCTGGTGCCGCCGGAGCGGTGGCGGCCGGTGCGGCGGCCTTGGCGTCGCCGCCGGTATGGAACAGCTTTTCGCCGGCTTCCTTGATGAAGGACATCAGACCCATGGAATTCTCCTCGTGTAGGGGTAAAGGCGGCTGATGCTAGGCACCGGGCATGCCCGGCGGCCGGGCCGAGCAGCCCCGGGCGGCCTATGTCACGAAGCGCGGGCGGATTGGAGGCTCAGCGCAACAGTCCCTTGGTCTCGATGAAGTCGATCACCTCGGCCAACCCGGCGTGGGTGCGCAGGTTGGTCATCACGAAGGGGCGGTTGGGCCGCATGCGCCGGGTGTCGGCTTCCATCACGCCCAGGTCGGCGCCCACGTGCGGCGCCAGGTCGGTCTTGTTGATCACGAAGAGGTCGCTCTTGGTGATGCCGGGGCCGCCCTTGCGCGGAATCTTCTCGCCGGCTGCCACGTCGATCACGTAGATGGTCAGGTCGCTCAGCTCGGGGCTGAAGGTGGCCGCCAGGTTGTCGCCGCCGGACTCGATGAACACGATGTCGGCATCGGGGAACTTGTCCAGCATGCGGTCCACCGCTTCCAGGTTGATGGAAGCGTCTTCGCGGATGGCGGTGTGCGGGCAGCCGCCGGTTTCCACGCCCATGATGCGCTCGGGCTCCAGCGCGCCGGCCACGGTGAGCAGGCGCTGGTCTTCCTTGGTGTAGATGTCGTTGGTGACGACCACCAGGTCCCACTTCTCGCGCATCGTCTTGCAGAGCATCTCCACCAGCGTGGTCTTGCCGGAGCCCACCGGGCCGCCCACGCCCACGCGCAGCGGCGGCAGTTTCTTCGTGCGGCGGGGAATGTGGTGCAGGGCGGTGCTCATGGTGGGTGCTGCTTCAGGCTGAAGACGTTCAGGAACGGAATAGGCGGGAGTACTGCGTTTCGTGGCGAGCCGACAGGATGGCCAGCATCGGCGTGAAGGCCTGGCGGTCGTCGTCGGTGCAGGCCAGCGCGGACTCGACCACGGCAGGGATGCGATCCAGCAATGCCTGCAGGATGCGCTGGCCGGCGCTCTGGCCCAGCGGCACGGCCTTGAGCGCCGCCTGCACCATGTTCTCGGCCCAGCCGAAGGCATGGGCCTGCAGCGCAGCATCGGCCGGTGCGCCGCTGCGGGCAGCGGCCAGCGCAAAGGCCACCGGCCAGGTGGGCGCGGGCGCCAGCGCGGCCAGCGTGGCCAGCCGCGGGTCGTCCCGTGCGTCGCTGTTGCGCAGCCATTCCACCAGCGAGCGGCCCATCTGCTCGGCCTGCTGGCGCAGCTCCCGGCTCTCGCGCGTGTGGCGCACCCAGTCGTTGAGTGCGGTGATGCGGGCCACGTCCTGCTGCTGCCAGGCGCTGAAGGCCTGGGCCAGCACCGGCAGGTCGGCGCGGCCCAGTGCCAGCGTCAGCTGGTCGAGCAGCCAGTCGCGGGCAGCGGCTTCACCGGTCACCAGGCCGGCGTCCACCGCGGCTTCCAGGCCCTCGGAGTAGCTGAAGCCTCCCACCGGCAGCGCCGGTGAGGCCAGCCAGATGAGCTGCAGCAGCGCGGGTGCGGGCAGCGGTGCGGGCAGGGCGGCGGAGCTCAATGCGAATGGCCGTGGCCGTGATCGTGCCCGCAGCCTGGGCCGTGCACATGCGGCGCTGGGGCGGCGGCGATGGGGATGGCGATGGGCTTGCGGTCGGGGGCCGGTGCGGCGGCGTGGCTGTGGCCGTGGTCGTGGTGGTGGTCGTGATGGTGTCCTTGCGCGTGATCATGGGCATGCGCGTGGCCATGGTCATGGCTGTGCGAGTGTCCATGGTCATGGCCGTGGGCGTGCCCGTGCGCACCCGCCGCGTAGGCGCCGCCTTCCGGCTCGAAGCCCTCGTTCGCCTCGGTCACGATCAGGTGCATGGACCGCAGCATGTCGGCCAGCACATGGTCGGGTTCCAGCTTCAGATGGTCGGGCGTGAGCTGCAGCTGCACATGTCGGTTG
>CAKZXL010000790.1 GCA_937883885.1 uncultured Aquincola sp. | reverse complement strand
GGCGAGTTCGAGGTGTTCACCGGCCCGGTGGTCGATGCCTCGGGCAAGGAACGCCTGCCCGCCGGCACCAAGGCCGACCAGGACTGGAAGGACAAGATCGACTTCTACGTCAAGGGCGTAGAAGGCAAGATCCCGTCGGGCAAGTAAGCGCCCGGCCATGGGCCGCCCGCGCGCCGCAAGGCGGCGGGCGGCCTTTTTCATTCCATGCTTCGCGCGGCAGCGGTATCGCCACCCATGATCGAACACCACCACTACCACCCCGTGCTTTTGGCCAGCGCGCTGGACCAGGCCCGTGCCGACGGCCGCCGCTGCCCGGTGCAAGCCCAGCTGCTGGGCACCGACCTGGCGATCTGGCGCGACGACGCCGGCCAGGTGCAGGCCTTCGACGACCGCTGCCCGCACCGCGGCGCCTCGCTGTCGCTGGGCCGCATCGAAGGCAACCGGCTGGAGTGCGCCTACCACGGCTGGCAGTTCGAACCCGGTGGCCGCTGCACCCACGTGCCCGCCGTGCCCGATTGGCAGCCCCCCGAAGGCCACCGCGCCCGCCGCTACCGCGCCCGCGAGGCCTATGGCCTGGTGTGGGTGGCCCTGCTGCCGGCCGATGGCCCCGAGGCCGAACCGCCATTGCCCGATTTCGCCGCCGAGGCCGATGCCCAGCTGCGCAAGGTGAACTGCGGGCCGTATGACGTGGAAACGAGTGCCCCGCGCATCGTCGAGAACTTCCTGGACATGGCCCACTTCGGCTATGTGCATGAAGGCTGGCTGGGCGCGCGTGACAACACCGCCATCGAGCCCTACCGCGTCACCACCACCGAACACGGCTTCATCGCCACCGAATGCCGCGCCTGGCAGCCGGAAAGCAGCGTGCAGGCGGCCACCGGTGCGATGGTGGACTACACCTATGAGGTGAACGCGCCCTACACCGCCATCCTGACCAAGGTGCCCGATGCGGCCACGGTCAGGGTGCAGGGCTTTCGCGAATCGATCGCGATGTTCGTCTGCCCGCTGTCGCCCGAGCGCAGCCGCGCGTGGATCCGCCTGGCGATGCTGGACTGGACCTCCACCGACGCGCACTTGCAGGGCTTCCAGCACACCATCTTCATGCAGGACAAGCCTGTGCTCGAATCACAGCGCCCGCGCCTGCTGCCCATCACGCCCGAAGCGCCGGTGACCGAGCTGCACTGCGCGGCCGACCGCGCTTCCACCGCCTACCGCCGCTACCTGAAGGAACGCGGCATCACCTTCGGCATCTGCTGAAGCATCCGGAGACTTCCATGCCCCTCGAACTGGCTTCCCGCCTCGACAAGATCGGCCGCGACGAGCTGCCCCGGCTGCTGCGCGACATGCCTAAGTGCGAGCTGCACATCCACATCGAAGGCTCGCTGGAGCCCGAACTCATCTTCGCGCTGGCCCAGCGCAACGGCGTGGCGCTTTCGTACCCCAGCGTGGAAGCGCTGCGCGAGGCTTATGCCTTCACCGACCTGCAGAGCTTCCTGGACATCTACTACGCCGGTGCCAGCGTGCTGCTGAAGGAGGAAGACTTCTTCGACATGGCGATGGCCTACTTCCGCAAGGCCGCGGCCGACAACGTGGTGCATGCCGAGCTGTTCTTCGACCCGCAGACGCACACCGACCGCGGCGTGCCGTTCAAGACCGTCATCGACGGCCTGACCCGTGCCAGCGAAACCGCGCAGCGCGAGCTGGGCGTGAGCAGTGCGCTGATCCTGTGCTTCCTGCGGCATTTGAGCGAAGAGGCTGCCCTGGCCACGCTGGAAGAGGCGCTGCCCTACCGCGACCAGTTCATCGGCGTGGGCCTGGACAGCAGCGAGCGCGGCCACCCGCCCGAAAAATTCGCGCGCGTGTTCGCGCGCTGCCGCGAGCTGGGCCTGCACCTGGTGGCCCACGCGGGCGAAGAGGGCCCGGCCGAGTACATCGAGACGGCACTCGACCTGCTGAAGGTCGAGCGCATCGACCACGGCGTGCGCTGCGTGGAAAAGCCGGCGCTGGTGGAGCGCCTGGCCGCCGAGCAGGTACCGTTGACGGTGTGCCCGCTGTCCAACATCAAGCTGTGTGTGTTCAGCAGCATGGACCAGCACAACATCGCATCCTTGCTGGAGGCGGGCCTGAAGGTCACGGTCAACTCCGACGACCCGGCCTACTTCGGCGGCTACATGAACGAGAACTTCGACGCGGTGTTCAACGGGCTGCCGCAATTGGGGCCTCGGCACGCGTACCAGCTGGCGTTGAACAGCATCGAGGCGAGCTTTGGTTCTGA
Organism: uncultured Aquincola sp.; assembly: GCA_937883885.1. Next base: position 184 of record CAKZXL010000790.1, on the reverse strand, counting down.
CGAGGCGAAGGCGGCATGGGTGGAGAAGCTGGATCGGGTGTTTGCGGACGCTTCGTGAGCTTGTTGCGGTGGATGGTTTGAACACCCTTTCGTGGTGGTTGGCGTGTTTGCTCCGGGCCGTGCGGGCGGGCCCGGGGGCTTAGCTTCCGCGGTCCGCGCTGCGCGCGGACTGCCCTGCGCTGCT
>CAKZXL010000789.1 GCA_937883885.1 uncultured Aquincola sp. | reverse complement strand
TGCGCCCGTTGCAGCAGCACGGCGCGGTCGCGCTCGTTCTGGGTCAGGGCGGCCGCTTCGCGGAAGGCGGTTTCGGCCTCCGCCCGGCGGCCCAGCCGCGTCAACAAGTCGGCCTTGACGCTGAAGAGCCAGGGGTAACGCGCCAGCGCCTTGTCCTGGGCCAATGCTTGCACCATCGGCCAGGCCGCTTCGGCGCCGCGCGCCATGCCCACCGCCACCGCATGGTTCAGGGCCACGACGGGCGACGGTGCGGCGGCCATCAAGGCCTCGTACAGGCGCTCGATCTGCGGCCAGTCGGTGGCTTCCGCCCGCGGCGCACGGGCATGGCAGGCAGCGATGGCGGCCTGCAGCGCATACGGGCCCCAGCCGGGCCCGGCCTCGGCCAGCGCCTGCGCCCGGGCCAGCGCGGCCAGCCCGCGGCGGATCAGCAGCGGGTCCCAGCGGCTGCGGTCCTGGTCGGCCAGCAGCACCGGCGCGCCCTGCGCGTCCACCCGCGCTGCCGCGCGCGAGCTTTGCAGTTCCAGCAGCGCCACCAGGCCTTGCGCCTCCGGCTCCTGGGGCACCAGCGCCGCCAGCACGCGGCCCAGGCGCAGCGCCTCGTCGCACAGCGCGGGGCGCATCCAGTCGGCACCCGCCGTCGCAGCATAGCCTTCGTTGTAGATGAGGTAGATGACGTCGAGCACTGAATCGAGCCGCTCGGTGCGGGCCTCGGCCGGCGGCACCTCGAAGGGCACGCGGGCCGCCGTCAGCGCCCGCTTGGCGCGCACGATGCGCTGGGCCACCGTGGGCTCGGGCACCAGGAAGGCGCGGGCGATCTCGGCGGTGGACAGGCCGCCCAGCAGCTTGAGCGTCAGCGCCACCCGCGCCTCGGTGGGCAGCACCGGGTGGCAGGCGGTGAAGATCAGCCGCAGCAGGTCGTCGCCGATGTCGTCCTGGCGCGCCGCGTCCAGCGCGTCGACGAAATCGGGCACCACATGGGTGCCCAGCGCATCGGCATCGGCGCCCAGTTCTTCATGCCGACGCTGCTGCATGGCCTGCTGGCGCAGGCGGTCGAGCGCACGGTGCCTGGCGGTGGTCATCAGCCAGGCGCCGGGGTTGTCGGGCAGGCCGTCGGCGGGCCAGTGCTCCAGCGCGGCGATGAGGGCGTCCTGCGCCAACTCCTCGGCCAGGCCGACGTCGCGCACCAGGCGGGCGACGGTGGCGATGATCTTCGACGCCTCCAGCCGCCACACCGCCTCGATGGCGCGGTGGGTGGGCGATGCGGCCGGCGGGGGCGTCATCCGGCGGCGGCGGGCGCGGCGGGCGGCGGCGGGAAGTCGCTGTCTTCGTACAGCTCGCGCACCTCGATCTCGGCCGGCACCTTCTCGCCCAGCGGGGCCGGAAAGCGGCGCGCCCATGCCATAGCCTCTTCGCGGCTGCGCACCTGGATGAGCGTGTAGCCGGCGATCAGCTCCTTGGTTTCGGCAAACGGCCCGTCGATCACCTGGCGCCGGCCATCGCCGGGGTAGCGGATGCGCCAGCCGTGGCGGCTCGGCTTGAGGCCATTGCCCTCCAGCAGCACGCCGGCGCGGGCCAGTTCGTCGTGGTAGGCCAGCATGGCGGGCAGCACCGTCTCGTCCTCGGGCAGCGGGTTGCCTTCGGCCTCGGTTTCGGGCGTGGCACGCACGATGATCATGAAACGCATGGTGGGGCTCCTGCGGGCCGGCGTGGCCCGTTCATGCACGACGAATCACCTATCGCCGCTTCGACGCGGCGGGTGCCCCGCCCGGGCCAGCGCCGGGCCGCTCCCAAGCAGGCCCGGGACCCTCTCGGAGGGTGGGGCCGCGTACCCGCGGCACCGGGTGCCCCGTTTCATTTGAAGCAGGGGGCGGCCTCGCGCACTTCCACCGTGCACCACTGGGCCGCCGGGCACTCGGCCGCGATGTCCAAAGCCGCCTCGCGGCTGGGCACCTCGATCAGGAAGAAGCCGCCGACCATCTCCTTGGTCTCGATGAAGGGCCCGTCGATCACGCTGCGGCGGCCTTCGCGCACCTGCAGCCGGGCCGTCTGCGGGCCCATGTCGGCCAGCGATTCGGCCGCCACCAGCACGCCGCGCGATTGCAGCTCGGCCGCGAAGCCCAACATGCGGTCGTAGAGCTGGCGCCCTTGCGCCTCGGTGCGCGTGGCGCGCTGGCCCAGGGGTTCACGGATCAGGAGCACGTACCGCATCTGCCACCTCCGACGACGTTGGTTCGCCATTCTGACGCCCTCGCGTCTTAGGCAAACTCAATCGGTCACATTGTTCTAATGAATCCACGCGATGCCCTGGAACGCCTAAAGTCACTCTCGGTCCACAACCCACCCACAACGAGGAACACACATGTCGCTGATCAACACCCAAGTCCAACCGTTCAAGACCCAGGCGTTCCACAACGGCAAGTTCGTTGACGTGACCGAGCAGACCCTCAAGGGCAAGTGGTCGGTCCTGATCTTCATGCCGGCAGCCTTCACCTTCAACTGCCCGACCGAGATCGAAGACGCGGCCGACAACTACGCCGAGTTCCAGAAGGTCGGCGCCGAGGTGTACATCGTCACCACCGACACGCACTTCTCGCACAAGGTGTGGCACGAAACCTCGCCGGCCGTCGGCAAGGCCAAGTTCCCTCTGGTCGGCGACCCGACCCACGCCCTGACCAACGCCTTCGGCGTGCACATCCCCGAAGAAGGCCTGGCCCTGCGCGGCACCTTCGTGGTGAACCCCGACGGCGTGATCAAGACCATGGAAGTGCACTCCAACGAGATCGCCCGTGACGTCAAGGAAACGCTGCGCAAGCTGAAGGCCGCCCAGTACACCGCCGCCCACCCGGGCCAGGTGTGCCCCGCCAAGTGGAACGAAGGCGCTGCCACCCTGACCCCGTCGCTGGACCTGGTCGGCAAGATCTGACGCCCCACCGATGACGAAGCTGAAGGCCGGCGCCGTGCCGGCCGACCAGGCTTCCCGCGCAGGCCGGCACCGCCGGTTTGCGCAGGCCCGAACCGGGCCCTGTTGAAAACGT
>CAKZXL010000788.1 GCA_937883885.1 uncultured Aquincola sp. | reverse complement strand
CGCCAAGTTCCTGGCGACCATTCCGCTGGGCCGCTTCAGCACCGCGCTGGACGTGGCCAATGCGGCGCTCTACCTGGCCAGCGACGAGGCCGCGTTCATCTCGGGCGTCTGCATCGAGGTGGACGGCGCAAGATGTGTCTGACCTGATAACAACACGCTGAGGAGACAAGCCCATGCAACGTAGAAAGTTCATCACCCGCGCCGCGATCGGCAGCGCCGCCGCAGGCACCTTGGCCGCGCCGGCTCTTGCGCAAGGCCAGCATCCCGAGATCCGCTGGCGCCTGGCCAGCAGCTACCCCAAGACGCTGGACACCATCTACGGCGCGGTCGACCTGGCGGTCAAGCGGGTGGCCGAGCTGACCGACGGCCGCTTCAAGATCAGCCTGCATGCGGCCGGTGAACTGGTGCCGCCGCTGCAGGTGCTGGACGCGGTGATGGACGGCACCGTGGAAGCCGGCCACAGCGCCAGCTACTTCTACATCGGCCGCGACCCGGCCTTCGGCTTTGGCACCGCGATGCCCTTCGGCCTGAATACCCGCGGCCAGAACGCCTGGCTGTACGAAGGCGGTGGCAACGACCTGCTCAACGAGTTTTATGCCGGCTTCGGCCTGTACCACCTGCCCATCGGCAACACCGGCGCGCAGATGGCCGGCTGGTACCGCAAGGAGATCAAGACCGTCGAAGACCTGAAGGGTCTGAAGTTCCGCATCGGCGGTCTGGGCGGCATGGTGCTGTCCAGGCTGGGCGTGGTGCCGCAGCAGCTGGCCGCCGGCGACCTGTACCCGTCATTGGAAAAAGGCGTGATCGACGCCGCCGAGTTCGTGGGCCCCTACGACGACGAGAAGCTCGGCCTGCACAAGGTGGCCAAGTTCTATTACTACCCCGGCTGGTGGGAAGGCTCGGCCACGCTGCCGCTGTTCATCAACCAGAAGGCCTGGGCCTCGCTGCCGCCGATGTACCAGGCGGCCATCAAGGCCGCTGCAGCCGAGGCCAACCAGTGGAGCACCGCCAAGTACGACATCGGCAACCCGGCCGCCCTCAAGCGGCTGGTGACGGGCGGTGCCCAGCTGCGCGCCTTCCCCAAGGCGGTGATGGACGCCAGCTACACCGCCGCCGGCCAGCTGTACACCGAGCTGGCCGACAAGAGCCCGGCCTTCAAGAAGATCCACGCCCACTGGGCCAGGTTCAGGGACGAGCAGCTGCTGTGGCAGCAGTTCTGCGAGCAGCCTTTCGACAACTACATGGCCAGCATGCGCCGCCGCAGCTGAGCCCGACGCAGACGACAAAAAGCCCGGGCGTGCCCGGGCCTTCTGCCAGTGAAAGAAGCGAGGGTCGGGCCTGGCCCGATCCATCAGTTGCAGCGACCGCCCGCGCCTAGCAGGCCGCCTGCCACTGCGCCGCCCACGGTGCCTGCAGTACTGCCCCCGCTCAACACCGAACCGGCCACGCCGCCGACGCCGGCGCCCACGGCCGTGCCCTTCTGGCAATCGCTCATGCTGGAACAGCCGGTGGCCAGCACCGCCGTCACCAGGCCAGCCACCAGGATTGCGCCGCGCTGCAAGGTCTTCATGAGAAGGTCTCCGTGAAAGTGATGGCACAAGCTTAGGCAGCAGGCCCTTCCTGCAACAGAAGCACACGCCTTGCGCGCGTGTCGGACAGGCCCGACAAAGGCTTGCCAGCGCCTGCGCTTCAACCTGCTGGCGGCGCCTGGCGCTCTGTTGGGCGGATCACCGACACCACGATGGTGATCAGCGTCAGCGGCAGCACGAAGCCCAGCATCAGGTGGCTGAAGGCCGGCAGCGCATCGTGGTGCTGGGCCCGCAGCACCAGGTAGGCGGTGTAGGCCGCGTAGTAGGCCAAAAACACCGCGCCTTCCCAGCGCGCGATCTGCCGCCCGGTGAAGAAGAACGGCAGGCAGGCGAAGGCCACGGCGATCATCACCCAGATGTCGAAGTGCAGCAGCGAAGGCGGCACCGTGAGCCCCTGTGGCCCCAGCAACGCCGACAAGCCCAGGCAGCCCAGCAGGTTGAAGGTGCAGCTGCCCACCACGTTGCCCACGGCGATGTCGCGCTGGCCACGCACGGCGGCCATCACCGAGGTGGCCACCTCGGGCAGCGAGGTGCCGGCGGCCACCACGGTCAGGCCGATCACCAGGTCGCTGACACCCAATGCCTGGGCCAGGGTCACGGCCGCGTCCACCAGCCAGTTGGAGCCGAGCACCAGCAGCACCAGCCCGCCGATCACCAGCAGCAGCTGCAGGGCCCAATGGCCGCCCGCATGCCCCGCGCCGCTGTCTTCGCTGGCGGCCTGGGCCGACGCCTCGCGCCGCGACTGGATGACCAAAGCCGCCGTGTAGGCGATGAGCAGGCCCACCAGCCACAGCCCATCGAGCCGGCTGAGCGTGCCGTCCAGCCCCAGCGCCAGCAGCAGCACCGATGCGCCGATCATGATGGGCACCTCCTGGCGGATGACCTGCCGCGCCACCGTCAGCGGCACGATCAGCGCCGAGATGCCCAGGATGAACAGCACGTTGAAGATGTTGCTGCCCACCACGTTGCCCACCGCGATGTCGGTGCGGCCGCTGAACACGGCGCCCAGCGATACCGCGGTTTCGGGCGCGCTGGTGCCGAAGGCCACCACCGTCAAGCCCACCACCAGCGGCGACAGGCCCCAGGCCAGCGCCAGCCGCGAAGCCCCGCGCACCAGCAGCTCGGCGCCCGCCACCAGGGCCACCAGGCCCGCCACGAACCAGACCAGCGTCATCCACGCGCTCCTTTGGCAAGAAGCACCAGTGTCACATGGCATGACGCGCATCAAGGCGCCTCAGGCCCCGGCCTGCGAGCATGGGCGGATGACACCACCGCTCGCGCCCCGCGCCCTGCAGGACACCCGCCGCCATGCGGTGCGCCGCATCGGCCTGCTGCAACCGCTGTACTGGCTGGCCCTGGGCTGGCGCGACCTGCGCCGCTGCCCCGCCCCCGGCCTGCTGCATGGCCTGGCGCTGGCCGCCTTCGGCCTGCTGCTGGCACTGGTGGCCCACCGGCAGTTCTGGCTGCTCACCGGCGCCTTCACCGGCTTTTTGCTGGTGGGTCCCATCGTGGCCACGGGGCTTTACCAGGTGAGCCGCCGGCTGGAGCGTGGCGAGCCGGCCGACCTGGGCAGCGCGCTGCAGGTGTGGGTGCCCAACGATGGCCGCCTGGTGGTGTTCGGCGTGCTGCTGGCCTTTGCCGGCACCGGCTGGGTGGTCACCTCGGCGGCGGTGATCACCGGCCTGTCGCCCGAGCCGATCACCGACCCGCTGATGTTTCTGCGCCGCGTGGTGCTGGCCGAGCAGGGCTGGCTGTTCGAGGTGTGGCTGGGGGTGGGCGCGTTGCTGGCGGCGCCGGTGTTCGCTTCCAGCGTGGTGGCCATTCCGCTGCTGCTGGACCGGCGCATCGGCATCCTGGGCGCGGTGTTCACCAGTTGGCGCGCGGTACTGGAGAACCCGGCGCCGCTGGCCTTGTGGGCGGTGCTGCTCACCGGCCTTACGGTGCTGGGCATGCTGCCCGCGATGCTGGGCCTGGTGGTGGTGGCCCCCTGGCTGGCCCATGCCAGCTGGCATGCCTACCGCGACCTGGTGGCACCGGAGCAAGCCTGATGTTCGGCTTCACCGAAGAACAGTTCGCCTGGTTCGGCATGACCTTCGGCCTGGGCGCCTTCATGCTCTACATGGTCTTCATCATCCTGAATCTGGCGCGCGAGTCGAAGGCCGGGCGGTTCGGCACCTTCGTGTTGCTGCTGGGGCTGGGCTTGGGGCTGGTGGGGTTTGCGGCCAAAGGGGTCATCAAGTTCTTCTTGTCCGGGATCGAGTGAGGTTCTGACTCGGCTTGTCTGGATGCGCTTGTGCGCTGGGCAGGTGCGGTGCTTACCTCCGGGACTGTCCCCCGGCTTCGGCCCGCTGGGCCGAAGCCTCCTCCTTTATGTCCCTGCGGCAAGCACCCCACCTGCCCTGACCCTGGCAGGCGCCGG
>CAKZXL010000787.1 GCA_937883885.1 uncultured Aquincola sp. | reverse complement strand
CGCATGCCGACTGGATTTGGAATCGAACCGCCGAGGTGGCCCAGGCCGTCGGCGAGCTCAACCAGGACTTGGGCTTGGCAGGAGATGGTCAGTTCCGCCCTCACATCATGACGACCTCGGTCGGCGACGCGAGCGGCATCCTTTTCGTGTCGGCGAACCCGGGGTGGAGTCCTGAGGCCAATGCTGCTGAGGACGGCTTTCGTCGAGGAAGCATCGAGAACAACCTTGAGTTCTGCAGCAACTTCTTCACCGTCTTTCGCCGGGAGGTCGGTGGGAACCGTTGGTGGTCGCGCGCGCTGCTGTTGGCGCATTTGGTACGAGAAGGAGCCCCTCCTGAAGGCGGACCCATGCTCGCTCCCCGGCTGCGGTGGGCTTGGGCGCAGGCCGGCGGTCTTGCATCAGGCGTCGGCAACGTCGACTTGATCCCGTTCCACTCGACCGGCGACAAATTTGGCGCCCTCCAGGGAGCGAACCTCACTCCGGCGCAGCAGATGCTCCGCAACGTGGCGACCTCGACGCTAGAGATGGTTCTGCGACTCCAGCCGGCGCCTGAGCTGACATTCGTCGGTTCAGCGCTCGGCGCGCCGGTAACCGATGGTCTCTGCGTGGAACTGAACATGCAGGCGCGAGACCCGCCGGCGGAGGACGTGGGCCACCCCGTATGGAGTCGGCTGCACAGATGGGTGCATCCGGAAACGGGTGCCAAGGTCATGACTTTCCCGTACCAAGTTTTCGCGGGTAACGCAGCGTTTTACCTGCCGCGGGGGTTTATGGTGCCACTGGCTGCGCGGATGAGGGCGTTCATGGACGAGACTAGCTGGTGATCGCACCAATTCCGGCAGGACCGACGTTTGCGCGTGCGTTCCGATCGCCATGTCGCCTCTTACGGCGGAGGGTCCCACGTCTGCTCGGCGCCAAGCTCCGCACCGGTTCAAGCTTGAACGAAAGCGACATCACCCGAAAGTCGTCCGCGTGCCCACGCGTGGGCGCATATGCCGCGATCCGACGCTGTGGCGGAGCTGCGCTTCGTGAGATCGTTTGTAACCCCCTGCTAGCATGGCTGCAGGGGAAGAAGGAATGGCAACTGCGAAAAATCCACGACTGGAAAAGCTAATCAAAGCGTTCTGTGAGGCTCCAGGGGCCGAGCGGAACCTTTACGACAGCCTGAAGAAGCTGCTCACCGATCCAGCGTCGCCGTCACGATGCGATGTCGGCAGCGTCGTGATCGATTCGCCCATCCCGGGGACGCGCTGTGCGCCGGACCTGACCCTGTACCTAATGGGTGACAAGGGCAAGCCGATGGTGACGGCCTCCCACGTGTTCGCGTCGATCGAGGTCAAACGCGGCAACCACCTGGCCAAGTCCGAAGCCGCCGTGCTCGCAGAGAAGTGGAAATACATCACCTCCACGACGAGACACTTCTACTTGATCGACCAGAAGCGTGTCATCCGGTACCAGGTCGATCCAGGTGGTGAGGTTCGCAACAGACTTACTTGGACGTGGTCGCGCTTGTCGCAGGACGATCTGTTCGTCAAGGCCTTCGGTCCGATCAGCTCCGAGTTCGCGCGGGTCTCATCGGCGATCGAAGCATTCAAGCTGGGCGTCACGGGATTTGCTTACGTCGACGTGGTCGACACAACGCGTCGAGAGTTCATCGACGCGGTCCGCGTCGCGGCGAGCACTATTCGCGAGGCAGTCGAAGTTGTCGTGCGCGACGTGCTGATAGGGCAAGTTCGCACTGCACGCGGTGCGCTCGACGCGCTGAAGGGACAGTGGGGCGACTGGAAACTCACCTGGACAGACGCGACGCTGCCTCAAATCAGCTACGCCAAAGCGTCGTCGCTCCACGGCGCAGAGCTGCTGGCGTACGAAAACGCGGTCGACCGCGTCGTACTGGCGATTGAGCCGCACGTCTCGGCCCTGAAGCTTGAGACGGTTGTCCTTCCCCGAACTGCCTACCGGATGGGCTTCGACGAGCCGGTGTCGCTGCTCTCCGACCTGAAGGACAAGAAAGGGAAGATGACCTCCGCCGGCAAGGCGATCGACTCGCTCGGCTACGAGACTGCGTCGATGATTTTGTCGCGGATGTTGATGGTGCGTTTTGCCGAGGACCACGGCCTGCTCAAGCGCTACATTTGCAATGGCGGTATCGAGCAGTTCTCCAAGTTTGCCGAGCACTTCAACATCGGGTCGCAGGGCCTGCTGCGCGAGGTCTACCGCAAGGCGCGCGATCTGTACTCCAGCGTGTTCTCGGCCGAGGCTTTGGACTGGGCGGTCCAAGGTGACGATCCGACGCTGAGCGACGCACTGCTGCATGCGATGTGGCTGCTGTCACGCTGGAACTTCAAGACTGTCAAAGGGGACATCCTTGCGGGTGTGTATGACAAGTACCTCGATGTCTCCAAGCGGCGAGCCCTCGGTGAGGTCTACACGCGCCCCGAAATCTGCCGGTACATGTTGGCGCGTTGCAACGCAAAGCCCGCCGACACGGTCCTCGATCCCGCGTGCGGCTCCGGAACGTTCCTGGTCGAGCACCTTCACGAGCAGTTGGAGCGGCTTCGATCGTCCAACGCGCTGAACGTCGAAGCAGTTCAAAGCGTGCTGCAGCGCATCTACGGCTTGGACATCAACCCGTTCTCGGTCGTGCTGTCGCAAATCCAAATGCTGTGGCAACTGCTGGATGTGTTTGCCTACCTGATCCCTGACGAGCAGAAAAACACCGCGAAGGCGCTGATTCCCCACATCATGATCGAGGGCGGGCACACGTCACTCGACGCCTACGACCAGCCAATGGAAACGCAGGGCGAGCGCGAACTCGATCTCGGTCAGGCGGACAGCGGAGGCGCCAAGTTCTCCGGCGCGTTCGGTACGCAAGTGCGCCGAAGGCTCAAGGCGATCGCGACAGCCAAATATGACGTGGTGGTGGCAAACCCCCCATATGTTCGCGCGCACCGGCTGGCGCTCGACGAGCGGACCAAGAAGGCCTACGGGCGGATCATGTTCGGGCAGGTGGACCTGTACTGTATGTTCCTCTACCGGGCGCTGCGGACATGGTTGAAGCCAGGTGGCAGGACCGCATTCATCATCCCCATCGCTGTCCTTGAAGCCGGCTACGCGGAAGGCCTGCGAGGCGTGCTGGCCGCGTACAAGATCATTGAACTCGTCGACCTCGAAGCGCTGCGGAAGCTGACATTCCGGGGAGTGAAGAAGCAGACCATCATCATTGTGTTGGAGAACACGCCAGCCACGGACGACGACCTGGTGACGATGCGGATTGCCGGCACGGAGTGCTACGACAGCGCGACCGACCAGATTGATCTCAACCGAGCTACCTCATCGCAGATCAAACGCAAGCACCTGCTTGTTGAGAGCTATTTCGGCGTGGTTGCGGATGTTGAGGATGCTGAAGGGGGTGCAGCATGAACTGGATGACAAGTAAGGTTCAAGGGGGAGATGTTGACATCCTCCTGAAGCTGGGTGGTGGCGCGAAGCTGAGGGATTACATTCAAACCGTGTACAGAAAAGTCCGGGGCGTCGATCGAGGCGCCGTGGCTGCTTCGATTCCAGTTGGCGCTGGACAGTTCGACTGGCAGGCTCGCAAGCTAGTTGGGATGGGCATGAAGCCGAGTGGCAAAAAGATGTTCACGCCAACTGGAAGGGCGTTTTACCGAGGACTGAACGTCTTTCCGGGAAGGTTGATCGGTCAGCCGGCTGCATATTGGGACGGCACCGTGCAGCCAGCCGAAATTCGGACCTACAAGTACGACGCGCTGTTTGTGCACGAGAGGCTGTTTGTGGCGCGGGAAATGTCGGAACTCCCCACCATCGCTCCCGTGCCCCCGGATGTGGTCTTCAACAATAAGGTGAACCTGATTCAACTGAGCGTGGAGTTCCCGCTCAACGGCTGGGTACTTGCGAGGCCGGTGATGTTTGTTGCCGCGACGTGCCTAAGGTCGACCATCATTGAAGACCTCGGATGCCACTGGTATCCCAAATCGCTTGCCTTGCTGCCGATGCCAGCGCAGATTACCGATGATCTGCGCAGTAGCCTGAAGGCTGCAACGGCGACGCTTATCGAGAAGGACGACAACTTGGCAGACCGGTGGCGGCATGTCGAAGCGATGCTAGCTGCATCTCAGTGCCAGTCTGTCAGCCAGATGATTGCGTCTGGCTCGCCGGTTATGGACGGTTTCTCCCTACCGGTGCACGAGCCCGAAGATGTTCTTCCTGATTCAATCGAGATTTCAGACAGCGGGCTTGTTGGTGAAGGTGGTTCTTTCCAGCTGTCGGTGCCGAACCCTGATCTTCGGGCTGTGTTGTGGTACTTGATCGATCGCAAACGGCTCGCGGACGATGCTGAGGTGCCAGTCGCGTACATCGCGTCTTGCCCAGTGCCAGCGAATGTCAGCGATGTGGCCGCGGCGGTCCGGACAGCGCTGGCGTCAAGCGCGCAGGGTGAGTTTGATGAAGCACGATCGACGCTTGACAAGATAGCCGCCGACGCTCTCGGACTCAGCAATGAAGAGCTGGATTACATCGCTGCCAGGTTTCGCGATGACCCTTTCCTTTCGCAGATTCGGCCAATGTGGGCGCATCGCGGCCTTCACGTTCAGGGGTTCCGCGACACGGCCACTGAGGAACAAGTCAGTTCCTGAAGGTGGATATTGCTGCGGTGGATTGCATGAGGCCCGCGCGGTCGAGAGCAGGCCGTGAAGTTCTTCTGGGCGCTGAGCTTGCGATGGCTAGGGCCCATGCTAGGCCCGGTGTGTGCCGCGTGGAAGGTCGACATGCAATCGCCCTGGATCAACCGAGGAGGCGCTCTCCTAGGTCGCTCCGGCGCCTTCGCGCAGCAGCCGCACCCTTTGCCAGGGTGACAGGAGCGCCGGCCATCTGGCGGCGCATGAGCGCTTCGATCACCGCAGCCGCGGTCTCCAGACGGTAGCCCTCTTGTGCGGCTCGCACTGGATCACCGCCGTATACCGTGCACAACCTTGCGGGATCTAGGCTGCAGCCATGTTCGATGAGCGCGGCCGCCGGCCCGGATGCGCCTGCCCAGATTGCGACATCCAGCGGCATGCAGCCGCCACCGTCCTGGTGGGTCTCGCGCAGGTTGACGTCAAAAGCGATCCCCGAGTAGGCGCGGTACGTTCGCAGCAAGTCCAAAGCGACCTCATAATCTGCGCCGAACCCTGCGGCCAGGACGAAGGGCATGGCGTCTAGCTCAGCGCTCTCCATATTCCCTCGCACTGCCTGCGCCTCAGGCACGACGACGGGTACTCCACGCTCGCGGAGAACCGCCATGCAAAGAAGAGCTGCCCTGGAGACATGGTCGAGCACCCTCGACCTGGGAGGCTGCTGAACCTGTCTGGCCCGCTGAAACACCGTGTCTACACCCACTGGCCCATTCGAGGCGACGTGCAATAGCGCGTAGTGCACGTTGCCAGGGAATTGTTCAGGGACGGCAGGTGCCACCTCGGGCGCAGCGAGCGCCGGGTGCTCCGGTGCCACCTGGAGCGCGAAGCGCAGCATCTCCGCTGAGCAGCTGGGGAGCTGCTCCAAGATGGTGGCGAAGATGCTGTGCGGTCGGTTATGGGTTGCGGTGCGAACGCCGAACAGTTCGTCGAGCCACTCCGCCTTGGAATGCTCTCGACGTGCATCGAACCCTGTGGGCGCGCCGGCGTCCGCCACCTTCACGAGGAGAGCTGCGTTACCACATTTGAGATGGGCACCGGTAGCCTCTGCACTCAAACGGATGCCCGGCGCCTCGCCCGAACCTGCGCGACCAGGGATGTGCCGGAGTCGCAGTTGAGCGCGTCGGCGTCGAGCTTTTCCTGCATCAGCTTCGCGGTGACGAACGCCGCAACCGCCTCGCTGTTGGGCTTTCCGAACGACCTGGCGCACTCGAGGATGTCCTTGAGGCCGAAATCTTTGAGCGGGTCCGCGAGACTCGCTCCGCACTCCAGCAGCACCTGCACCGCGCAGCAGTTGCCCATCTTGAAGGCGGCCGAGATGGGCATGAGACCGCCGATGGTCCCGTGGGCGCCGAGGCGCGTGTGGACGCTGACGAGGCCGGCGGCGATCGCGTCTCGCAGCAGCTGCGTGATGGCAGCGGCACCCCCGGAAGTCGACCAGTCCGAATCCAGCAGGCTCATCTCGACGCCCTGGTCCAGAAACTGGTGCCGCGCCGGCGCGCCCACTGCGCGCAGCAGCCGGGCGCAGTCGACGAAGCCGCCGATCGCCGCCTCGAAGTTCGGGCCTGAGTTCGCCATCAGCACCGCGCGGTCGATGGCGTAGTAGTGAACGGTGCCGTCCAGGTCCTTGTGGGCATCGCTCAGGGCAGGGGAGT
>CAKZXL010000786.1 GCA_937883885.1 uncultured Aquincola sp. | reverse complement strand
TGCCTGGCCACCGGCGACGCGCGTGCACTGGCCGGCGCGCGCCGCAGCTTCATGCGCGAGCATGGCCGGGTGTTCTGGGTCTTGGGCATCATGCAGGGGTTCTGGTACGTGAGCGACAAGCGCCGTGAGCGCTTCGTCAGCTTGTGCCGCGACCGGGACATCCAGCAACTCACTTTCGATGCCTACATGAACAAAAGACTCGTTCGCGCACGCCCGATGGCACACGTGCGCATCTTCTTCAAGGACCTTGCCCACCTCCTCGGGGTGGCGCGGGTATGAGGCAGGGCCCGCTGTGGAAACCCGTTGTTGTCGCGGCGCTGTGGGCAGTGGCGCTGTCGCTGGTCGGCGGCCTGGCCACCGACATCGGCCCCTGGTATCGCGCGCTCAACAAGCCCAGCTGGCAGCCGCCCGACTGGCTGTTCGGGCCGGTGTGGACCACCCTGTACCTGCTGTGCGTGATCGCCGCGGTGCGGGCCTGGCGCAGCGACGTGGCGCGGCCTGGCCGCGGTGCGCTGCTGGCGGTGTTCGGCATCAACGGCGTGTTCAACGTGCTGTGGAGCGTGCTCTTCTTCAACCAGCGCCGGCCCGACTGGGCGCTGATGGAAGTGGGCCTGCTGTGGCTCAGCATCGTGGCCATGGTGGTGGTGGCCGGTCGGCGCGACCGCATCGCCGGTGCCTTGCTGCTGCCCTACCTGGCGTGGGTCAGCTTTGCCTCGGTGCTCAACTTCACCATCGTGCGCCTGAACGCGCCGTTCGGCGGCTAGGCGCGTAAGCATGGACACGGCCTGGCTCATTCACCTGGTGCTGGCCGTGCTGCTGCTCGAGGCCGTGCTGCTGCTGTGGCTGCGACGCAGCACGCTGCGAGGTTTACCTTTGCTTGACGTCGCGGGCAGCCTGCTTGCCGGAACATGCCTGGCGCTGGCCGTGCGTGATGCGGCGGCCGGCGCTTCCGGGGAGCGGCTGGCCTTCTGGCTGGCTGCGGCCGGAGCCGCCCATGCCTTCGATCTGTACCGGCGTGTGCGGCCCCGTGCCGCCCCCGACCTTGACGTGAGGATGCCCCGGCATCCATGACTCTGTAGCCAACCGCCAAAGAGGACGTTCCATGACCACTCGTCGCCGTTTCATCGCCATCGTGCCGGCCGCCGGCACCGCCCTGCTGGCCGCCCGTGCCGTGCAGGCCCAGGCCACCGCCGCCGTCGATCCGAAAGACCCGCAGGCCGTGGCCCTGGGTTACGTGACCGATACGACCAAGGCCGACAAGACGAAGTTCCCCAAGCACACGCCCGACCAGCACTGCGGCAACTGCCAGCTGTTCCAGGGCGCGGCCACGGCCGAGAAGGCGCCATGTACCTTGTTCCAGGGCAAGCAAGTACTGAACAAGGCTTGGTGCTCGGCCTGGACGAAAAAGGCCGGCTGATCGCCAACAGCTTTGATTTCCAGGCGCCCGACGCCACCCCCGGAAAGTGAGGACATCCATGGCATTCCCGTTTTCCGCGATCGTCGGGCAGGAGGAGATGAAGCTCGCCATCCTCGTCGCCGCGGTGGAACCGGCCATCGGCGGCGTGCTGGTGTTCGGCGACCGCGGCACCGGCAAGAGCACCGCGGTGCGCTCGCTGGCGGCGCTGCTGCCGCCGATGCTGGCGGTGGCCGGTTGCCGCTACCACTGCGACCCCGCCACGCTGGCCACCAGCGGCGGCTGTGACGACTGCCGTGCGCTGCGCAGTGCGCCGCGCACGATGAAGATGCCGGTGCCGGTGGTCGACCTGCCGCTGGGCGCCACCGAAGACCGCGTGGTGGGTGCGCTCGACCTGGAAAAGGCGCTCACCCAGGGCGTGCGCAGCTTCGAGCCCGGGCTGCTGGCCCGTGCGCACCGCGGCTTCCTGTACATCGATGAAGTGAACCTGCTGGAAGACCACCTGGTCGACCTGCTGATCGACGTGGCCGCCTCCGGCGAGAACGTGGTCGAGCGCGAAGGCCTGAGCGTGCGCCATCCCGCCCGCTTCGTACTGGTGGGCAGCGGCAACCCCGAAGAGGGCGAGCTGCGGCCGCAGCTGCTCGACCGTTTCGGCCTGTCGGTGGAAGTGCGCACGCCGATGGACGTGGCCGCCCGGGTGGAAGTGGTCAAGCGCCGCGACGCCTATGAGCGCGACCCCATCGGCTTTGCCGAACACTGGAAGAAGGAAGACGCCAAGGTGCGCCGCCGCGTGCTCGGCGCCCGTGAGCAACTGGCCGCCACCACCGTGCCCGATGCCACGCTGGAAGCCGCCGCCCGCCTGGCCATGGCGCTGGGCACCGACGGCCTGCGCGGCGAACTCACGCTCACACGCGCCGCCCGCGCGCTGGCCGCGCTGGAAGGCGATGCCCAGGCCGGCGTGCCCCACCTGCGCCGGGTGGCGCCGGCCGCACTGCGCCACCGGCTGCGGCGCGATCCGCTGGACGAATCCGGCTCCACCGAGCGGGTCGAGCGCGCGCTGGCCGAGCTGTTCGACGACGCGGCCGCATGAACGCAGCGCCTGCGTCGGCTGGCGGTGGGGCTTCAGCCTCGCTGGCGCCTGGTGCGGCGCCGCGCCCGCAGGACGGCCGGGCAACGCCGGGCACTGGCGACCCTGCTGCCGATGCCGCCCTGGCTGCCGCGCTGCTGGCCGTCGACCCGGCCGGCCTGGGCGGCGTGCGGCTGCGGGCAGCGGCCGGCCCGGCCCGCGATGCCTGGCTGGCGCTGCTGCAGCAGCTGCTGCCGCCCGGCACGCCGATGCGCCGCATGCCCGCCACCATCGGCGACGAGCGGCTGCTGGGCGGCCTGGACCTGGGTGCCACGCTGCAGGCCCGCCGGCCGGTGCAGCAACCCGGCCTGCTGCAGCAGGCCGCCGGTGGCGTGCTGCTGCTGGCCATGGCCGAACGCCTGCCCGCCGCCACCGCCGGCCGCGTCGCGGCGGCGCTGGACGCGGTGGCGCCCGGGCAGCCCGCCCTGGCCGTGGTGGCGCTGGATGAAGGCGAAGCCGATGAAGCCCCGCCCGCCAGCCTGTGCGAGCGCCTGGCGCTGCAGCTGGACCTGCACCCCGGGCCGGGCCGATGGGGGCAGGCCGAAGTGGGACAGTCGCCCACTTGTCTAGACAGGTACGGGCGACAGCGCAGCGTGGGCACGGCGCAGCTTGCCGACCCTGCCGCACGCCTGACCGCCGCCCGCGCCGCCTTGCCGGCCTTGCCCTTCGACGAAGACATCGCCACCGCCTTGTGCGCCGCCGCAGTGGCACTGGGCATTGCCTCGGTGCGCGTGCCCTGGCTGGCCTGGCGCGCGGCCTGCGCGGCGGCGGCCTGGGCCGGCCGTGCGCAGGTGCAGGCCGAAGACGCCGAGCTGGCCGCGCGCCTGGTGCTGGGCCCGCGCGCGCGGCAGCTGCCGGCCGGCCCGGCCGATGACGCGGCGCAGGCCGCCACGCCTGAATCGGCGCCAGCAGCGCCGCCAGCCCACCCGCCCAGTGAACTGCCGCCGCCCCCCGAGACGGCCCAGGCCGCCACCCCGCCCACCGAAGCCGGCGAAGCCCCTGCGCCGCCCACGGACGACGCGGCCTGCGCGCCCGAACCCCGACACCCGCTGCCTGACCGCCTCACCGCCGCCGCGCTCAGCGCACTGCCGCCCGGCCTGCTGCTCGGTCTGGCCGCGCGGGCCGGCCAGCGCCACGCCACCGCAGCCGGCGGCCGTGCCGGTGCCACGCAGCAGCACCGCCGACAGGGTCGCCCCATCGGCAGCGTGCGGGGCGACCCGCGCCAGGGGCGGCTCGACATCATCGAGACCTTGCGCGCCGCCGCCCCCTGGCAGCCCCTGCGCCGACGAGAAGCCCTGCTGCACGGCGGCCCGGTGGGCGCGCAGGTGCTGGTGCGGCGCGAAGACTTCCGCATCCGACGCTTTGCGCAGCGGCGCGAGACCACCACCGTGTTCGCGGTCGATGCCTCCGGCTCGCTGGCGCTGCACCGGCTGGCCGAGGCCAAGGGCGCGGTGGAACTGCTGCTGGCCGACTGCTACGTGCGCCGCGACAAGGTGGCGCTGATCGCCTTCCGCGGCACCGGCGCGCAGCTGCTGCTGCCGCCCACCCGCTCGCTGGTGCGGG
Organism: uncultured Aquincola sp.; assembly: GCA_937883885.1. The sequence goes on along the minus strand of CAKZXL010000786.1, from coordinate 4,118 downwards.
CCAAGCGCTGCCTGGCCGAGCTGCCCGGCGGCGGCGGCACGCCGCTGGCCGCCGGCATCGACGCCGCGCGCCTGCTGGCCGAAGGCCTGCAGCGCCAGGGCGGCAGCGTGCTGGTGGTGCTGATGACCGATGCCCGCGCCAACGTCGGCCGTGGCGGCGCACCGGGGCGCGAGCGTGCGGCGGCCGATGCGCTGGCCTCGGCCCGCGCGCTGCGGGCCGCCGGCCTGGCCAGCCTGATGATCGACACCGGCCGCGACCCGCAGCCCGCCGGACGTGCGCTGGCCGAGGCCCTGGGCGCACGCTACCTGCCGCTGCCGCAGGCCGATGCAGGCCGGTTGTGGCAGGCCTTGCAGGCACCGGCCAGGCCGCCGGTTTGAAGGTCATTGCACGTTTGTGCCGACTTGTTGCTAGACTCCGCCCCACTTGTGTTGGGGAGTAGCCACCGGGTCGCGTTCTATCCGCAGAACGTGGGTCCGGCGCAGTGTCGTCAATACGGGCGTGGTGTCCCGCACCATCCCCCGGCGCTGCAGGCCACGATGTCGGTTGCCAGACCGCTCCATCGTCGTCACGGCAAGACCAGCCTTGGGTCCTTGTGTCATCAGCCGTCCGCTACCGCGGAGGGTCGGACGGCTCACTCACTCTCAAAGGCGGTCTATGGAATCCATCGGTTCACCACTCATGTGGTCCTTGTTCTCGGCGTTCGTGCTCGTGGCACTGCTCGTCGACTTCTTTGCCATGAGCAAGCAGGGCGCGCACCGCGTCAGCACCAAGGAGGCGGCCATCTGGTCACTCATCTGGGTCGGCGTGTCCTTCGTGTTCATGGGCTGGCTGTGGTGGTACCTGGGTGGCACGGGCACCGACCCGGCAGCGCGTGAACTGGCCAACGGCAAGGCGCTGGAGTTTCTCACCGGCTACCTGATCGAAAAGGCGCTGGCGGTCGACAACATCTTCGTCTTCCTGATGCTGTTCACCTACTTCGCGGTGCCGGCCGAGTTCCAGAAGCGGGTGCTGATGATCGGCATCCTGGGCGCGCTGGTGCTGCGTGCGGTGATGATCCTGGTGGGCGCCTGGCTGATCGCGCAGTTCCACTGGATCCTGTACGTGTTCGGCGCCTTCCTGCTGTTCACCGGCATCAAGATGTGGTGGGCGGCCGGTCAGGAGCCCGACCTCGACAACAACCCGGCCCTGAAGTGGATCCGTGGCCACTTCAAGATCGCGCCCGACTACGACGGCGAGAAGCTCTTCACCGTGGTCAACGGCGTGAAGATGGCCACCCCGCTGCTGGTGGTGATGCTGCTGATCGGCATCGTCGACATCGTGTTCGCGGTGGATTCGATCCCGGCCATCTTCGCCATCACCACCGACCCGTTCATCGTGCTCACGTCCAACGTGTTCGCGATCCTGGGCCTGCGGGCGATGTACTTCCTGCTGGCCAACATGCATGAGCGCTTCCACCTGCTGAGCTATGGCCTGGCCATCGTGCTGGTGTTCATCGGCGCCAAGATGCTGCTGATCGACGTCTACAAGATCCCGGTGGTGTTCTCGCTGGGCTTCACCGCGGTGACGCTGGCCATCACCATGGTCCTGTCGCTGAAGATCCCGCCCAAGGGCGGCAAGCCGGCGCATGAAGGCGGCGCCTACCCCTTCGGCGCCAAGCCCAAGGGTGACGAACAATGAACTTGGCCCCCAAGCTCGCTGCGCTCGCGCCCCCCCAGGGGGGAGCGTTCAGCCTTGGGGCGGCCCGGCGGCTGAACCTTCATCTCAGTCACCTCCACCGTCCCCTGCCAGCGCGATCAGCGCGGCCACCGGGGCCGGTTGTTCTTCATGCGCCAGGTGGCCGGTGCCGGGCAGCGGCACGCAGCGCGCCCGGGGCAGCCGCCGCGCCAGGTCTTGCGCCTGGGCCGGCGGCACCATGCGGTCGCGGTCGGAGGCCAGCAACCACAGCGGTGCCGGCAGCCGGGGCAGGGCCTCGGCCAGCGGCCGCAGGTCCCAGTGGCTCATCATCGCCAATGCACCGGCCACATGGGCCGGGCTTTGCACCAGGCGTGCATACAGCGCGGCCGATGCCGGCGGCACGCTCGATCCGGTGCCGTCGATCAGCCGCCGCAGCGCACGCGGGTCGCGCGCCTGGCGGGCCACCAGCCGGCTCACCAGCCCGGGCAGCAGCGGGCCACCTCCCACCAGCCGCGCCAGCGGCGCGAACAGCAGGCCGGCCAGGCCATCAAAAGGCAGCAGCGCGCCATTGATGGCCACCACGGCGCGCGCCGGTGCATGGCCGTCCAGCACCAGTTGCGCGCCGATGGCCGCGCCCGCCGAGTGCCCGGCCACCAGGGCCGGCGGCGCCACGGCCAGCACCGCCAGCAAGGCGGCCAGCGCCCGCGACATCGCCGGCAGGCTGGCGCTGCCGGGCAAGGCATCGGTGAAGGCATGGCCGGGCAGGTCGGGCACCACCACGGTGAAGCGCTCGGCCAGCAGCGGCAGCAACCCGGCCATGCTGTGGCTGGAAGCGCCGGTGCCGTGCAGCAGCAGCAGCACCGGCCCCTGGCCGGCCACCTGCACATGCCAGTGCAGGCCGCCGGCATGCACGAAGCGGCTGTGCGCGCGGTGGGGCCAGTCGGCGCCGTCGCGGGCCCAGTGCAACCGGGCGCCGTGCATCGGGCCGCTCACCGCCCGGTGCCGAACCGGCGGATGCGCCCGTACAGCAGGGCCGCCCGTTGGGTGGAGGCTTGCACTTCCTGCAGCAGCGGCGCAATGCCGGGGCCGCCCGGGCCGTCGGCAATGTCCATCGCCACCAGGCTGGCATTGCCCAGGATGGCGCGCATCACCTCGTCGGGCGGTGGGGCGGCTTCGCCGGGGCCGGGCTGCAGCTGCTGCGCGGCCAGCTCGCCCGCGGTGCGTTCCAGCGAAGCTTCCAGCTGGCGCCGCGCCTGAGCCGCGCGCTGGTGGTCGCGCAGGTCGGTGAGGGTGAGGATGAAGCCCAGCGCCGCGCCGTCGCGGCCGGGCACCACCTCGGCCCGCACGCCCACCGCCTGGGCGGCCCCTGGTTCGCGGCGCAGGGCCAGCGTGCCGCGCCAGGGCTGTCGGGCGGCCTGCAGCCCGGCCAGCACCTGCTGCAGGGAAGCCGGCGGCTCGAAGCCCCGGGCCACGTCGTCCAGCGTCTGCAGTGGCGTGGTGGCGCCGGTAGCGGCAGCGGGCGCCAGCAGCGCCAGGAAGGCGGCATTGGCATGCAGCAGCCGGCCCTGCGCATCGGCGATGGCCACCGGCTCGCGCGAGTGCTGCACCGTCTCGCGGATCTGCAGCAGCTGGCGCTCGGCGATCAGCAGCCGCACCGCATGCACCTGCACGATGATGTCCACCAGCGCCGCGCCGAAGGCCCGGGCCAGGGCCAGCTCGCTGGGGCTCCAGGGCAGGGCGGTGCCGCGCACGATCTCGGACCAGGCCGCGAACGAGCGCCTGGGCGACAGCTCCATCGGGTCGTCGCCCAGCTTGGGCTTGTGGGGGTCGCCGGCCCAAGTCACGGTCAGCAGCTGTTCCTTGCGGAACCACATCAGGTAGTGCGGCTGTGCGGCCGACAGCCGCACCGCCAGCACGCCAGCCGCCAGCGGCGTGAGCGAGGCCAGCGTGGGCTCGGCCTGCTCGATCGATCCGCACACCAGCGCCGGCTGGCCGGGCGCCGGCAGGTCGGGCCGCGCATCCACCCACTGGCACAGCGCCCGCAGCTCGGGCGTGGAAGGCACTTCGCCCGAGGTCAGCACCTCGCCGTCGTGGAACAGCGCGGCGCCGGTGGCACCCAGCGGCTGCAGCAGCGTGGCCGGGTTGCGCAGCAGCGCCAGCCGCCAGTCGCCTTCGGTGGACGTGGCTTCGACCAGCCGCTGTTCGAGCCGGCGCACCACCAGCGCCACCTGCGCGTGCGCGTAGTTCTCGATGGCAGCGATGCGGGTGGCGATGACCTCGGCCAGCAGGTCGCAGGCGGTGCGCACCGCATAGCGCAAGTTGCGTGGCCGGTAGTGGTGGCAGGCGATCAGGCCCCACAGCCGACCCTCGTGCACCAGAGACACCACCAGCGTGGCCGTGACGCCCATGTTGCGCAGGTACTGCAGGTGCAGCGGCGACATGCT
>CAKZXL010000785.1 GCA_937883885.1 uncultured Aquincola sp. | reverse complement strand
CCGCAGCCAGGGCAGGCCCAGTTCGCCGTCGGGGCCGATCACCATGTGCGCTGCTCCAACACGCGCAGGATGTCCTGCCACACGGCTTCGCGCGGCTGGCTGCTGTCGATGCGGGCAAAGCGCTGGGGCGCCGCCTGCGCCCGTGCGGCGTAACCCGCGCGCACCCGCTCGAAGAAAGCCAGGTCCTGCGCCTCGAAGCGGTCGGGCGCACGCACCGCGGCGCGCCGCTCGGCGGCGGTGGCGGGCGGCAGGTCGAACCACACCGTCAGGTCGGGCTGGCGGTCCTGCTGCACCCAGGTTTCCAACTGGGCCAGCACGGCCAGGTCGAAGCCGCGGCCGCCGCCCTGGTAGGCGAAGGTGGCATCGGTGAAGCGGTCGCTGAGCACCCAGGCGCCGCGGGCCAGGGCGGGCTCGATCAGCGTCTGCAGGTGGTCGCGGCGGGCGGCGAACACCAGCAGGGTTTCGGTCAGCGGGTCCATCGGCGCTTCCAGCACCAGGGTGCGCAACTGCTCGGCCAGCGGCGTGCCGCCGGGCTCGCGCGTCAGCACCACTTCACGACCACGCGCGCGCAGCCAGTCGGCCGCGGCGGCGATGTGCGAGGACTTGCCCGCGCCGTCGATGCCCTCGAAGCTGATGAAGCGCCCCGGCACGGCAGGGGCTGCGGATGGAAGGCTCACTTGCTGCTGCGCTGGCGCTGGTACTGGTTGACCGCGCGATTATGGTCGGCCAGGTTCTCGCTGAAGGCGCTGCTGCCATCGCCCCGTGCCACGAAGTACAGCGCCGGGGTGCGGGCCGGCTGCACCGCCGCGCGCAGCGAGGCCAGGCCCGGCATCGCGATGGGCGTGGGCGGCAGGCCGGCGCGCAGGTAGGTGTTGTAGGGCGTGTCGGTCTGCAGGTCGCGCTTGCGCAGGTTGCCGTCGAAGGCGGTGCCCATGCCGTAGATCACCGTCGGGTCGGTCTGCAGCGGCATGCCGATGCGCAGCCGGTTGGTGAACACGCCGGCCACCAGCGGCCGGTCGGCGGCGGTGCCGGTTTCCTTCTCGACGATGGAGGCCAGGATCAGCGCCTCCTGCGGGCTTTTCAACGGCAGGTCGGCGGCGCGCTGTTCCCACACCTCGGCCAGCCTGCGCTCCATCGCCGCATGCGCGCGCTTGAGCACCGTCAGGTCGCTGACGCCGCGGCTGTAGGCATAGGTATCGGGAAAGAAGCGGCCTTCGGCCGGCACGCCGGGCGCGCCCAGTGCGGCCATCAGCTCGGCGTCGCTCATCTCGCGCGTCACGGGCTTGAGCGATGGCGCCGCCGCCAGCGCCTGCCGGAACTGGCGCAGCGTCCAGCCGTCGATCAGGCGCACCACCTCCAGCACCTCATCGCCCTGCACCATCTTGGCCAGCAGCCGGCGCGGCGAGGTCTCGGCGTCGATCTCGTAGCTGCCGGCGCGGATGCGGCGCGCATCGCCCGACCAGCGGAACCATTCGTACAGCAGCCGGGGGTCGGCCTGCACGCCGGCCTGCACCCAGGCCTGGGCCACGTCGCGCGGCGAGGTGCCGGGCTCGATCGACAGCTCCACATGCGGCTGCGCCAGCGGCAGCGGCCGGTTCAGCCACCAGGCCACCAGCCCCACCACCATCAGCACACCGGCCACCATCACCAGCAGCGCCCTTGCCACCATCCGCCCAAGCGCCTTCATCCGGTAAGTCCAGCCCAGCCTGTCGTCATCGTGCGGCTGATGATAATGGGCTGATGGACACCCCTTTTTCTCCCTCCGAGACCCACGGCGCCGCGCGGCTGGCGCACTGGGGCGTGATCCGGGCCACCGGTGCGGACGCGGCCAGCTTCCTGCACGGCCAGCTCACACAAGACATCGAGAACCTGCCGGCCGGCCAGTGGCGCCTGGCGGGCTACTGCTCGCCCAAGGGCCGGCTGCTGGCCAGCTTCGTGGTGCTGCGCGGCAGCGCCGACGACCTGCTGCTGCTGTGCAGCGCCGACCTGCTGGCGCCCACGCTCAAGCGCCTGTCCATGTACGTGCTGCGGGCCAAGTGCAAGCTCACCGACGCCAGCGCCGAGCTGGCGGTGGTGGGCCTGGCCGGATCCAATGCGCTGGCCAGCCTGGAAGCCGCCAGCGCCGCACCGGGCACCGTGCTGACGCAGCCGCAAGGCCAGCTGGCGGTGCTGCCGGCGGTGGCTGGTTGCGCGCGGGCGGTTTACATCGGCGCGGCCGAGGCGCTGCCCGCCCTGCCCCCGCTGGACGCGGCGGCCTGGGACGCGCTGGAAGTGCGCAGCGGCATTCCGCGCATCGTGGCGGCCACGGTGGAAAAGTTCGTGCCGCAGATGATCAACCTGGAGCTGGTGGGTGGCGTCAACTTCCAGAAGGGCTGCTACCCGGGGCAGGAAGTGGTGGCGCGCAGCCAGTACCGCGGCACCACCAAGCGCCGCGCCGCGCTGTTCGAGCTGGACGCGGCGGCGCAGCCCGGCCAGGAAGTGTTCGACGCCCAGGACCCCGGCCAGCCGGCAGGCATGGTGATCAATGCGTCGGCGGGCCAGCCCGCCACCGCGCTGGTGGAAGTGAAGCTGGCCGCGCTCGACGAAGCGCGGCTGCACCTGGGCGCGGCCGACGGCCCGGCGCTGCGGCCGTTGGCCCTGCCCTATCCGCTGCCCAGCGCAGCCGAGTAAGGGCCGCACGCTGACAGGCGCGACCGCCGCAAAGCCCGTAGGCCGGCCTGCGGTGGCCCGCTCCGTTACAGTGCCGCCGTGCTCCAGTTCCCGTCTTTCTCTCTGGGCCACCGCGCCTATGTGTACTACCGCGTAGCACCGGCCGATGCCGCGGCCTGCATCCAGGCGGTGCAGGCGCTGCAAGGCCAGTGGCTGACACGCCACCCGGGCCTGCAGGCGCAGCTGCTGATCAAGCAGCCGGCAGCGCCGGCCGACGCCCTGTCCGACCCCGCCAGGCCACCCCGCACCACGCTGATGGAAACCTATGCGTGGCAACCGCCTGATGCCGCCGCGCAGCCGCCCGACGCCGTGGCCCTGGAGGCCGCCATGGCGGCCTGCACCGCGCCCTGGGTGGACGGCGCCCGCCATGTCGAGGTGTTTGCGCCATGTGTCTAGCGGCGCTGTCCATCGGCCAGCATGCGCGCCATGTGTTCGTGCTGGCCGCCAATCGCGACGAGTACCACCAGCGCCCCGCTGCCCGGCTGGGCTGGTGGCTGCCCGATGGCGGCGGCCCGGCGGTGCTGGGTGGCCGCGACCTGCAGGCCGGCGGCAGCTGGTGCGCGCTCAGCGCCACCGGCCGGCTGGCGCTGGTCACCAACGTGCGGCGGCCCGGTGCCTTCGAAGCCGGCGCGCCCTCGCGCGGCGAGATCGTGGCGCAGTGGTTGCGCGGCGACCAGCCGCCCGACCGCTTCTGGGTGCAGGTGGGCCTGGCGGGCTACAACCCGTTCAACCTGATCGCGATCGACTTTGCGCAGGCGCTGCACTTCTGGTGCGGTGAAGACGCCGCCCCCCGCCGGCTGGACACCGGGCGCTTTTACGGCCTGTCGAATGCGCAGCTGGACACGCCCTGGCCCAAGGTGGTGGCCCTGAAGCAGGCCATGCGCTCGGCCGTTGGCGCCGCCCGCAGCGTGCAAGGCCTGGCCGACCGGCTGTTCACCGCGCTGGCCGACCGCCGCACCTGGCCCGATGCCGACCTGCCGCGCACCGGTGTGCCGATCGAACGGGAACGTGAACTGTCGGCTGCCTTCGTGCACATGCCCGACCGTGGCTACGGCACCCGCTGCTCCACCGTGGTGATCGTCGAGCGCACCGAAGCGGGAGTGGTCACGCATGTGCAGGAGCGCAGCTTCCGGCCCGACGGCAGCCCCGAGGCGGTGCGCCGGGCCGTGCTGCCCCACTGGCCGCCCCAGGCCGGTGCGCAGCAGGCCTGGTCGGTGGAGCAGGCCCATGCGACCGAGCAGGAGTTTGCGGCGCCGTGAGGTGGGTGGCCGCCCTTCAAGGCGCCCGTGCCATCTCCACGTGCGGGATGCCCGCCTCTTCGAACACTGGTCCGCGCGTTGCAAAACCCGCCCGGCTGTAGAAGCCCACGGCACTCATCTGCGCCTGCAGCAGCAGTTCCTGGTCGCCCCGGCTGCGGGCCTCGGCGGCCAGCGCTTCCAGCACCTGGCGGCCGACGCCGCTGCCACGCACCACCGGCAGCACGGCCATGCGGCCGATCCTGGCGACGCCGCCCCCCAGTTGCTGCAGCCGGCCGGTGGCCAGCGGCAGGCCCATGCGGTTGATGGCCAGCGCATGCAGGCAGTCGGCATCGGCCGCGTCGTGCTGCAACCCGGCGGCGATGTGCTGCTCGTCCACGAACACCTGCTGCCGGATGCGCTGGGCGGCCTCGCCCAGGTCGGCCCAGCGGCCCACCCGCAGCTCGACCATCGGCTCGCCCGCCTCGAAGCCTTCCAGCACCGTGCGCAGCGCTGGCGGCACCGGGCGGCTGGTCTGGGTGGCGGGGTCGGCGAACACGTACACCAGCTCGCCGTGCACCAGGCATTGCTCGCCGCGGAACACCGCGCACACGAAGCTCATGGAGCTGTTGCCGATGCGGTCGCAGCGCACGCCCACCGCCAGCTGCTCGTCCATGCGGGCGGAAGCCAGGTACTCCACCGTGGCCTTGCGTACGAACATGTCGCCGCCCAGCTGGCGCATCGTCTCCTGCGTGGGCAGCGCCATCGCGCGCCAGTAGCCGGCCACCGCGGTGTCGAAGTACAGCAGGTAGTGCCCGTTGAACACGATCTGCTGCATGTCCACCTCGGCCCAGCGCACCCGCAGCCGTTCGTGGAAGCGGAAGTCTCCCCGTTTCATGCCATCTCCCAGGCTTGTTTCAGCGCGTCGGCCATGGCCCGCTGCGCCGTGGCCGCTTCGCGCAGCGCGCGGCCCATCTTGATGAAGTCGTGTGTCACCCCGCGCACGATGTCCAGGTCCACGGGCACCCCGGCCAACCGCAGCCGGTCGGCGTAGGCCACGCCTTCGTCCACCAGCGGGTCGCACTCGGCCAGCAGCACGAAGGCCGGGGCCACGCCGGCCAGCTCGTCGGCCAGCAGCGGCGCAAAGCGCCAGTCGGTGCGCTGCTCGTGCGGGATGTAGTGGTCGAAGAACCAGGCCACCTCCTGCGCTTCCAGCAAGAAGCCGTGCGCGAAGCGGCGGTGCGAGTCGGTGTCGGCATGGGCCGTGGTGCCCGGCGTGATCAGCAGCTGCAGTGCCAGCCGCAGGCCGATGTCACGCGCATGCAGCGCGGCCACCGCCGCCAGGGTGCCGCCGGCGCTGTCGCCCCCCACGGCCAGCCGCAGACCGTCCAGCCGCAGCGCATCGGCGCCCGGGCCGGCCAGCCAGCGCAGGGCGGCCCAGCTGTCGTCCACCGCCGCGGGAAAGGGATGCTCCGGCGCCAGCCGGTAGTCCAGCGCCAGCACCGCGCCGCCGCTGCGCAGCGCGAGCTGGCGGCACAGGCTGTCGTGTGTTTCCAGGTTGCCGATGGTGAAGCCGCCGCCATGCAGGTACAGCAGCACCGGCAGCCCGTCGTCGGTGGACGGCGCGTAGAGCCGCGCCGGCCGCGGCGCGCCGTCGCCGCCGGGCACGGTCAGGTCCTGCACCCGCGGCAGCGGCGCGCGCGGCGGCTCCAGCACTTCGGCGGCCGCGGTGTAGGCGATGCGCGCCTCTGCCGGTGGCAGGCTGCTGAACGGCGGCCGGTTGGCGCGGCGAATGCGCTCGAGCAGCGCGGCCATCTGGGGCGTGAGCAAGGAGGTGGGATCGGTGTCTTTCACCCGCCAAGCATAAACAGGCGAAAAAAAAGCCCGAGGCGGAGCCCCGGGCGATTTGGCGCAGCGATGGGCGCTGCGCGGAAAGTTTCAGGACCTCAGTCCCGCCGGGCCGCCCCAAGGGACTGAGCTCCCCCTCGGGGGGCGCGAGCACAGCGAGCTTGGGGGCCAACGTCAATGCTTGTTGTCGAAGAACTGCTCGTCTTCGGTCGAGCCCTTCAGCGCGGCGGTGGAGGCCTGCGCTTCGATGGTGGTGGTGACCGCATCGAAGTAGCCGGTGCCCACCTCGCGCTGGTGCTTGACCGCGGTGAAGCCACGCTCGGCGGCAGCGAATTCCTTCTGCTGCAGCTCGACGAAGGCCGTCATGTTGTTGCGGGCGTAGCCGTAGGCCAGGTCGAACATGCCGTAGTTCAGCGCGTGGAAGCCGGCCAGCGTGATGAACTGGAACTTGTAGCCCATGGCGCCCAGCTCGCGCTGGAACTTGGCGATGGTGGCGTCGTCCAGGTTCTTCTTCCAGTTGAAGCTGGGCGAGCAGTTGTAGGCCAGCATCTTGCCCGGGAACTTGGCATGGATGGCGTCGGCGAACTTCTTGGCGAAGGCCAGGTCCGGCGTGCCGGTTTCGCACCAGATCAGGTCGGCGTATTCGGCGTAAGCCAGGCCACGGCTGATGGCTTGTTCGATGCCGTTGGTCGAGCGGAAGAAGCCTTCGACGGTGCGCTCGCCGGTGAAGAAGGGCTTGTCGTTCTCGTCGACGTCGCTGGTCACCAGGTCGGCGGCTTCCGCGTCGGTGCGGGCCAGCAGGATGGTGGGCGTGCCCATCACGTCGGCGGCCAGGCGGGCGGCCACCAGCTTGCTGACGGCTTCACGGGTGGGCACCAGCACCTTGCCGCCCATGTGGCCGCACTTCTTGGCCGCGGCCAGCTGGTCTTCGAAGTGCACGCCGGCGGCGCCCGCTTCGATCATGGCCTTCATCAGCTCGAAGGCGTTGAGCACGCCGCCGAAGCCGGCTTCGGCGTCGGCCACGATGGGCGCGAAGTAGTCGATGTCGTTCTTGCCTTCGCTCCACTGGATCTGGTCGGCGCGCTGGAAGGTGTTGTTGATCTTCTTGACGACCTTGGGCACCGAGTCCACCGAGTACAGCGACTGGTCGGGGTACATCTCGCCGTTGCTGTTGGCGTCACCGGCGACCTGCCAGCCCGACAGGTAGATGGCCTTGAGGCCGGCCTTGACCTGCTGCATGGCCTGGTTGCCGGTCATCGCGCCCAGCGAGTTGACGAAGGGCTCGGTGTTCAGCAGGTTCCACAGCTTCTCGGCGCCGCGCTTGGCCAGCGTGTGCTCGATCTTGAGCGAGCCGCGCAGGCGGACGACGTCGGCGGCGCTGTAGCCGCGCTTGATGCCCTTCCAGCGGGGGTTTTCGGCCCAGTCCTTCTCGAGGGCGGCGATCTGCTGTTCGCGGGTGGCTTCGTAGGTCATCGTGTGCTCCTTGGCGTTGAACGGGTGGACTGAAGATGGCTTCAGCGTAACCAGCCGCCCGCGGCCTGGGAACACTTATGTCTTATATAAGACTAAAAATCTTCTCCTTCAAAATCAACAGGTTACGGCATTCATTCCGCAATGCAGGATGCTGTCTTCCATGTTGAGAAATCTTGCTGCGCCGCAGCAACCGCTCTTTGCGCCATATGAAATGACAATTTCGCTTGATGAAATCAGCGGCGGGCGCTCCACCAGCGTGCGTACACCCGGTCGGCCAGCCGCTGCTGCGCCTGCAGGAAGGCCACGGTGCCGGCCCTGATGACATCACCGGTGTGCACGGTGTCAGGGTGGGACTGCTGGGCCCGCAGGTAAGCCGGGTCGCGCGAGGCCGACCAGCGCCCCAGCTTCTCGTCGTTGACCTCGATGTGGAACTGCATGCCCAGGTGGGGGCCGTACGCGAAAGCCTGCACCGCACAGGCCGCGTTGGTGCCCAGGCACACGGCACCGGCGGGCAGTTCAAACGCCTCGTTGTGCCAGTGCATGACGTGCTGCGTGGGCTCGGGGCCGAACCAGGCCTCGCGCTCGGCACCAGGCAGCATCTGGATGGCCTGCCAGCCGATCTCGGGCAAGGGTGAGGCCACCACCCGTGCGCCCAGCGCCCGCGCCATCAACTGGCCGCCCAGGCAGTGGCCGATCACTGGCACGCCGGTCTCGAAGCCCAGCGCGATCAGGCGTTCGGTGGCGCGCAACTCGGGCAGCGGGTCGTTGGCGCTCATCTCGCCACCCAGCACCGCCAGCGCGGCATGGCCGCTGAGGTCGGCGGGCAGCGCATCGCCGGCCAGCGCCATGCGCAAGTCCATCGCGATGCCCTCGCGGGCCAGCCATTGCGCCAGGTAGGCGGGTCCATCGCCTTTCATGTTCTGCAGCACCAGCACGGGTTTCAAGATGGCGACTCCTGGCGTGGACGACGTTGGAAGGGGGAAATCAGGCTCATGGGCAGCAGGCAGCAATTCGGGGGCCCGGCGGGCTTGCGCCGCGTCAGGACGTGCGCGCAGCTCACAGGGCCAGCGCGGTGGTCTTCTTGACGGTGCGAAGCACCAGCATCGAGTTGCTGCGGGCCACGCCGGGCAGGTGCATCAGCACTTCGGCATGAAAGCGCTCCAGGTCCTCCGCGTCGCGGTAGGTGAAGCGGATCAGGTAATCGTTGGTGCCGGCCACGTAATAGCAGTCCAGGATCTGCGGCTGGTCGCGCACCGCGCCTTCGAAGGCGGCGATCACCGGCGCGGTGAGCGTCTCCAGGTTGACGATGGTGAAGCTGGTGCCCGGCTGGCCGACCGCCTTGGGATTGAGCAGCGCCACGTAGCGGTCGATCACCCCCGCCTCTTCCAGCTGCTTGACCCGCCGCAGGCAGGCCGAGGGCGACAGGTGCACCCGCTGCGCCAGCTCCAGGTTGGTGAGGCGGCCATCGGTTTGCAACTCCGACAGGATGGCGGCGTCGATCGCATCAAGTTGCACTGCACTGGACATCTTTTGCATGAAATACGAGGAACTGAGGCGGTGCTCGAATTTTATTGCGCTGGCTTGTAACGCCCCCTGCCATTGCGCAAGCACATTGCGCGGGCCTCCCCCTAGACTTTGTCGAGCGCCAGGGCCAACCTGTGGACCTGCCCACCACTTCGAGAGACAGCCCCATGAGCACCACCGAACTTGACGCCTACTGGATGCCCTTCACCGCCAACCGGCAGTTCAAGAAGGCACCGCGCCTGCTGGCCCAGGCCCAGGGCATGTTCTACAAGACGCCCGAGGGCCGCGAGGTGCTGGACGGTGTGGCGGGCCTGTGGTGCGTGAATGCCGGCCATGCCCGCCCGAAGATCGTGCAGGCCATCGCCGACCAGGCGGCGGAGATGGACTTTGCCCCGCCCTTCCAGATGGGCCACCCGAAGGCCTTTGAACTGGCCGAGCGGCTGGTCAAGCTCACGCCGCCGGAGCTCACCAAGGTGTTCTATACCAACTCCGGTTCCGAGTCGGTGGAAACCGCGCTGAAGATGGCGCTGGCCTACCACCGCGCCCGCGGCGAAGGCTCGCGCACCCGGCTGATCGGCCGTGAGCGCGGCTACCACGGCGTCAACTTCGGCGGCATCTCGGTGGGCGGCATCGTGGCCAACCGCAAGATGTTCGGCCACCTGCTGGCCGGCGTTGATCACATCCGCCACACGCACGATCCGGCGCGCAATGCCTTCAGCGTGGGCCAGCCCGCCCATGGCGCCGACCTGGCCGACGACCTGGAACGCCTGGTGGCGCTGCACGACGCCTCCACCATCGCGGCGGTGATCGTCGAGCCGGTGGCCGGCTCCACCGGCGTGCTGATTCCGCCGCTGGGCTACCTGCAGCGGCTGCGCGAGATCTGCGACAAGCACGGCATCCTGCTGATCTTTGACGAGGTCATCACCGGCTTCGGCCGCCTCGGCACCTCTTTTGCCGCCGAGAAGTTCGGCGTGATCCCGGACCTGATGACGGTGGCCAAGGGCATTTCCAACGCCACCGTGCCGATGGGCGGCGTGTTCGTGCGCAAGCACGTGTTCGACGGCCTGATGAACGGGCCGGAAAATGCGATCGACCTGTTCCATGGCTACACCTACTCGGCGCACCCGCTGGCCTGCGCGGCGGCGTCCGCGGTGCTCGACATCTATCGCGACGAGGAGCTGTTCGCGCGGGCT
>CAKZXL010000784.1 GCA_937883885.1 uncultured Aquincola sp. | reverse complement strand
TCGGTGTGCGGGGCCACGGCCACGGTGAAGTCGCCGATGGTCTTCAGCGGGCCATTGGGCAGGCGCACTTGCGACTTGGCGATCTCGAAGCCTTCCTTCTTGAGGGCTTCGGCGATGTCGGCGTTGGTGACCGAACCGAACAGACGGCCGTCGACGCCGGCCTTCTGCGAGATACGGACCGACTTGCCGTTGAGCTTGTCGCCCAGGGCTTGAGCGGCGGCCAGCTTCTCGGCGGCGGCCTTCTCGAGCTCGGCGCGGCGGGCTTCGAATTCCTTGATCGCGACGTCGGTCGCGCGGCGGGCGCGCTTGGTCGGGATCAGGAAGTTGCGGGCGTAGCCGTCCTTGACCTTGACGACATCACCGAGGTTGCCCAGGTTGGCAACCTTGTCCAGCAGGATGATTTGCATGGCGGGTTCCTCAGGACTTGTGCTGGTCGCTGTACGGCAGCATGGCCAGGAAACGGGCGCGCTTGATGCACGTCGTCAGCTGGCGCTGGAAGAAGGCGCGCGTGCCGGTCAGGCGAGCGGGCGTGATCTTGCCGTTTTCACCGACGAAATCGCGCAGCGTGTCGATGTCCTTGTAATCGATCTGCTCGACGCCGGCGACCGTGAAGCGGCAGAACCGCTTGCGGCGGAACAGCAGCGACTGTTGGTTGCGCTTGGGCTTGCGATCCTTGGCCGAACGGCCTTTACCACGTGGCGGGGGCATAGTGACCTCTTTTGAATCTGAATCCGGGATTGAACAGGGGGCTCGTCAGTCGAGTGCCGTGATGTGAAACACGATGCCGCGGCCGTTGCGTGCTGCTGCCAGGAAGCCGGCGAAGGTGCGTGTGGCACCCAGCTCCAGCCGACCCAGCGGCTGCGTCACCTCACCGATCGCCACCGAACGCATCTCGAGAGATACCTTGCGGGGGTGGAAGTCTTCGCTGACCTCGGACTCGTGCTTGAGCACCAGGTCCAGGGCCGGCAGTCCGGCGGGTGTGTAGCGCAGCGCGGCACGTTCCAGCAGCTGGGCTTGCAGAACCAGGCGGTTCATGCGGGCCGCTGCCAGGCCGCGAACATCATGCTCAGGCGGCGCTCTCCTGCGCTTGCTGCTTGCGGGCTTCTTCGCGCTCGACCTGCTTCATGATGACGGAAGGCGCGGTTTCGGCCTTGTCCATCGCCACGGTCAGGTGACGCAGCACGGCGTCGTTGAAGCGGAAGCCGGTTTCCAGCTCTTCCAGCGTTTCCTTGCTGCACTCGATGTTGAGGCAGAGGTAGTGCGCCTTGCTCAGCTTCTGGATCTGGTA
The DNA here is from genome assembly GCA_937883885.1 of uncultured Aquincola sp. The sequence goes on along the minus strand of CAKZXL010000784.1, from coordinate 1,354 downwards.
GGCCAGCTGACGGCGGCCCCAGTCCTCGACGCGGTGCACCGCGCCGCCGGCATTGGTGATGCTGGTCTTGTAGCGCTCCAGCATGGCCGGAACCTGTTCGCTTTGATCCGGATGGATCAGCAGAACGATCTCGTAATGACGCATGGATTCTCCTTGTGGATTCCGAAGTGGAAGCCGCGGCGCTGCATCAAAACGCCTGCGGCAAGGCCCGGAAAGAGCAACTGCCCCACCCGGGAAAGCCCGCGAGTATAGCAGCTCAGCGGCCGGTGGGGGACCGCAGGCGTTCCAACAGCGCCAATTGGGCCGGCTCGGGGCCCGGGCCCAGGCGGCTGGCCAGGGCCATCACCACGAAGCCCACCGGCACGCCGAACACGCCGGCCGCCACCGGATCGATGCCCCACCACAGCATCTCGGGCGTGGGCGGCGGCAGGCCCAGCAGCCCGCGCATCGCGCCCAGGTTGGCCACCATGTAGAAGATGCACACGCCCAGCCCGGCCGCCATGCCGGCGGTGGCGCCGCGCCGCGTGGCCCCGCGCCAGAAGATGCCCAGCACCAGCGCCGGGAAAAAGGCCGAGGCCGCCAGCGAGAAGGCCGCCGACACGAACTGCAGGATGTTGGCGATGCGCAGCGAGGCCACCCAGGCGGCCACCAGCGCAATCACCAGCACCAGCATCTTGGACATCATCACCCGGCGGATGGCCGACGCACCGGGGTTGATGGCGCGGTAGTAGATGTCGTGCGACAGCGCATTGGCCACTGTCAACAGCAGGCCGTCGGCGGTGGACAGCGCGGCCGCCAGCCCACCCGCCGCCACCAGGCAGGTGACCACGTAAGGCAGCCCGCCGATCTCGGGCGCGGCGAGCACCACCACGTCGCTGGAAAGGCGCAGCTCGGCCAACTGCAGCAGGCCGTCGGCGTTGATGTCTTCCACCCACACGAGGCCGGTGTCCAGCTTGTTCCAGCGTCTGATCCAGGCCGGCAACTGGTCGAAGGGCGTGCCGATCAGGTGGCTCAGCACCTCGTACTTCACCAGCACCGCCAGCGCCGGTGCCGACAGGTACAGCAGCACGATGAAGAACAGCGACCAGCCCACCGAGTTGCGCGCGGCGGCCACGGTGGGCGTGGTGTAGTAGCGCGTCAGGATGTGCGGCATCGCGGCCGTGCCCATCATCAGGCACAGCACCAGGGCCATGAAGTTGCGGCGGCCGCCGCCCTCCCCGCCTGCCGCGCTGGCAGGCTGGGTGGAGGCATAAGGCTCGGCCTGCGGCGCCATGCCGCCCAGCGGCAGCGCCTGGCGGGCCGAGTCGTCGCGCTCGCGCTCGTAGGCGGCGCGGGCATCGGTTTCGTTGCGTGG
>CAKZXL010000783.1 GCA_937883885.1 uncultured Aquincola sp. | reverse complement strand
TTCGTCGTGCGGCGGGTCACTGCCGCCATGGCGATGCCGCTTGGGGCACCGTCGCCGTCTACGCCGCGTCGGCGTTGGGAACTCCGTCGATGTCGGCAACTGAAATTCGCAGGTCCGACTAACGAATAGGCGTCGGTGATGTTGCCGATGGGCTTGGACTTGTCGGAATGAAGCAAGGGGCTTGCCATATCTGGCGACTGTTGGGAGAGTTCCGACCCGCCAGCGCTGATCGGGTCGGTTGGAAGCCATGGAGCGGCATCGCTCACCCGGCAAGGCGCGTCAATCTTTGGGGGGCTGTTCGTCACCGTAGAACGTCACGCCGAGCTGGATGCGCTCGCGGCCGCTTTCCACGCGGTGGCGGTTCGTGTCGCGCAGCGAGTAGACGCAGCCGCAGTATTCCTGTTGGTAGAAGTTCTCGCGCTTGCTGATCTCGATCATGCGCGCCGAGCCGCCGCCCTTGCGCCAGTTGTATTCCCAGTACATCAGGCCAGAGTACTTGGCCGCCGCACGCACGCCGCAGTCATTGATCTGCTGCATGTTCTTCCAGCGCGAGATGCCCAGGGAACTGGTGATCACCGGAAAGCCGTGCTCATGCGCATACAGCGCCGTGCGCTCGAAACGCATGTCGAAGCACATGGTGCAGCGCACGCCGCGTTCGGGCTCGTGCTCCATGCCCTTGGCGCGCTCGAACCAGTTGTCCCGGTCGTAGTCCGCATCGACGAAGGGCACGCCGAACTGCTCCGCGAAGCGGATGTTCTCGTTCTTGCGCAGCTCGTATTCCTTGAGCGGATGAATGTTGGGGTTGTAGAAAAAGATGGTGTAGTCAATGCCCGAGGCCAGCATGGCCTCCATGACCTCGCCTGAGCACGGCGCGCAGCACGAATGCAGCAGCACCTTGTCGTGGCCTCCGGGCAGCGCAAGCGCTTTGCGTTCGACGGTGGTGTTCATCCCTTGGCTCCTTGGGCAATAGCGGTGGTGGCAGTTGCAGGCTGGCGGGCCAGTTCGACGAAGGCCCGCACGTAGTCAATGGCGGTATCCGCCTCGCGTGCGCCCAGGAAGATCTGCTTGGCAATACCGCGCGCGCCCAGCCGCACAGGCACCACGTCCATCCTGGCCGCATATTCCTCGACCAGCCAGCGCGGCAGCGCGGCGACACCGCGGCCGCTGGCCACCATCTGCACCATGATGTCGGTGGTTTCGATGGCTTTGTGGCGCTTGGGCGTCACGCCGGCCGGCAACAGGAACTGGCTGTAGATGTCCAGGCGTTCGATGTCCACGGGGTAACTGATGAGCACTTCCCGGGTCAGCTGCTGGGGCTTCACGTAGGCCGTAGAAGCCAGGGGGTGGTCTTTGGCCACGACCAGCACCTGCTCGTAGTCGAACACGGGTTCGAACTTCAGCCCCGGCTTGAACAGCGTGTTGATTTCCACCCAGAAGTGACCCACTAGCCCCCGGTGGGGGTGCGGATAAAAACTTGGACTGGTTTTATGCGGCTAGGCCAAGTTTGTGCCGGTATTCCACAGGACTTAAACGTCCCAGAGATACCTTGATACGTTTTTCGTTGTACCAACGAATGTACGCATCGACAGCTTCAATGAACTGCTCAATCGTTGTTGATTGCCAGTTGTTGGGATAGAACAGCTCCATCTTTAGCCTTCCAAAAAAGCCTTCGCACGCAGCGTTGTCTGGTGAGCACCCTTTGCGAGACATCGAGCGAGTCAACTTTGCATCATGGACCCTCGAGAGCCAGCCTGGCCAGCGGTAGTGAGCTCCACGATCAGAATGAATCACAGGGCGGCTCTCGCTGCCTTGAACAGCATCAATGGCCGCATCCAGCATTGTGTTGACGAGATGTGCGTTGGGATGAGTCCCAATCGACCAGCTCACCACCAGCCCGTCAAAGCAATCAATGACTGGCGACAGGTAAACCTTGCCAGCAGGAATCTGGAGTTCAGTAATGTCGGTGAGCCACTTCTCATTGGGCGCAGCGGCACGGAAGTCTCGATTGATGAGGTTTTGCGGGGCGGCACCTATCTCTCCAAGGTAGGAGTTATATCTGCGGCGTTTGGGCTTGGCCACGATCAACCCCTCCTGCTTCATCAGCCGACGAACCACCTTCTCTGAGATGCCCGTGCACTCCTTGAGCAGAGATGCCTGCACCCTGCGATATCCATAGCAACGGTAGTTGTTGTCGAAGATCTCTGTGATGCTTCGGCGTAAATCAACGTATTTGTCAGCCAGCTTCAGCCGAGCACGATGGTAAAAATACGAGCTTCTAGCAAGGCCAACAAGAGAAAGCAGTTCTGGCAATTCATACTGCCCGTGCAACGCTTCAACCAGCACAGCCTTATCTTTGTTTGCCAGCCTATGCAGATCAATGTCAGCCCCATTTTTTAAGATTTCATGGGCCTGCTTGAGAAGCTCACGTTCTATCTTCAGCCGCCGAACATCCTGGCGCAATGATTCAACTTGGCGCCTGAGTGCTGCTTCATCCAACACTGGCGATCGCTTTGGACTGTGTTTCATTGAGGCTGGGGCACAAGGGCCAAGCAACTGATTTTTCCAGTTGTACAAGGTCCCCCTACACACCCCTAACTTGTCCGCAATCTGCTGTGCACTTGATCGACGGGCACACAGCTGCACCACGCCCTCACACATCAAGGCATCAGGCTTTGTAGCCGGCCAAGATCTGCCTACTCTCGATTTGCAGGTGTCAGGGCAGTCTTGCCGAACCCACGCAGTCAACGTTCCTCGACCCGGATAACCCAAAGCCCTCATCGTTGCAGCAATACAGCGATCATGGGCGAGGTAATGAGCAATAGCCACCTGCCTTTGCTGCAGCGAATATTTTGGTGCTCTTGGAGCTTGGCTTGCTGGCAAATCCTGATGCTTCAGGTAGTGCTGATACCAGCCTTTCAATGCGTTCTTGGTTGGGTACCCCAACTGGCGAATCGTGGCTCTGACACGCAAGCCAAGCTTGATGTAAAGCGCAACTGCACGAATCCTGTCTGCGTATGAGTACATGAACTACCTCCCCTGGTAGTCCAAGTTTTTGTCCGCATCCCCGTCACCTCTACTACGAGCCGAATGTAATGACCTCAGCTGAAACGTCCTGGGTTGAAACCACTATCAGAGGCCAAGAACGATCAGTGTTGTAGCCTGACCCCTCGAAGTATCTGGTGTTTGCCATGCGCCCATTTGGGCTTACCCCATGAGCTGCGCCGTGCAGAGAACATCATCGCTAAACCACTTCGATGATGACTCAAGTCATTTCCCCTTGGCGAGCAGGATGGCATCACACGGGCAGGTTGCACCCAGCCATAGGACATAGGCTCTGAAGCCGCGCCCATTTCAGCTGGCGTGCAAACCGCCGAGCAACCATACCTATGCTGCCGCGCTGGCCTCGACAGCAACATCACTCAAACTCTCGCCCCTGAGTGAGCGGACTAGGTTCTCAGCAGCCCGCATTTCAATTTCGAACCGTACGCGTCTCACAGCCGAGCCGATGTGGGGAGTGAGTACTGTTCTGGCGTTGTTGGTCAATCCCGGATGAATTTCGCGAGGTCTGTCTGGAAGTAGCCAATCTTCCATCTCATAGACGTCAGCGGCGTACGCGCCAAGTTGCTCATTCGCCAAGGCATCGACAACCGCCCTTTCGTCGACCACAGACCCCCTACCCACGTTTACAAGGATCTGGCCCTTTTTCGATAGTTGAAGCATCCTGGAGTCAACCAGGTGGCGCGTATCGCTAACAAGAGGCACTGCCAGGAACACATAGTCCGATGTGCTGACAGCCTCATCAAGCGTGACCAGTTCGACCTGATCTAGACGCACACTTGGGTCTACACCAAGCAGCCGCGCGCAGCCAAAGCCCGCGAGTCGCGCCAATATGGCCTGCCCAACTTTTCCGAGACCGATCACGCTGGCCACCGACCCATGAAGCCCGGTTCCGTATAGAGCTGGCCTCCACCCAGAGTAGCCTGCTCTTGTAGCGGCGTCACCCTGAAGCACGTTCCTGCCAGCAGCAATAGCCAATCCGATGGCCAGCTCGGCTGTGGGCTCTGTGAGGAGGTCAGGAACAAAGGTGACGCTCACCCCGGCTTGTGCGCAAGCCCTCAGGTCGAAGTTGTCGTACCCCTTGAGTGCACAGGAGATGGTCTTGAGCCTGGGAGCGTTCAGCAGCGACTCTTTGGTCACACTGTCTGTCATGAAGGCCATCATGGCATCAGCATCCACGAGGTACTCCCTGAGCTGGCTGGGGCTCCAGGGGTCAGGCCCTGGATTCATGATGACCTCACCCTCAGCCTGGAGCTTCCTTAGAACCTCTTCATGAACTGGCTGCGTTACGACGATTTTCCGATGATTCATTTTTCGATTTACTTGAGACGCTTTCGCAGCATCGATCCAATGCTGTCAACCACGAGGACACAGGCAAGAATCGACAGAAGGATGGCTGAGACCTCGTCATACTTGACAAGGCGAAGTGCTGCCATCAACTCGAAGCCGATGCCACCTGCACCGACAATGCCAAGTACTGCGGAGGCCCTGAAGTGGTACTCCCAGCGATAGATGGTTATGTCTGCCAACTGTGGAAGGACTTGGGGGATAACGGCATGCGAGATGACCTGAAAGCGGCTTGCGCCTACCGCAGCAGCTGCTTCAAGTGGCTTCGGATCCACGTGCTCAATGGCTTCCGCGTAAAACTTTGCGACCATTCCCGTGGAATGCAACGCTAGTGCGAGCACCCCAGGTAGAGCACCAAACCCTACGGCTGCCACGAACAGAATGCCAAGAATGATTTCTGGCACGGACCGGAATGCCGCCAGGATGACTCTGGCCACTCTTCCCACCAAAGGATTGGGGGTGGTGTTTGGAGCCGCCAGGAGCGCCAGCGGAAGTGAAAGCACGATAGTCAGTGCTGTGCCGGCAATCGACATCGCCAAGGTGTCCCTCAGCGGGATGACCCAGTGCTCCCAGCGGTCGAAGTTGGGAGGGACCATCTCAGATGAGAGCTGCTTGACAGCCGGGGCGCCTTCGATGAACCGCTGTGCATCGAAGAACCCCGTGACGTACAGGGCTACAAGGCAAACCAGAAGGACGAACGCTGTATTGCGCAGTCCAATGAACTGCTCCCGCTTGTCGCGACTGATGATGTTCTCGAATGCAGCCGAGGTCATTGCATACGGCCCAAATCAAGCTTCAGGATGGTTGCGGTATCCCTAAGGACGTCATATGCAGCGTCATCAGTGGCGGCAAACGCCTGGACACGAAACGCCTTGAGCACCTCAGCATCCTTCATGTCCAGAAAGGCAGAGCGGATGGCAGCTTTGAGCTCAGGCTTGAGGTCCCCCTGCATGACGACCGGATAGTTTGGAATGGGAGCAGAAAGGTCAAGCTGAACAATCTTCGTGGCATCAATGCTTCCTCGAGCGATGAGGTTGTCCAGAATCGGCTTGGACAGAGCCCCGGCTGGAATCTGACCCGACTGCACCGCACGTGCGACCGCGTCATGTGCCCCAAGGTGAACTGGCCGATAGTCCTTCTCACCATCAAGCTTGTACTTCTTGAGCAGGTGTGCACGTGGTGCAAGGTGGCTTGATGTGGACGCCTGGTCGCCAAATCCGAAGGGCTTGCCGCGCACGTCTTCAAGCGTTTTCACCGGCCCTCCGGCCGTTGCGATGAGGACCGACTGGTATGTGGGCGACCCACGTTCAACGCCCACCGCAAAGGGCTCAATCCCGGACGCCTTAGATTTGGCCAAAACGTACGAAAACGGTCCAAAGTACGCTACCTCAATCCGACCGAACCGCATTGCCTCGATCATCGAGGAGTAATCGGTAGTCACCACAATCTCAACATCCTTCTTGAGCTGCTGTTCAAGATAGCGCTTAAGAGGCTGCGCGTTCTGGATGATGCTGGCAGCGTTCTCATCTGGAAGAAGGGCGACACGAAGCTTTGATGGATCCTTTCCCTGCGCATGAGCCCACAGAGGAAGGAGTGCAGCAAAAGAAGCTGCGCTGACAACAAGAGAGAAGTTACGGCGATTCAGCATGGCAAGAGCTCCTTGGTTTGACTGGATTGAAGAGTTCGGGGGCTATCAGTGGACGCACTCGTGTTGGAAGCGTTGGACTGCTTTGCATAGAGGTTCCGCGCAACATCAGGACTCAGCTGCTCTGCCCTACCCTCGAATACAACAGCTCCCTGGCGGAGCCCAATGATTCGGTCTGCAAACGAGCGCGCGAGCTCCACCTGGTGAAGACTCACGATTGCGGTGAGGTGGTCCTTTTTGCAGATCTCATGCAACAAGGTGAGCACGCTATGTGCGGTTGCCGGGTCCAGGCTGGCAACAGGCTCATCGGCCAGCAGGATTCGTGGCTTCTGTATTAGCGCCCTAGCTATGCCTACGCGCTGCTGCTGCCCCCCAGACAAGGCATCAGCCCGGGAGAGCGCCTTTTCGAGCAGCCCGACACGCTCAATCACTGTGAGCGCCTCCAGCTTGTCCTTCTTGCTCCACGGCCATAGCGAAGCGAATGCACCCCTGTCACCGAGCTTTCCCATCAGAACATTCCTGAGGACCGACTGACGTCCAATCAGATGATGCTGCTGGAAAACCATCCCACAGCGCTTGCGGTGCTCTCTCAGCGTCTTTGCGTTGACTACCCCACCTGCCAGGCCAGGTATCGATACCTCGCCTTTTGTGGGCAGCACCAGTCCATTGATGCTTCGTAACAAGGTGGACTTCCCTGCGCCCGAGGCGCCCAGAAGCACCAAAAACTCTCCCTGCTTCACATCCAGACTCGTCGGGTGCAAGGCCACGGTCGAGTCAACGTAGCGGACGGAAACTCCCTTGAGACTCAGAACGTCTCGGTCCTTCTCCAACTTCATGTTGTTACCTTTGCAAGTTTCTGCCTGCGAGCAGCGCGAGAGCGCTTATGACGCACATTTGCCGCAGAAAGAAGTTCGATACGGCTAGGCATGCGTGCAGTTTGTTCGTGGAACGTGTCATCAATATGAAACTTGCACCCCGAAAAATAGGGGTATCTATAGATAACACCTATGTCTGGACTCACGCTACTTGCGGCTTTGAAAGCCTTTGATGCGACGGCAAGGGCCGGAAGCATGACTGCTGCTGCGAAGCTGCTTGATCTACAGCAGCCCACCATCTCAGCGCATATTCAGCGCCTGGAGAATGAGTACGGCGTGGAGCTTTTTCTTCGTCAAGGCCGCCGGCTTGAGCTGACTACCTTTGGCAGGACTCTGCTGGACTACACGCGGCGGGCATTCAGCGGCGAGGAAGATGCGCACGCCCTTTTGGCAGCAGCCAAAAACCGATTCGTCGGGCGTCTTGTGATTCACGCGATCGGCCCGTACAACGTAGTCCCTGTTCTGAAGGCCTTCGGGAGCCGCCATCCCCAGGTCGAGGTCTCTGTCCGTGTAGGCGACTCCCGCTCAATCACGGAAAAGCTCCTCGACTACCAGGGTGATGTCGGCGTGGTCCTCAATCACGCCGAGCACCCCGAACTCCATTGCATGCCATACAGGTCACAGCGCCTGGTGGTCTTTGCGAACCGAGAGCACGCCCTAGCCCGGTGCGGTGAGATAGTGCTCAAGGACCTTCAGAGCCAGCGCTTCGTCATACGTGAGGAAGGTTCAACGACAAGAAGAGTCTTCGAGAGCGAGCTAATTGCCCGCAATATCAACATCCAGGTTGCGCTGGAGATGGGAAGCCGGGAGGCTGTCCGCGAGGCAGTCGCACAAGGAATAGGACTAGGCGTCGTTGCCGAGACAGCCTATGTTCCAGATCCGCGTCTTGTGAAGCTGAAGATTCTGGATACAGCAATGGCCACCCACGTCGACTTCATCTGTCGTCGCGAACGACAGAACGCTCCGCTGATAGCAACGATTTTCGACTTGGCAAAAGAGGTGAGAAGAGGCCTGGCCTAAAGATTCACGAACTTGGCGACAGGGCCCGAGTGGATCATTCATGCCAAGCCTATCGTTAGCAGCCATGCTGTCAGTCAAACAGGCCTAGATGGCTGCGCCTGTGGGAAGTGACTCCGTTGGATCCACTCTTACTCTTCGTCGTAGCCAATACCGTTGGACCATCGACAAGCTCCCTGTACAGCTTGTATCTTGGAGCGACGTACGTAGCCGTCCGGCGAACTCGCCTTGACTTGGAACCGCAAGGCATGCGGTCGTGTGGTCACGCGTCCGCAGCGATTCGTGCCACCTCTACAATTCTTCTGTGACCGCCAAACGCCGAGCCCTCGTCCTGCTGATTGCCATGGTCTGGCAGGCACTGGCGTGGCTAACCCCGGCCCATCTTGACCACCAAGCTGAGGTCATCGCGCACATGGTCGTGCACGCTCAGGAAGTGGACCACCACCACCACGCCGACCAGACACTGCACATTGAGGACGACAGCGGCGAACCACCTCACCAGCATGCCAACCAGGCGGCGCAGCTGCCTGGGTTGGCCCCGGCGATGAGCCTTGCGGCAGGCGACACCATCCCATCGGTCCTGGTGCCAAGCGCAGGCGTCGGGCATGCGCCTGTCTATCTCGAAGGCCCCCTGCGGCCTCCACAGCGCAGCGCACAACAGGCCTAACAGGCCTTTGCCACGGCCGCGCTAGGCCGTGGCCGTGCTGGTGGTCCACCAGCGCCCCCTATCTGTCCGCTCGGCATGCCCCTGAAGGCGCGCCGCGCTCGGAACATTGTTCCGCGACCAACCCTGCCGTCGCACCGCGCGGGTTGGGCTGTTGCAATACACAGAGGGCTCTTGCTCCATGACCCAAACCATTTCCAACCGCCTGGTGGCATTGCTGCTGCTTGGCTTCATCCCGCTCGTGGGCCTCGCCCACGGCATCTCCGAGGAGGACCGACAGCGCATGCTCGATGGCGGATACCTGCAGTACGTCGGCCTGGGCGCGAGCCACATGCTGACGGGCTACGACCATCTGCTGTTCCTGTTCGGCGTGGTGTTCTTCCTGACCACGTTCAAGGACGTGGCCAAGTTCGTGACCGTCTTCACCGTCGGCCACTGCATCACGCTGGTGTTCGCGACCTACTTCAAAATCACCTGGAACTACTACCTGGTCGACGCCATCATCGCCGCGAGCGTCATCTACAAGGGCTTCGACAACAACGGCGGCTTCCAGCGCGTCTTCGACATGAAGTCGCCGAACTTGCTGGGCGCCGTGTTCATCTTCGGGTTGTTGCATGGGTTTGGCCTGTCCACGCGACTGCAGCAACTGCCGCTGGGCGATGACCCGGCGGCAATGCTCGGGCGCATCCTGAGCTTTAACGTCGGTGTCGAGCTGGGCCAGATTGCGGCACTGACCGCCATGGTGGCGCTGCTGGCTGCTTGGCGGCACCGGCCCTCGTTCAAGCGCTTCAGTTACGCGGCCAACCTGGCGCTGGTCTATGCCGGCGTCTACCTGCTGTTCACGCAGCTGCATGGCTACCAGCACGACACGGCCCCGGACAGCTTCCGTTTCCCCGTCGAAGAGCACCGCCACGTGCACGACGACATGAACATCGAGAACACCCAGGATGACAGCCGCAACACGCTCAACTGAACCCGTTTCCTTCTCCTCTCCCATCTCTTCCTTCAAGGACCGCACCATGAACAAGTCTCTCGTCGCCACCATCGTCCTGTCCGCCGCTGCCTGCGTGCCTGCCGCCTACGCCAACGAGGGCGGCGCGTGCCACTTCCATGGCTCCAAGCCCGCCGCCGAGTCGGTCGTGACCGGCTGCGCCGAACAGCGCAAGCAGACGCTGGTCAAAGGTGGCAAGCTCGATGCATCGTGGACTGCCATCAAGCCCGAGAAGGTTGAGGCCATCGACGGCAAGAAGGGAAAGGAGTGGAAGCTGACCTTCAAGAACCCGGCAGTGGCCGATGCCAGCAAGCAGACGCTGTACATGTTCTACAGCCTGCCGGGCAACTTCATTGCCGCCAACTTCACCGGGCAGTAAGCCATGCAGCGCGAACTGGCCTCACCCGCGCTGCGCGGCGGACTGCTCGCGCTGCTGGCTGCCGCCCTGTTCGGCCTGAGCACGCCGCTGGTGCAGGGCTTCGGGGCCGGCATCGGGCCGTTCACCACGGCGGCGCTGCTGTATGGCGGCGCCGCTGCGGTGGCGGCCTTGCTGCGCCGGCCCGCCACGCGCGAGGCGCAGCTGCGCCGTGGCGACCTGCCGCGCCTGCTGGCGATGGCCGGCATGGGTGCGGTCGTGGGGCCGGTCGCGCTGGCTTGGGGTCTGCAGCGCACCAGCGGTTCCAGCGCATCGCTGATGCTGACGCTGGAGGCCGTGTTCACGGCCATCCTGGCCTGGCGCTGGTACGGCGAGACGCTGGACCGGCGCGTCATCGCGGCCGTCGCACTGTTGCTGCTGGGCGGCGTGGTGTTGGTGCTGGAGCAAGGCCTGGCCGGCCAGGTTCAGTTGCTCGGACTGCTGGCCGTGACGGTGGCCACCATCGCCTGGGGCGTGGACAACACGCTGTCGCGCGGTGTGGCCGACCGTGACCCGGGCCAGGTCGTCGTGGTCAAGGCCACGCTGGGCACCGTGGCAACCGTTCTGATGGCCTGGCTGTGGGGCGAGCCGGTCCCAGGACTGGCAACCGTGCTGGCATTGTTGGCCGTGGGTGCAACCGGCTACGGCCTGAGCCTGCGCTTTTACCTACTGGCGCAGCGCGAGTTCGGCGCCGCACGCACGGGTTCGGTGTTCGCCTTCGCGCCCTTCATCGGCGCCCTCGGCGCTTTTGCATTGGGCGACCGGTCGGGGTCGTGGTTGATGGGCCTGGGTGGGGTGTTCATGATTTGCGGCGTGGTGCTGCACCTGGCCGAGAGGCACGAGCACTCCCATACGCACGAGGCCCTCGAGCATGAGCACGCGCACACCCATGACGACGACCATCACCTGCACGGCCATGACGTGATGCCTGCTGGCCCACACAGCCATCCGCATCGCCATACGTCAGTCAAACATGCTCATCCACACGTGCCCGACGCACATCACCAGCATCCGCATTGACCCAGCGGTGCGGCAGGAGCTCACCGATACGGCTTGCAGGCTGAGTGGGCAGGCGCTCCAGCACGTCGCGTAGGTAGGCATAAGGGTCGTGCCCGTTGAGCCGCGCCGAGTGCACCAAGCTCATCACGGCCGCGGCGCGTCGACCAGCACGCAAGCTGCCGGCGAACAACCAGTTGGCTCGTCCAAGGGCCACTGGTCTGATTTGGTTTTCGACGCGGTTGTTGTCTGGCGGCAGCCGACCGTCCTCCAGATAGCGCGCCAGTGCGTTCCAGCAGCCGAGGCTGTACTGGATGGCTCGGGCCGTGGCGGAGCCACTGGGCACCAGCGCGCGCTGCTGCAGCAACCACGCATGCAGCAGGTCGGCCACCGGTTTGGCTTCACTCCTGCGCCGTTGGAGTCGCTCCTCAGCGCTCAACTCCTGCAACTGCCGTTCGATGTCGTACAGGCGCGTGAAGAACCGCAGCGCCTGTTCGGCAACCGTGCTCTGGTGGCTGACCCACAGGTCGTAGAACTTGCGCCTCGCATGGGCCAGGCAACCCGCTTCGACGACGCCCATCTCGAAGAGCGCCTTGTACCCAGAGAACTGGTCGCAAACCAGCGTGCCGCGCCATCCGCCCGATGGCGTCACGCCAAGGAACTCACGCGCGTGCTGGCCTGCGCGGCTCTCGGCGAAGTCGAAGACCACGGCGTGCATGCCGGAGAAGCGCGTGCTGCAGTAGCTCCACAGGTAGGCGCGGTGTGTCTTGCCGTTGCCTGGCTTGAGCATGGCCACGGGCGTTTCGTCCGCGTGCAGCACAGGGTGCAGCAACAGCTCCTGCTTGAGCGCGTCCACGAGCGGCTGCAGCTGCACGCCGCAGGCGCCGACCCACTGTGCCAGGGTGGAGCGCGACAGCGCCATGCCAGCCCGCGCAAAGATGCTCTCCTGGCGGTACAGCGGCAGGTGGTCCGCATACTTGGCCACCAGGACCTGGGCCAGCAGACCGGCGGTCGGAATGCCCTTGTCGATGACGTGCGGTGGCACCGGTGCCTGCACCAGGGTCTCGCAGCGCGCGCACACCCACTTGCCGCGCACGTGACGCTCCACCGTGAAGGCACCGGGTTGGTAGTCCAGCTTCTCGGCGATGTCCTCGCCAATGCGCTTGAGCGCGCAGCCGCAGTGGCAAGTGGTGCTGTGCGGCTCGTGGTGCACGTCGCGTCGCGGCAGGTGCGTCGGCAGTGGAATGCGTCGCGCGGTCTGGCGGTCGGGCACGGCCTGCTTGCCCGGTGCGAGGCGGTCCATCTCGCTGGCCAGTGCCTCCAGGTCGGCTTCGACGGCTTCTTCGAGGAGGCTAATCTGTTCGGGGCTGTAGCGCTCAGCCTTGGCGCCGAACTTCATGCGCTTGAGCACGGCCATCTCGTGCGTAATCTTGTCGATGACGGCCTGCTTGAACGTGAGCGCGCTCTCAGTGGCCTGGACCTTGGCCTGCAGCGACTGCACCATCTCGCGCAGCTGGTGCGTGTCCAGGTGGTGCAGCTCGGCGGCGTTCATCACCCCGGTAGCTTGCCGCTTGCGCCGTGCAGGCGCATCGGCACATCCGGCAATTGCGTCAGAGCAGGCGAATGACCCCAGCCTCGCCCATGAGCTGCCAGGGCAGGCCCAGCACCAGCGCGTCGAGCTGCTGGCTCGTCAGCTGCAGCGTGCCGGTGACGTCACATGGCCAGGCGAACCGGCCCTTGTTGAGCCGCCTGGCTGCGAGCCACACGCCCACACCGTCGTGGACGAGCACCTTCATACGGTTGGCCCTGCGATTCGCGAAGAGGTAGGCGGTGTGCGGATGGGCGCCGCCGAACACGCGCACAACGCGAGCCAGCGCGGACTCTGTGCCCGAGCGCATGTCTAATGGCTCGACCGCCAGCCACACGGCGTCGACCCGAATCAACGCAGAATCTCGCGCAGCCAGGCCGCGCACTGCGGCATCGACGACACCGGCCAAGTGCAGTTGACGGTCAGCGTGCCTCGGCGCAGTTCCAGTTGGACCACCTCAGCAGCGGTGGGCTGCACAGCTGGCGGCAAGGTGACCGCGATGAACCTGGGCTCAGGACCGACATCATGGGTTGAGCCCAGACCGGCCGGTGCAGGACGCGCTTCGCGCCGCCACTTGTGCACGAGGTTGGCGTTCAGGCCATGCGCCAGCGCGATGCTGGCCACCGACGCACCAGGCGCGGCGCACTGCTCGAGAACTGCCTGCTTCAGGCTCGCATCATGACGGCGGCGCTTTGCCGGTTGACTGGCTTCCATGGTGTCCACTTCAATCCCGTTGGTGGACACCATCCTCGGCGGCCGGCCCGGCAATCTCAAGATGGGTTTGCCGGACGCTTACCGACGTACGGAGTTAGGGGAGCGCTTGGCTACACGCTCGGCACCAGTCTTGGCTTCTCCATCGTCGTCACTACCAGCTCCGTGCTAGTCGCGGTTGCCTATGAGATTCCTGCTGGCGGGCAATTTGGCCTAAAGCTGTTCGCGTCTGGCTATACCGCGTGGATTGCAAGCAAGTGCTTGCGTACTGCCTGGACGTCCAGCCGTGATTCCACCAAGGCTCTTGCCTTCACCAAGCTTGGGGCCTATGACGGTGCCATTCAGCAACTCGCAAACCCACGAGGGTGGGCCCTCGCCACTGTCTCAGTGGTCGGGTTCTCCGACGCCCAAGTCCCACCGTTGATGGAGGGGTCGTCTCAGAAAACGGAAAATAAAGCACGCTAAGCCGGTGGCAGCGGTCGCAATGGCCTGAACTTCCCCGCACCGACCTTGGCACTGCTGCGCCATAGGTAATCGCCGGTCAGGTTGATATGCTCCCACCCCAGCGGTGACAGATATTGCAGCAACGTGTTGTCCAGCGCCTTGCCGTGGGCACGCAAAGCACTGGTGGCACGCTCCAGATAGACCGTGTTCCACAACACGATGGCCGCCGTCACCAGATTGAGGCCGCTGGCCCGGTAGCGCTGCTGCTCAAAACTGCGGTCGCGGATTTCACCCAATCGGTAGAAGAAGACCGCCCTGGCCAGCGCGTTGCGCGCCTCGCCCTTATTCAGCCCCGCATGGACGCGGCGGCGCAGCTCCACGCTTTGCAGCCAATCCAGAATGAACAGCGTGCGCTCGATGCGCCCCAGCTCGCGCAGGGCGACGGCCAAGCCGTTTTGGCGCGGATAGCTGCCGAGCTTGCGCAGCATCAGCGAGGCCGTCACCGTGCCCTGCTTGATCGAAGTGGCCAGCCGTAGGATTTCATCCCAATGAGCGCGAATAGCCTTGATGTTCAGCCTGTCGCTGCTAATCATCGGCTTGAGTGCATCGTAGGCAGTATCGCCCTTGGGAATGAACAGCTTGGTGTCGCCCAGGTCGCGGATGCGCGGCGCGAACCGGAATCCCAGAAAGTGCATCAGGCCGAACACATGATCGGTGAAGCCCGCCGTGTCGGTGTAGTGTTCCTCGATACGCAAGTCAGACTCGTGGTACAGCAGGCCATCGAGCACATAGGTCGAGTCGCGCAAGCCGACGTTGACCACCTTGGCGCTGAAGGGCGCGTATTGGTCGGAGATATGGGTATAGAACGTCCGCCCAGGGCTACTTCCATACTTCGGATTGATATGCCCGGTGCTCTCTGCCTTGCTGCCGGTTCGGAAGTTCTGGCCGTCCGACGATGACGTGGTGCCGTCGCCCCAGTTTCCGGCGAAGGGTTGTCGAAACTGTGCGTTCACCAGCTCGGCCAGCGCCGTCGAATAGGTTTCGTCGCGAACGTGCCAGGCTTGCAGCCAAGACAGCTTGGCGTAGGTGGTGCCAGGGCAGGACTCGGCCATCTTGGTGAGCCCAAGATTGATACCATCAGCCAGAATCGTCGTCATCAGCAAGGTTTTGTCCTTGGCCGTGTCGCCGGTCTTCAGGTGTGTGAAGTGGCGCGTGAAGCCCGTCCATTCATCGACCTCCATCAGCAACTCGGTGATCTTGAGGTGCGGCAGCAACATCGCCGACTGGTCAATCAAGGCTTGCGCGGCGTCTGGCACCGCTGCGTCCAGCGGCGTGATCTTCAGGCCCGATGCAGTGGTGATGATGGCATCCGGTAAGTCGTTGGTCGCCGCCATGCGGTTGACTGTGGCGAGTTGCGCCTCCAATAATTCCAGTCGGTCATGCAGATATTGGTCGCAGTCGGTGGCCACGGCCAGTGGCAATTCGCTGGCCAGCTTCAGGGTGGCGAACTTCTCGATCGGCACCAGGTATTCGTCGAAGTCCTTGAACTGGCGCGAACCCTGCACCCAAACATCACCAGAGCGCAGTGCGTTCTTCAGCTCCGACAGGGCGCATAACTCGTAGTAACGCCGGTCAATACCCTCGTCGGTCAGAACCAGCTTTGCCCAGCGCGGCTTGATGAATGCGGTTGGCGCATCGGCGGGCACCTTGCGCGCGCTGTCGCTGTTCATGCCGCGCAGCACGTCGATGGCATCGAGCACACCCTTGGCGGTGGGCGCGGCGCGCAGTTTGAGCACGTCCAGGAACTGCGGCGCATAGCGGCGCAGCGTGGCGTAACTCTCGCCGATATGGTGCAGGAAATCAAAATCGGCAGGCCGCGCCAGCGTTTGCGCCTCGGTGACGTTGGCGGCGAAGGTGTCCCACGGCATGACCGCTTCGATGGCGGCGAACGGATCGCCGCCGCTTTGTTTGGCTTCAATCAGCGCCTGACCGATGCGCCCATACATCCGCACCTTGTCGTTGATCGCCTTGCCGGAAGCCTGGAACTGCTGTTGATGCTTGTTCTTGGCCGCATTGAACAGCTTGCCGATGATGCGGTCGTGAAGGTCGATGATTTCATCAGTGACGGTGGCCATGCCCTCGATGGCCAGTGCTACCAAGGTGGCGTAACGCCGCTGCGACTCGAACTTGGCCAGGTCGGCGGGCGTCATCTGGCCGCCCTCGCGGGCGATCTT
This sequence comes from uncultured Aquincola sp., assembly GCA_937883885.1. The sequence continues at coordinate 11,268 of CAKZXL010000783.1, read as the reverse complement.
GAGCAAGCGGTTTTGGTGTACCTGCCGTTCGATGCCAGCAGGTAGGTCAAGCGCCTGCCAGGCTTTGAGGCGTTCGATGTGTTCAAGCATGTGGCGCGAGTTCGGCTTGGCGGGCGATTGGCGCAGCCACGCTAGCCACGTCATTTTGCTACCATCCTTGCGCTTGAGCAGTTCGTCCAGGCGCTGGCGATGGACAGGTATCAAGGAATCGGCCAATGCCGCATGGATGCTCCGGTTGGCACGGGTAATGGCCTCGGCGCTTGCGCGCTCGATGGCATTCATGGCGGGTAGGATGATGCTCTGCCGCCGCAGGTTTTCAACAAGGGTGCTGGCCAGCACAATGCCTTTGTCTGTTTGCAAGGCCAGTTCGGTCAGTGTATGCACGGCTTGCCGGTAGTGACTCATGGTGAAGGGCTTGAATCCAAACACCGTTTGCAGCTCGACCAAGTGCTCCCGCCGTGTCTGCTCGCGCTGGCCGTAATCGTTCCAGCTTTCCACCGGCACCTTGAGTTGTGCGGCCACCATGCGCAGCAGGGGCGGAAATGGAGGTTCATCGACGCCCAAGAAGATGCCAGGGAATCGCAAGTAGCAAAGCTGCACGGCGAAGCCCAATCGATTCGCGGCGCCGCGACGCTGACGGATCACCGACAGGTCGGTTTCGTTGAACGTGTAGTGCCGTATCAGTTCGTCTTTGGCATCTGGCAGTGCCAGCAGACTTTCGCGCTCGGTGGCGGACAGGATTGAGCGGCGTGGCATGGTCAGTCTTCCCGCAGGTACTGGTACAAGGTTTCGCGGCTGATGCCGAAGTCACGGGCCACCAAGGTTTTTTGGTCGCCTGCCGCAACTCGCCGTTTCAACTCGGCAATTTGTTCGCTGTTCAGCGATTTCTTTCGTCCCCGGTAGGCACCGCGCTGCTTGGCCAGCACGATTCCCTCGCGCTGACGTTCGCGGATCAGGGCGCGCTCGAACTCAGCGAAGGCTCCCATGACCGACAGCATCAGATTGGCCATCGGTGAGTCCTCGCCGGTGAACGTCAGCCCTTCTTTGACGAACTCCATGCGCACGCCCCGTTGTGTCAGCCCTTGGACGATGCGGCGCAGGTCATCAAGGTTGCGTGCCAACCTGTCCATGCTATGCACCACCACGGTGTCGCCCTCGCGGACGAAGGCCAGCAGCCTTTCAAGTTCGGGACGTTGTGTGTCCTTGCCTGAAGCCTTATCGGTGAATACCTTGCCGACTTCTATTTGTTCCAGTTGTCGATCAGGATTCTGGTCGAAGCTGCTGACGCGGACGTAGCCGATACGTTGACCTTGCAAGATGCCTCCAAAGGTAAAAATGTCAGGATGAAATCTATTACCCTTGACTGAATGTGTCAATAAATATAAATTCACACTCTACTCTGACGTTGTTTGTGCTCAACATCTGACATCAGGTTAGGGCATAGCCTTAACTGACACCACCTCCCAGGGCCTGATATAAAGCAACACTATCGACTAGGCGTTGTGCCTGGGCCGCAACCATATTGATCCGGATTGACTGTGCCTGTTGCTGCGCGATGAGCAGTTGCAGGTAGCTGGCCGCGCCCAGCCGGTATTGCCGCTCGACCGACTGCAAGGAGGCCTGTGCAGCCATATCAGCGGCAGCGAGGGCAGTCAAAGTTTGTGCATCGCTTTCCACCGCGCGCAGGGTGTCGGCGACGTTACGCAAAGACTCCAATACGACGCTCTGGTAATTGGCTGCGGCGGCATCAAAAGCGGCGAGCGCCGCTCTTTTTTCAGCGGGTAGCCCTGGATTAAAAAGAGGCTGGGTGAGCTGCGCAACCAGGCCCCACACTGCCGAGCCACCACCGAACAGGGTACCGGTGGTCAGCGCTTGAGAGCCAAGGTTGGCGCTCAGGTTGATCTGTGGGTAGAGCTTGGCGACAGCCACACCATAGTCTGCATTGGCCGCATGCAACAGCGCCTCTGACGCCTGGATATCCGGTCGGCGGCGCACCAGTTCTGAGGGCACGACGAGCGGCATCTCGACGGGCAGAGTGAAATCGGCCAGAGTGAAGGCCGGGATGCCACCCGTGCCTGGGGCACGACCGGCTAGCACCGCCAGTAGATGTTCGGTTTGTTGCAGTTGTTTACGCAGCGCAGGCAGTTCTGCCCGCGTTTGCTCCGCCTGAGCTTGTAGGCTCAACGCTTCATCAGGTGAGGCCTGACCGATACGCACGCGTTCATGGGCTAGGCGCAGTTGCTCATCCTGCACGCGCAAAATGGCAGTAGTGGCTTCTAGTTGCGCGGCGAGGCGTGCTCGGGTAATGGCAGCGGTTGCCATGTTGCCGGCAAGGGCCAGGCGCGCAGCATTCAGTTCGAAGCGACGGTAGTCGGCGCGAGCAGCCAAGGCTTCGAGTGCGCGCCGGTTGCCGCCAGCCAGATCGAGGTTGTAATGCACGCCAACGCTGGCGTTGTAGAGGCTGAATTGACGTGCGTCTCCGCTCAACCCTTGGCTACTGGGACTCATTTGCTGGCGCTGAGATCCCAGTGCGACATCTACCTGTGGATATTGCGTCGAGCCCGCCTGTGCGGCAAGAAGCTCCTGCGCCTGTCGCAAATTGGCGCTGATGCTCGCCAGCGTCGGGCTGACATGGAAAGCTTCGTTGATCAGTCCGTCGAGTGTGGATGAACCCAAGCTTTGCCACCATTGCGTTTCGATCGGAAGCCCTTCGACTAGACGTTGTGTTTCGCCGAACTGCGTGGGAGCGGACGCGGTTCTATCAGCCACCGGTGTTGCAGTGTAGCGAGCCACATCGGGTGCGGTGGGACGCTGAAAATCAGGGCCGGCGGCGCAACCGGCCAGACCGGCGGTGACCAGACCAGCTACCAGGTAAGTTGCCGCAAGCCGTCTTTCGAGGCTGATGGGGCGCTGGCATGTTTTAGCGTGCTCCATAAAAATGCTCCACGAAAGGTTTACGGAAAGCTTGGTGGCAGCCCAAGCAGCTTTCCTGCACGTGGGCGAATGATTGGATCACCGCCTTGCCGTCGCTGCTCGCAGCAGCCAGCTTCATGGCCAGCGCCGCCTCGTGAGTCTGCGCGTCAAAGTTTCTGAACTTGGTCGCATCAGCGCCGAGGTAAGCAAGGATGCGCATTTTTTCAGTAAGCGGTGGCTCGGGGTGTGCAGCAACTTTTGGGGCGAGCTGAACGACCTGAACCCATTCCTCCTGCGAAATCGCACCGGTAATAGCCTGCATGTTGCGCCCGAGTTCCTGCATGATCTTGCGTAGCGCCAGTGGCTCAACCTGGGTAGCGTCACCAGCCCAAGCTGGCAACTGAAAACCCCATAAAAGCAGGCAGGCCGTAACGGTCAGGGTGATAGTTCCAAATGCGTGGCTGTGTTTGCGGTGGGTCATGAAATTCTCCTGTAATTCAATCGTTCTCTCATTCGAACTCCCGCCCTTCGCCAGCTTCCTCATGGGTCACACCGTCGCGGATGTGGTAGATGCGCTTGAAAGTGGGGATGATCTTTTCGTCATGGGTGACGACGATGATGGCGGTCTCGAACTTCCGAGCCATGTCATTGAGGATGCGGATTACAGCCATGGCGCGCTCACTGTCTAGTGGAGCTGTGGGCTCATCAGCCAGGATCACCGGAGGGCGATTGACCAAACCTCGCGCAATGGCGACCCGTTGCTGCTCGCCACCGGAGAGTTGCGAGGGCATGGCGCGAGCCCGGTGTTGCACATCGAGCGCGGTGAGCAGTTCCAGTGCCTTCGCGCGCGACTCCCCATTCGCGACGCCTGCGAGCATCGGCAGTAGCGCCACGTTGTCGGTGACATCGAGAAACGGAATCAGGTATGGTGCCTGGAAAACGAAACCGATCTTGTCGCGCCGCAAGGCGCGCAAGTCGCGGACTTTCCAGCCATCGTCGTAGATCACTTCATCGCCCAGCGTCATGCGACCGGCGGTCGGATCAATCACCGCGCCCAGACATTTGAGCAGCGTGCTCTTGCCGGACCCGGAAGGGCCAATCAGGCCCACCACCTCGCCGGGTGCCACCTGCATGTCCACGCCTTTCAAGGCATTGACCGCGGTATCGCCCTCGCCATAACGTTTTCTCAAACCTTCGATGCGAATGCCTTTGCCACTCATCTCAACCTCCAATGGCTTCGGCCGGGTCGACCTTGAGTGCCATGCGAATGGCGACGATGCTGGCTAGAACGCAGATCACGAGCACGGCGAAAAAACCGGCGATGGAGTCGAACGGCATCAGCAGTACGTACTTGGGAAACAGGGGCGCTGAGAAAGTGGCTGTGATCTTGCCGACCACGAAACCAATCACGCCCAGGGCGAGCGCCTGCTGCATGATCATCGCGGCGATGGTTCGGTTGCGTGTGCCGATGAGCTTCAATACCGCGATCTCGCGGATTTTGTCCATCGTCAGCGAATAGATGATGAAGGCAACGATGGCCGCGCTAACGATGGCCAGAATCACCAAGAACATGCCGATCTGCTTGGCCGACGTGGCGATCAACTTGCCGACGAGGATGTCTTCCATCTGTGCCCGTGTGTAGACCGTCAAACGTTTCCAGCGCCGGATGGATTCGGCAACCTCGTCCGGCGCATGACCAGGTTTCAGAGTGACCAGCACTGCATTGACGAACGCGTTGGTGCTCTGTGAAGCAATCACGGCATCCAGCAAACCAGTAACACCGGGTCGATTGAAGGCCGGGTTGGCTTCGGTGCGACGCCGGCTTTGCCAAATGGCGTCGTTGTCCTTGAGGAACTGAGCCTCTTGGGCATCCTTGAGCGGAATGAATACCATCGGGTCGCCGCTGGACGACACCATGCGCCGTGTCAGCCCCACGACGGTGTAATGATTTCGGCGAATGGCAAGACGATCTCCCAGTTTGAAGCCGGTGGCGATGTCGGCCACCGCCTCGTAGTGACCGCGCGTGATCTGGCGTCCAGCGACGAGATAAGGAGGCCATCCGGGTGTAGCCCCCAACGCACCGGGCGCGATGCCGACCACCATGGTGCGTACATCACTCTCGCCCTTGCGTACCTGCATGGTCAGGTAGGTCACGTTCGCTGCCTGTGAGACTCCCGGCATGGCGAGAATGGCGCGATACACGTCATCGTTGAGGCTGGACGACTCCGCATAAGGACCCAGAGTATCCTTTTGCACCACCCAAAGGTCAGCGCCACTGTTGTCGAGCAACGCCTTGCCGTCGTCCACCATGCCTCGGTACACCCCAGCCATGACCAGGGTGACGCCGATCAGCAGACCCAGACCGATGCCGGTGAAGACGAATTTTCCCCAGGCATGGAGAATGTCGCGGCCGGCCAGGCTGATCATCGTGACACTCGTGGGATATGGTCGACCACATGGATGCGGCTGCGCGCCGTCAGTGCCTTTTCGCTATAGGTCACAACCTGGTCCCCATTCTTGAGCCCTTCGCGCACCTGCACGTAACCATTGAGGTCGGAAGTGCCGAGCTTGACCGGGGAGAAATGCAGATCACCATCCACGATTTGCCAGACACCAACTTTGTCGCCCTCACGCTGGACGGCAGCGTTGGGGATCAGTGGAGCGGCCGGGAGCGCCGGCAAGTCAACCGTGACTTCGGCCAGTTCACCCACCGGTGGCAAAGGTTCTGGTTTGTTATCGAATGTCACCTTGGCAAGCGTTTCCTCGGTTACCGCGTCGGCCTTGGGTTCCACCCGCAGCACGCGACCTTTCAAGGTCTGGCCACCACGCGAACGCAGGACGATAAGAGTCGGCAACCCCCCAGCCAGCCCCGATGCGCTGATCTGGTCGAAGCGCGCATTGATCCACAAACTCTTGGGGTCGATCACTTCCACCACGGCCTGGCCCGCGACGATGGTCGTGCCGGGATCGGCATCGCGCACGGCGACTACACCGTCGACCGGCGCGATCAGGCGCAGATTGCTCCGCTGCGCGACGAGTCCTTCGCGGTCGGAGCGTGCCCGGACAATATCTTCCCGAGCGGCAGATAAGGCGGCATCGGCGATCTGCAGTTCCTGCCGCTTGGTGGTGACGATTTCCTCGCTGGTCGAGCGCACCGCAAACAATTGCTCGTAGCGGCGCGCCTGGGTTTGCGCGTAGGCTTGCCGGGCTTCTGCCTCGCGCAAAGCCGCTTCCGCACGCTTGAATGCCGACTCCTGTGAGCGCACCCGATCATCGAGGTCGACCGGCTCCATCTCGCCGAGCACCTGTCCGGCCTTGACCTGGTCGCCTACATGCACCTCCAGGCGTTTGACGCGCCCGGCAAACGTCGGCCCGATCTTGTAGGTGTAGCGCGCCTCCACCGTGCCGATGCCGAACAGCGCCGGTGTGATAGCCCGTGATTCCACGCTTGCCACCGTCACCGCGACCGGGGCGAGCGGCCCTGATCGCAGACCGACATAAATAAAAAGCACCAGCAAAGGAATGATGACGGCAAGCAGCGCCAGGGTGCGGCCTTGCAAGGGTAACTTTTTCATTGCGCACTCCTTATGCCACGCCGATAAATTGCAAAGACGCGCGGCGCATCGCGGTGCATACGTCCCACATCACCCGCCAACAGCGATTGCATGACCAAGCCCTGGATCGTGCCAATGAACAGCGTTGCCGCCGCCTCGTTGTCAAGCGAGGGAGACAACTCGCCGCTGGCCTTGCCTTTCTCGATGAGACGATGCAAACGTTCGCCGTAGCGCTGAATCAAGGTTTGCACCATGCGCTTGGCCGGTGTCGATTCGGCACGCTGAAGCTCACCAAACATCATTCTTGGCACGCCTGGGTGCTCAGCTACGAATTCGATATGACTCATGAACATCGCCTCCATGGCTGCCAAGGGCGACTCGATTCCTTGTGCGGATCGATCGATTCTGGCTAATAGGCGCTCTGCTACCCACTCCATGACCGCCTGCCAAATGGCTTCCTTGTTCGGGAAGTGCCGAAACAGCGCACCCTGGGTCAAGTTCATGTGTTTAGCGATAGCTGCAGTGGTTATCTCGCTTGGGTTTTGTGAACCGGCAAGCGCCACGACGGACTCGACAGTTACGGCACGACGTTCATCGGCCGGCAGATGCTTTGGATGGGTGTCCACGAGCACTCCTTGTAAGATAGTAATTGATTACTATCTTACCACAAGAGGCAACTCAAACAAGAGAAAACCCGACGTACTCGTCAATATCTAGCGTCTGCAATGGGCTTAACGTGCTTTATTTTCCGTTTTCTGAGACGTCCCCACGTACAAAGGTGTCGATCTGACCGGTGCAACCTATGCCACGGACATCCGGCTCTCCGACCCGGATGGCAATGAGCGCACGCTGGCGGACTTCCGAGGCAAGGCCATCCTGGTCTTCTTCGGCTTCACTCAGTGCCCAGATGTCTGCCCGACGGCCCTGGCGCGGGCGGCCGAGGTCAAGCGGCTTCTCGGCCCCGACGGCGAGCGCTTCCAGACACTGTTCGTCACGGTCGATCCCGAGCGCGACACGCCCGAGGTGCTCAAAGCCTACACGGCTGCATTCGACCCCAGCTTTATCGGTCTGTACGGCGACCTGGAACGCACCGCACAGATCGCCAAGGACTTCAAGGTCTACTACAAGAAAATGCCGACGGGATCGTCCTACACCATGGACCACACATCGCTCAGCTACGTCTACGACCCGCTAGGAAAGCTGCGCTTGGCCCTGCGCCATGAGCAACCCGCCCAAGACTATGCGGACGACATCCGCAAGCTCTTGAACCCTGCCTGACCCTCTATCCCCTCAAGGAGAACACCATGAAACTCGTCATCCGCACAGCCATCGTCGCCGCCTCGCTGCTCGCGGCCACCGCCCAGGCGCAAGTCACCGTCAAAGATGCCTGGGTGCGCGCCACCGTACCGCAACAGAAAGCCACCGGCGCCTTCATGCAGTTGAAGGCAACCAAGAATAGCAAGCTGGTCTCGGCCAGCTCGCCGCTTACGCCCGCCGTCGAGGTCCACGAGATGGCCATGCAGGACAACGTGATGAAGATGCGCCAGGTGCCGGCCGTCGAGCTGCCCGCAGGCAAGACCGTGGAACTCAAGCCCGGCGGCTACCACGTGATGCTGATGGACCTGAAGCAGCAGGTGAAGGAAGGCGACACGGTGCCTCTGACCCTCGTCATCGAGGGCCCGGACGGCAAGCGCGAATCGGTCGAAGTGAAGGCTCCCGTGCGTGCGCTCAACGCCAGCGCCCAGCCGGCTGGCCACGATGCCCAGGGCGGCCACAAGCACTGAAGCACTTGGCGGGTGGGTGAATGGCGCACCTGTAGCACACCCCACCGCTTGCAGCCCTCGAAATTCGAAGCCGCGATGCCAACTCCCGCAACCTAGGTCACGCATAGCCAAAAAGCTCACGGCGTACGGCAACCGGAGATGGTTACTCCACCAGCGTTTTGCAATGCGTGTTTACTAGCGCTGTTTCTCTGAAACCCACGGTCTCCTTGCATGAAGGCCTCTAGCATGTGCGGGATCAGCGTCGTGGCATCGACCGCTTCGCCGTACACCTGCGCGTGCAGCGCGGCGTAACGGTCGAGGTCGGCTTTCAGGCTGACCGGGCACGCAAAGGCCAGCTTGACGCTCTCGACCTTGGGCAGCGGCCCAAGCCGCAACTTCCTGGTGGTGTTCATTTCGCAATTCCACGGTTGAAGAACATAGGCTGGTACGGCCGCAGCACAAAATCGCGGTTGACGATGATCCGCACCGGCAGGCCCGGCCGCTCGGTCAGCGTCGGCTGGATGTTCATGTTGCGCCGGGTCATCTCTTGGCCGACCTGGTTGATGCTGTCCTGCGCGCTATCGCGCCCAGCGATCACGATGCGGTTGCCATCCTGCCGGTTTTCCGGTGCGGCCAACTCGGCACCCACGCCCAGCAGGGTCGTCAGCGCCGCACCCGCGAAGACGCGATCCCAATGCCAATCGACGCCATCCTCCAGGCCGGAATAGCCGGCAGGGTCAGTGCCCGCCAGGTTGTCTAGCTTCAGCGAGGACGTGTCCGGCAGGATGACGCGGTTCCACACCACCTGTACGCGGCTCTGCCCGTAGCTCACCTGGCTGTTGTACTTGCCCAGGATGCGCGATCCCTGTGGGATCAGCAGGAACTTGCCAGTGGCCGTGTCATAGACCGGCTCCGTCACCGTGGCTATCACGTCGCCCGGCAGATCGGACTTGATGCCCGTCACCAGCGCGCCCGCGATCACCGTTCCCGCCATGACCTGATACGGCGAGGCCGGCATCTGGAGATTGCCGGAATTGCGGGTTTCCGTAGAACCGCCTTTCAGGAAAGCCTCTTTCTGGTCTTGCCGGTTCTGCACGGCTGTCGGGTCGGATGGCTGGGCCGCCGTCGAGGCCGGGCCAGCGGCCAGCGGGTCGAAGCCCGCCAAGGCGCTGCCGGGCGCAGCCGCAGCGGCTTGCGCCGTGACCGGCGCGGTGGCCTTGCCTTGGTTGCCCGAGCGGAAAAACACCGACGAGTTCGCCGCCGCATCGGCCTCCTTGCGCCACGCATCCGCCGGATCATGTCCCGGCGGTGCGTAGGCCGGCGTCACCGGCTGCTGCGACTTCACGATGGCTGGGCCGAGATCACCCGGCAGCGGCGGCCCCAGCTCGGGCACCTTCGGCGGCAGCTTCGAGTAGTCGGCCGGCAGACCATCCAGCCCCTCGGACTTCGAGACGCGATCGACGTTGTAAAGCTCGGTCTGCTCGCCCGTGCCGCGCCGGTGCGGCTGCAATGACCAGATCGTGGCCCCGAGCACGGCGACCGACAGGACGCCGACGAGGATGGCCAGCGTGCGCCGGTTCAGGCGCGTGACCGGGCGCGGCTGGGCGCGCAGCGCCACCGCCTCGGGCGCGACCTTGCCCGCCTGCGCCGCAAGATCAGGGGAATCGTCCTGGCTCATGGTCAGTTCCTCCGTGTGCCGTCCGTGCGCTCAATCCGCACCACGTCGCCTTTGTCCCCGCCCAGGCGCAGTTCGGCCGCGCCGAACAGGCGATCAACGATGTAGTACGGCGCACGGAATCGGTAGTTCACCAGTTGCCCGTCGCCTTGCGCGCCGATCACGAACAGCGGCGGCAGCTCGCCCTGGGCGATGCCGGGCGGGAACTGGATGTAGACCTTCTCGCCGTCATCGAAAGCACGCAGCGGCTTCCACGGCGGATTGCTGCCGCTGATGGCATAGCGGAAACGGATCTTCTCCAGCGACAGGCCGCTATCGACCGGGGCGGCGGCGCTGGCCGCCTGCGCCTGGCGCTGCAAGGCCAGCATCTTGTCCTTCGGGTACTCCCAGGACACCGACGCCATCCACGTCTTTTCGGTCGAAGTCAGCTCCAGCAGATACGTCCGGCGGCTGGTGGTGATGACCAGATTGGTCTTCAAGCCCGAGCGGATCGGCTTGACCATCACGTTGACGCGCAGAGCCTCACCGCTGCCGCTCGACGTGTCCCCGACGATCCAGCGCACCGTGTCGCCGGCCGCGACCGTCACCAGTTCCTCGCCGGGCTGCAGCGAAACCACCGTCACGCGGCCCACGGCCGCATAGAGCTGGTAAAGCGCGCCATCGGTAAAGGGCCAGACCTGGATCGCGTTGACGTAGCCTTCGCGCGTGGGCGCGACACGGGCCTCGGCATTGGCGCGCGAGACGCGCACTTTCTCATCCGCGGGTTCCGGCGCGGGCTTGGCCTCCTCGGTCTCTGGCAGTGGTTTCAACTGCGACGGCAGCGCGAGCGGCTGCGGCACCGTGACCACCTCCACCGGTTTTGGTGGCTCCGGCAGCGGCTGGGCCTGCACCGGCTCATCGAGCGAAATGGTCGGTGGCGGCTTGCCCTGAGTAGCGCAGCCAGAGAACAGCACGGTCGAAGCCAGAAGCATCACCGGCAAGGCGGATTTACGGAAAAGATCATTCATGGTTTTGCTCCTTCGTTAGCTTCCAGTTCGCGGCTCCACGACAGCCCGTTGACGTAGATGCCCAGGGGGTTCTTGCGCAGACGCTGCTCGGTGCGCGGGGTTTGCAGCACCGTGGAAATCACCGCGTTCCAGCGTTCGGTGCGATCCAGCGCGCCATTGACGAAGCGCGTTTCCGTCCAGCGCACGTTGAAAGACGTGTCGCTGGCGCGGGTCACGCTGGTGATCTGCACCGTCACCGACTCCTTGCCGATGCGCGCGAACGGGTCATTCGTGCGGGCGTACTCGTTGAGCACGACCGCGCCTTTGTCGGTCGTGTAGTCGTAGGCATCGAGCCAGTTCTGCCGCACCACGATGGG